>CAZEFM010000003.1:39186-85457 GCA_964511575.1 uncultured Phycisphaeraceae bacterium | reverse complement strand
TCACCTGGTGCTTGGCGATCAGCGACCGGGCGATGCTCGTGCCCAGCAGGTAATCGCTCTCGTACACCGCGTGCGCCTTGAGCATGGGGAAGCAGAACTGCTCGGCAAACTCCTGCCGCAGGTCCTTGACCACCACCTCGTCCGCGCCGGAGGCGTATGCCTTCTTCTCAATGCCCGACAGTTCATCGCCCTGGCCCAGTTCGGCCGCGAAGGCGACGAGCTTCACCCCCGGGTAGCGCTCCTTGAGCCAGGGGAGGATGACGGAGGTGTCCAGCCCGCCGGAGTAGGCGAGGACGATCTTCTTCGGGTCATTGTTCGTGGAGGTCGCGGCCTTGGCCATGGTGTTGCATTCCTTCGGTACGGTTTGGGAACGCGGGATTGTACCGAAGTGGCTGCAAATGTGGCAGAGGGCGGCGAATTGCGGCGAACCGCCGGCGCCGCGCTCCCCCATGAGGGCAGACGCGGCTCCGTTGCCCCGGCTGCTCGCCATCCCCGCAGCCGGGGTCCAGCTTGTGCCCGCGTTCAGGCCGCCCGCCGTCGCAGCAGCAGCGTGCCCCCGGCAATGAGCATCAGCAGGGTCGCCGGCTCGGGAATCACGCGGAAGTTTCGCAGTGCCACCCCGTCGGCCGCGAAATAGTCCAGTTCGAACGCGATATCGCCCACGACCATGTGTGCCGGTCGCAGTACCGCCATCCCCCCGCCCAGGTCCACGACGGTCGGCGGGGCGTTGCTGAAGTGGCCGCTGATCATCGGGGCGGACAGGATCGTCAGCACATCCGTCGCCTCCGGCACGAACCCATCGAGGAAACGGATATCGATCACACCGTCAATCGTGATTGCCGTGGTCGCGATCAGCCGGTCGTAATCCGATGCATCGGCGATTTCGATGATGAGCGTGTTGGTGTCGCCCAGCGTGAGCGTGTCGAAGCCGATTTGGGCCGTGCTGTTGCCCGGCGAGTAGCTGCCGGCAAATGTTACGTTGCCCGTGAAATTGCCCGCGCCGCTGACCGCGCCGGTGAACACCAGCCCGGGCTCGAAAAAGAACGCTTCAGGCCCGGCGATGAGTCCCTGATTGATCACGTTGCCCACCACCGGCCGCGTCGGGTTGGCCGCGCTGCGTAACGTCGCGCCCACGTCGATGAGGACATCACCCGTGGACAGTGCCGTGCCGTCGTGGATCTGCAGCGTGCCGCTCACCACGTGCGTGCCGCCCACGTAAGTGTTGTTGCCCAGGAGCGCCAGCGTGCCGGCACCATCGACGGTCAACCCGCCTTGGGTGAAGCCGGTTGGGCTGCTGATCGCGCCTGCGAGGGTGACCGTCTGCCCGTTGCTGACGCGAATCGTTCCGCCGTTCGCCCCGATGCGCACGCCGCGGTTGGCGGCAATCGTGAAGCTGCCGACGGTGTCGAGCACGCCGCCGTTGAGCGACAGGTGCTGTTCATCGACCGTGCCGGGCAGTGCACCGAGTTGCCTTTCCGTATCGATGCGCAGTGTCGCGCCGTTGGCGACGGTAAAACCGGCGTGCGTGTTGATCAGCCCCGAGCCGACGAAATTGAGTACGCCATCGCCGATGACCCCGAGTACCCCCGGGCCGCGAAGCGCTTCACGGGAGGTAACCGATGCGCCGTTGAGTTCGAGGACGTTGAAGCTGAACCCGGAGGTGGTCGCCAGGAACAGTTCGGGGAGGCTGAATTGTGATGTTGCGCCGCGGATGATGCCGCCGTTCAGGTGCAGTGTGCCCTCGCCGCCCAATGCGGCGGTGTGGCCGATCTCCAGTGCCGCACCCTGCAGGATGAGGTCGCCGTTGAACTCGTTGGCAACGCCCAGCCGCAGCGTTCCCCCGCCGGTGACTGTCAGAGGCCCCGTCCCCTGGACTTTGAAGTCGTCGATGCGGGCGTTGCGGTTGTTGAGGTCGATGGTGCCGCCTCCGTCCTGCAGCACCACGCCGGGCAGCCGCAGGTCATCGCCGATCAGTCGCAGCACGCCGCCGTTGAAGCGAAGCAGTCCATCGTTCACCAGGTAATCGGTTTCGTAGAAGATGCCCTCGGCCTGTGCGACTTCCACGACGCCCTGTTCGATGAGCAGGCCGGGGAACAGACGCCCGTTGCCGTGCAGCGCCAGCGTGCCGGCCCCGGTTTTGCGAACCAGCGTGAGCGTGCTGATGTCGCCGAACACGTCCAGCCGCGAATTGCCGGAGGCGATGTGAAAGTTCAGGGGCGGTCGATTCGGGTTGCTCAGATCGCCCGGATTGCTGATGTTGGTGTGAATCGCGGCGGTCGACCCGGCCTGATCCACACGCACCTGAACGCCATCGAGCAAGTTGAGCGTCGATGGTCCGGTGATGGCACCTGATCCGAAAAGGCTCATCTGCGACACGGCGAGGGGGCTGACCAGTTCGAGCGTCCCGCCGATGTCGTAAGGCATGTTGTCGTTGAATTGCAACGCCTGCGACAGCACAAGCGTTGCCCCGGGCATCACCCGCGCCCACGCAGCCCCGCTGCGACTGGACAGCGCCATCGCCAGCGTGCCCGCGTCGACTGTCAGGCCGCCGGTGAAGGTGTTCGCATGTCCGCTGATCGTCAGGCGACCCGCACCGCTTTTGGCGAAATGGCCGCTGCCCGCGAGCGTCAGCGTGATCGAAGCATCGGTGGGGGTTTCAATCGCACCGCCGCCGCCGTTGACCGTCGCGAAAAGAGTTCGTGTCCCGGCGTAGGGCAGCGTCCGCAGCGTGCCACCATCGAACGTCAACTGATCGATGCGGTGGAAGTCAGCCGTTTCCAACGTCCCCGCTTCCAGACGCACCCCTCCCATCGCAGACGTGATCGGCGTTGCCAGCGTGCCCGAACCGCGCTTCACCAGCGTGTATTGCGGCATCGGTCCCGCGAGGTTGCCGAAGGCGACGCGATGCGCGCCCGTGTCGATCACGCTGCTTGAGCCGTAGGTGTGCAGTGTGCCCTGCGTGGTGATGTCGCGCATCGCGCGGAGGACACCGTTTTCCAGGTAGATGCCCGTGCCGTGGCCGATCGTGCCGTCGACTTCCAGCGTGGTATTGCTCACCCAGAGCATTGCCGCCGAGGCGAACTGGGTGCGTACCGTGCCCCCGCCGGCAATGGTCATGCGTCCGGAGCCGCCCAATCCGCCTGCCGCATTGAACACCTTGCCGGACGCGACATCGAGCACCGCCCAGCCGTGGATCGGCGCGGATGTGGTAATCGCTCCCGTGGCGGTGATGTTTTCCGTGATGCTCAGCGTGGCGGCCGTGTTGGCAAACGGATTGAAGTGGATCGCGTGGTCAATGACGTAGCCGCTCTGAAAAGGGGAGATACGCAGCTTACCCTGTTGCAGGGTGACCACGCCGTCGATGTCGTTATTGACGTTGCTGAGGACGAGGTCGCCATCGCCGGTTTTGGTGAAGCCGTTCGCCGCGGTGAGCTTGCCGCTGATGTGCAGGAACCCGGGGTTGTTGATCCACAGGAGCCCGGCCTGTTGCAGCGTGACGTTGCTGGCGATCAGATGATTGGCGGAACCGGGCACCGAATTGCGCGAGATGTTGCCATCCAACAGTACGAGTTCGCCGTTTCGCATCTCGAAGTAGGTGCCGGTGTTGATCACCAGGGCGTCCACGGTGCGCGTTTGGCCAAGGTCGATCAATCCTTCATCGCTCTGGAACATCGCGATGACGATCGTGTCGCCGGGACCCGGCAGATGATCGTTGAGTGTCTGGTTGGACCAGTTGGGATAGCGGAAGCCAAAGAGATCGAAATCAAGTTCGTCCCAGGCTGGTGTGTCGCCCCCGTCGGTCCAGACGAAAGTCTCGGCTTTGGTGACGCACACGGAAAGAATGAACGTCGACAGAATCGCCACCGCTTGACGTAGTCGTGCTCGTCGCATCTTCCTGCCTTCCTATCTTCCGAATTGTCTGGATACGCCGCGCGTGCCCCCATCCCCGGGTGAACACGCAGGTTCAGGAGGTAGCAAGATACCACAAGCCGTCGAAAAAGAAAAGGCGACGACTCTTGCGAATCGTCGCCCGGAGGGAAAAGAGAGACGCTTGGTTGGGTAGGGCGGAGCAAGGGCCGAGAGCGTAGGGCGCGAGGGGGAGGGGGCGGCAGGGGACGCTGCGCCTCCAAGCCTCGGGCCTCACCCCTCAAGCCTCACCATGCCTCATCAAATTTCACTGGACAGCAGGCTGTTGGCTTCCTGCGTCGCGTCCGGCAGGATGCGCTGCACTTCCTCGAACTGAGCCGTCGTCAGCGTGAGCTGGTCGAGCAGGTTGCTGTCGGGCTCGGCGACTTCGATGTCGCGGGAGAATCCCAGCGCGTTCCGCGCCGCCGCCAGGTCCGCCAGATGCACCAGGCTTGCCAGCGTGCGATGGTTCTCCGGCAGCTCACCGGGGTTGTGGTGATGCCCCGTCACATAGGCAAAGCTCGAGGGGAACTTCCACAGCCGACACAACGCCGCGCCGAACTGTTCATGATTGGCGCCGATCGTCTGCGTTTCCGCCGTGCGCATGTGCAGATTGGGATCGAGATCAAGCTTTTCCATTGTCTCGACGAACTTGCTTCGCCGTGCCTGCACCTCGACCATGATGCCGATGTCGTGAATCAGCCCGGCGAGAAACGCCTCGTCCGGCAGCCCCAACCCCACCTTGTCCGCCAGCAGCCGTGTGCCGGTCGCCACCGAAATGGAGTGGGTCCACAGGTCGCGCGCGTTGAACGAGGGGCAGATTTTCCCGCCACGGAACAGCTTCGCCAGCGATGCCGCGATGGCGATGTTCTTCACCGCGTTCAGGCCCAACAGCACGATCGCCCGGTTGATCGATCCGATCTGCCCCGGCAGCCCGTAAAACGCGCTGTTCACCACCTTCAGAATGCGGGCTCCCAACGCCGGGTCGTTGCTGATGATGCGGTTCAGATCCTGAGCCGTCGACTCAGGATCCTCCACCAACTGGATGATCTTGAGTGTGACCTCCGGAAGCGTGGCGATGTGCGAAATCTCCTGAACCGCCTGCTTCACCAGCAGATCGTCCGGCTGCACCGCCTCAGTCGATGTGGATACCTGGCTCATGCGTTCCCTCCTGCGTGTTCACTGTGAAGTGATATCGACGTGCCGCGAACGCGACTTAATCCCTTCACCACAAGGGTCATCCGCGCGCCGACCTCGCGGCGGCGCGTCGTGCAACAGTTTTTGCATTATGTTTGGGACGAGTTGCCTATTTTAGAACCCGGGGACAGCTATCCCGGGCTTTAACTCCAGACCTCACCCCTTCCCCCCTCACCAAATCACCACCTCACCAAATCACCCCACTCCGCCCTTGCACCGCCCCTTGCCCCAGCTATGATTCAGTTGCTTCGTCGCCGTGGTCTGTTTTGGCCGCGGCGACCTGTTCTATGAAACGCTACGCTGCCGCTTTCGCTGCCTTGCCCAGGCTGCAACTGCGTTTCGCCACTGCGCTGCGCGAAACCTTTGCTCAGGGCTATCGCGCCGCCGATTTCCAGGCCGATCTCATGGCCGGACTCATCACCGGCGTGGTGGCGCTGCCTCTGTCCATGGCATTGGCGATCGCCGTCGGCGTTCCCCCACAGCACGGCCTTTACACCGCCATCGTTGCAGGCGGGCTGATCGCACTGCTCGGCGGGGCACGCACCAGCGTCTCCGGACCCACCGCCGCGTTCGTCGTCATCCTCGCCCCCATCGCCGCGCAGTACGGCATCGGTGGTCTGGCGCTCGCCTCCGCCATCGCCGGCCTCATCCTCATCCTCATGGGGGCTGCCCGGCTCGGACGGCTCATCCAATTCATCCCACACCCCGTCACCACCGGATTCACCAGTGGCATCGCCGTTGTCATCGCAACGTTGCAGGTCAAGGATTTCCTCGGCCTGGAGATGGCGAAGTCGCCCGACCACTTCATCGAACGCATCGCCGCCCTCGCCGAGGCCATGCCCTCGCTGCAATGGGCCGATGTGACGATCGGGGTGGCCACACTGACGGTGCTGATCGTCTGGCCGCGCATCACCCGCAAGGTGCCCGCGCCGCTGGTGGCGCTGAGCCTCGCCGGCATCGGTGCGTACCTGGCGCATCTGGTCGACCCCGATTTCACCGTTGCGACCATCAACAGCAAGTTCTCCTACCTAACCGAAGGCGTGGAGCGGCCCGGTATTCCTCAGACGCCGCCCGGTTTCACGTTGCCGTGGTTCCTGCCCGGCCCCGATGGCGAGCCGCTGACGCTCTCGTTCGAACTGGTGCAGGCGCTCATTCCCCCAGCCATCGCCATTGCGGTGCTCGGGGCGATCGAATCGTTGCTCTGTGCGGTGGTCGCCGACGGGATGACCGGCCGCAAGCACGACCCGGATGTCGAACTGATCGCACAGGGCGTCGGCAATGTGGCTGCGCCGTTCTTTGGCGGTTTCGCCGCTACTGCCGCGATCGCCCGCACCGCCACGGGCATTCGCGCCGGGGCACGCTCGCCCATCGCGCCGATGGTCCATGCCGCGTTCGTGCTGGTGACGGTGCTGCTGCTTGCGCCGGTGCTGGGTTACCTGCCGATGGCGTCGCTGGCGGCGCTGCTGCTCATGGTGGCATGGAACATGAGCGAGGTGAAACACTTCGGTCACATCCTGCGCGTTGCGCCGGTGAGCGATGTTGTGGTGCTGGTCACCTGCTTTGCGCTGACGGTGATCTTCGACATGGTACTGGCGGTGAGTGTGGGCGTCGTACTGGCGGCGCTGCTGTTCATGCGTCGCATGGCCGAGATCGCCAGTGTGCGACTGAGCGATGGCGAGCACCCGCAACTGGTTGCACCGCTTCCGCCGGGCATTCTGCTGTATGAGGTGGCGGGCCCGATGTTCTTCGGTGCTGCGGAAAAAGCGGTCAGCACGCTCACCACCACCGCCCGTCACGCGACAGCGGTCATTCTCTACATGGGTGCTGTGCCCTCGATGGACGTCACCGCGCTGGTGGCGCTCGAGTCAGCGATTCGCAAGCTGCAGCGCAATCGGACGTTTGTTGTTCTTGCAGGTGTGCAGCCACAACCCGCGGAGGTGCTCCGCCGTGCGGGCATCGTGGATGAGCCCGGTCGGATCGCACTTTGTCGCACGCTTGAGGAAGCCGAAGTGCTCGTTCGTCTGGTCGCTGACGATGTTGCTGAGACCGATGCGGCGACTGTGGAACCCGCGGCCGCTCACTGAGTGCGCCGTCACGTCGATCGAATCACGTCGAAGGAGTGAATGCCGTTCGCCGGCAAACGGGCAACTTTTATCGTCGACACCGTCGGCGTGTCGATGTTGGGTGATGCGGCGCGATGCGTGCGCTCGGCCGCGGTCAGTGGTAAACCCGGAAGGTGCAATGGCTAAGAAGAAGAACGTGGCGGAACCGATCGACTCCAAAGCACTTTGGAAGTTCCTTGCGTGGGCGGTGGCGGCCGGGACTTGGGCGCTGCTGGTGTGCGCGCTGGTGAGTTTCGACCCGGCCGACCCTCCGGGACACAGCGTTGCGCCGCTGAACACCGAAATCAGCAACTGGGTCGGACGCTTCGGCGCGGTCGTCGCTTACAAGGCTTACGTCATGCTCGGCCCGGGCGTCTGGTTGGCGGTGATCGGTTGGGCGGCAATCCTCGCCCTCACGATGGCCGGCCGAACGATCACTCAGCCCGCTTTCCGCATCTTCGGTGTCATCCTCATGGCGGTTGCCACGAGCAGCCTTGTTGGTCTTGTCGCGCCCAACCTCAGCCATCAGCCCGAACTCGCCGGCGGTCTGCTCGCCACCTACATCAACGGTGAACTCACCCCGCGCTTCGCCGTGCTGGGCACCATGCTCATTCTTGTTGTGGCGTTCTGGATCGGTGCGATCTTCGCGATTGATCAGGTCGTGTTCGCTTTGCCGCGGTTGATCGGCCGGTGGTGCGCCGCCCTCGCGGGATCGGTGCACATGCCCAATCCGGTGCTGGTGGGGCGGCTGCCTTCGGTGGCGAGCCTCTGGGCGGCACGACGCAGCAGCACCGCTCGCGCGGAGATCGATGAGGAGGATGAGCAAGACAGCCCGCCGGTGCGCCGCGGTGGTCGGCGTCGCCAGCGCAGGGAAGTGGAGAACCCGATCGATGAAGATGCGGGTGGCCTGGGCGCCACCGAATCGTTCGATCCCGAGGCCAACACACGCAAACGCCGCGGCGTTGTCGAAGAGGAGGAGGAAGAGGACGCGGAAGTCGAGGCGACAGCCGAAGACGGTGCGGACGAGGAGGTGGATGAGGAAAGCGCCGCCGATGCGCCGGGCGCGTACGTGGCGGAGAAGCGTCGTTTCGATCCGGATGAACTGCGCGCCAAGATGCAGCAGTTGCCCATCAAGTTCAAGCCGACGCTGCCGACCAAGCCCGCGCCGCCGCGCGAGATCGATCTGTCGGGTTATCAGTTCCCGGGGCTCGATCTGCTGGTGGAGCCGGAGAGCAACTTCACCGACGAAATGGAACGCATGGTGCGCGACCAGGCGGTGCAGCTCGAATCAGCGCTGCAACAGTATCGCATCGAAGGCGAAGTGGTGGGCATCGACTCCGGTCCGGTGATCACGCTGTACGAAGTGCGGCTGGCACCTGGTACGAAGGTGGCGGCGCTCAACAACATCTCCAGCGACCTGGCGCGCGCGTTGCGGGCGCAGAACATCCGTATCGTTCCCAACATGGCGGGCAAGGACACGGTCGGCGTTGAAGTGCCCAACCTCGTGAAGGAAAAGGTGCGCCTCAAGGAGCTGATGACCAGCGACCCCGAGAAGCTGCAGAAGATGAGCCTGCCCATGTTCCTGGGCAAGGACGCTTCGGGCAATCCGCTGATTGCCGACCTGGCATCCATGCCGCACATGCTCATCGCCGGCACCACCGGTTCGGGCAAGAGCGTGTGCATGAACACGATCATCATGAGCTTCCTTTACACGAAGAAGCCCAACGAGCTGAAGCTGGTGCTGGTCGATCCGAAGATGGTGGAAATGTCCATGTTCAAGGACATTCCGCACCTGATGTGCCCGGTGGTGACGGAGATGAGCAAGGCGGCTGCCATTCTCGAATGGGCGGTGACGAAGATGGACGAGCGTTACGAGCTGCTCGCCGAGGCGGGTGTTCGCGACATCGCCAGCTACAACAGCCTGTCGTGGGAAGAGCTCAAGGAGCGCTTCCAGCCGTCCAGCGAAGAGGAAGAGGCACGCATTCCCAAGAAGCTGCCGTTCCTGGTGTTCGTCATTGATGAACTCGCCGACCTGATGATGACCAACAAGGAGGTGGAGAGCTTCATCGTTCGCATCGCGCAGAAGGCGCGCGCGGTGGGCATGCACCTCATCCTCGCGACGCAGCGTCCGCAGGCGAACGTGGTGACGGGTCTGATCAAGTCGAACATGCCCTGCCGCGTGAGCTTCAAGGTTGCCAGCGGGATGGACAGCCGCATCGTGCTCGACAGCAAGGGTGCGGAACTGCTGCTGGGACAGGGCGACATGCTCTTCCTCTCGCCGCGCACCAGCAAGCTGACCCGCGCGCAGGGCACGTTGGTGGACGATCTGGAAATCCGCAAGGCGGTGCGTTTCCTCAAGACGGTGGCCGAGCAGAACTTCGAACCGCAGCTCGTGCAGATCAAGGGCCCCGGTTCGCTCGATGCCGATGAGGAGCGCGATCCGCTGTTTGACGATGCGGTGCGCGTGGTGCTGGAAACACAGCGCGGCAGCGTGTCGCTTCTGCAGCGTCGACTCACGATCGGCTACTCGCGTGCCAGCCGACTCATCGAGCAGATGGCGCAGGCGGGTCTGCTGGGCGAGTACAAGGGTTCGCAGGCACGCGAGGTGACGATCACGCTCGAGGAATGGGAAGCGCTCAAGGCGCAGGCTGAGGCCGATGCGTCCGGCGGCGCGGTCACCGTCGACAGCAGCGTCGATGTCGAGGAAGACGAGGAAGTGGACTTCGATGCTTCGCAGGAGGAGGACGAATTCGAGCTGGACGAGGATGATGACGCGGAGGAAGAGGAGGAGGAATGACGCCGATTCGCCGTTCCGAAGCGTCGGATCAGGCAAAGCGGGCGATCGCGCATCAGGAAAAAGCTTAGGCGCCGTGGTGTAGCGATTGAAGTGGCTGGCCGAGCGTGAGTTGCCGCGAATTGCGTGATGAGTTGAACGCTCTTGCCGGGGCGTTATCATGGGGTTCGATTCTTGTGCATCGCGATTCTGTAGTCATCTGAGAAGCGAGGAAATGAACATGCCCCGATCGATCAAGCTGCTGGTTCTGGCGGTCCTGTGCACGCTGATGGTCATCGCCGCCTGCGACAACAGCCAGTCGAGCCATAGCCACGCCCAGGACGGCCACGCGCACGACGATGAGCACGTCCAGGCGTGGGCGTCGATCACCAAGGCGGTGGCGGTGCTCGCGCCGACCGAAGGCAACACCGCCCGGGGCGTGGTGACGTTCACGCAGGTGGACAACGGGGTACGGGTGACGGCGGAAATTTCCGGCCTCAATCCGAACCAGGAACACGCCATGCACATCCATCAGTGGGGTGACATCACCGCTGCCGATGGCACCGCGACCGGCGGCCACTACAACCCCGAAGGGCACGATCATGGTCTGCCCAACGGCGGCGATCGGCACGCGGGCGACTTCGGCAATGTCAAGGCTGACGCCAACGGCGTGGCGAAGTTCGACCAGACGTTCGACAACATCAGCATCGCCGGAATGAAGAATCCCATCATCGGACGCGGGCTGATTGTGCATGCCGACCCGGACGATGGCTCGCAGCCGACCGGCAACGCCGGCGCTCGCATCGCCCAGGCGGTCATCGGCATCGCCAACGCGCAGTAACAAGCTCCCTCTCGCGGGATGTGGTCCTGATCCGTCGCACAGGGATGGTGCGATATCCGTTTGCATGGCTTGGGGCGCCGCATGAGGCAGCGCTCCGGACGCCGCGGAGAAAGCGACCATGCTCATGACCGATGGCGAGCCGTGGGAATGCCCACGCGTGCTGGAAACGGAACTGCTGCGACTGCTTGATCGCCTCAACCAACGCGGGCCCATCTCGCCCGATCAGTTGCGACGACACTGTCTGGCGATCGAAGAACTCATCCCCATGCTGCCCAACCGCGAACGCCTCACGCAGCGGTTTGGCGACATGAACAGTCTGGTCGAAACGCTGGCACGTCAACCCGATCCGCGGGATGCAGCTGACGCGGCGATCTGTGCCTGGCGCGCCAGCCTCGAACGGGTGCGACGTGATGTCAGTTGGCTTCGCTTCTCCACCCTGCAGCGCCGCCGCGCCGCCCAGCGCGCCGATTTCCTTCTCGAAGTGGCGCAGGATCGCGGCTATGTCGATCATTGCCCGGAGGACAACTTCTGGATTCTCACGACCAACGGGGCACAGGCGATCGAAATGATGCGCATGAGCCGAAGCATGTGAAAGGCGCGGTGGCATTGCCGTAAGGCACTAACCTGGTGCCTGGTTTTGATGGTGGAGGAGCTGATGGTGGCGCCGGGTGAGAAGTACCGTTCGCGCGCAGCGATCGCAGTGAGCGTCTGGTGGGAACTGGATACTGCAGCCATTCTTGGCGACTATTCCGAGTGGTGCGAGGCCGAACTACCCGCTGGGGAGGTGTTCACAATTTTGCACGTCCAGAATGCGGTGCGGCACAGCGTCATATGCGAGCTAGCACGTGAAGCCGAACTGAAGAATCAAATGATTCCAAGGAAACGCCAGAATCGACTCTTCATAATCCCGTTGCCGACACCGTATGTGATCGAAATGCGCCTTGCCGATCTTGTGGCACACTGCGACCGTCTCAATTCACCAACCGATCGACATCGATCGGCCTGAGAGCTTGAGAGTGCCTCACCGATAAGACCGACGCGTCTTCCGCTACGGCGTGGTCGCTTCAGCGAACCACGTCTTTTCGAACACCCGTCAACGCCCAACTCACTCGGGGAGTTGATCGAGTTCCTCTTCAATCGCCTCGATCAGCGGGCGAAGCGTTGCTTCGTTGAAATCGAAACGGATTCCCGCCGCGTCGAACAGTTCGGGCAGCGGCCGTGTTCCGCCGAGTGTCAGCGCTTTGCGGTAGTTGGCCAGTGCGGCCTCGGCGTCGCGTTGCGCCTGCTGCCAGAGCTGCAGCGCGCCGAGCTGCGCGATGCCGTACTCCACGTAATAGAAGGGGTAATGGAACAGGTGCACCTGTCGCTGCCACATCGATTGACGGTTGGCCTCAAAGCCCGACCAGTCGATCGCCGGGTCGCTGAATCGGCCGAGAATATCGAGCCATGCCGTGTTGCGCTCGGCCCGGCTGTGCCCTTCATGCGTGTAGATCCAGTCCTGGAACTGATCGATCGTCGCCATCCACGGGAAGAAGCGGATGATGCCCTCCAGGTGCTTGCGCACCGCGCGGTTGGCGTCCTGCGGATCGTAGAACACATCCATGTGCGGGTCGGCCAGCAGTTCCATCGACATGCTCGCCACCTCGCAGAACTCAATCGGCGCGTGCTGCAGGAAGTAGACCGGCTCCTGCGATGCCCACATGTAATGGAACGCGTGACCGCCTTCGTGCAGCATGGTCTCCACGTCGCGGTGCAGGCCGGCCGCGTTCATGAAGATGAACGGCTGCTTCACTTCCGCCAGCGATGCCTGGTAGCCGCCCGGTCGCTTGCCCCTGCGCGATTCCAGATCAAGGTTCCGCCCCGGCTGCAGACGTTCAAACTCCTGCGCCAACTGAGGCGACAACCGCCGAAAGATCTCGCGGCAACCGCTCACCATTTCATCGACGTTGTCCGGGGAAAAAGGCTTGAGCGACGGTCGATTCTTCACATCCACCGACACATCCCACGGCCGAAGCCTATCCAGCCCGAGCGCCAGCCGACGCTCCTCGTTCAGCTTCCGCACCAGCGGCATGCACACCTTCTCGATGGCATCGGCGAAGCGACGGCAATCGTCCGGTGTGTAGTCGAACCTGGCCTTGGCTTTCCACATGTAGTCGCGAAAGTTGTCGAAGCCCGCGTTCTTTGCCATCTGACTGCGAAGATCGAGAAGCTGCTCGAAGAGGTCGTCCATCGCTTCGTGGTCGACCAGTCGGCGATTCTCGACCGTCTCCCACGCGCGTTGCCGCAGCGATCGGTCGGGCTCCTCCTGATACCGCGCCATCTGCTGCAGCGTCTGCGTTCTGCCATCGAACTCCACCAGCATCGCGCCGCTGAGCTTGTCGTACTGCGTGTTGATCTTCGTTACCTGCGTCTGCAGCGGAACGTTCTCCTCGCGGAACAGCTCCACCTCCACCTTCCACTCGCGCACCAGCACCGCATACTTGGCATCCTGCTGCGCCAACTGCTCGGCGAAGCCGGTCTCGAGAAACTTCTTCTGCAGCTTGAAGAACCAGGGCTTCACCCGCGGCGAAACCTTCTCGACGAAGTGAAGGAACCGTTTTTCGATCTCCGGGTCATCGGTGTGGCAGCTCTGCTCGATGTGTCGCCGCGAACCATACTCCGACACCACCGCGGACAACTCGGAAAAGTCCAGCAGCCACCGTTCCAGTTCCTCGACGGACGCGATCGGCCGCTCATGCAACTCCCGGTAGATCGGCTCCACCTGATCGAAGTCCGCGACGTCCAGATCCTGCGGCACAAAATGACGAACGGGCGTGTCAAACGTGGTCACGAGAAACCTCCGGGATGGGGAATGAGGGGTATGGTCGCCCATCATATCATTCCCAACCCGGGGGCGCGACGACTTCAGGGGAGGATCGGCCCGCAGCCGCGACAGAGGCGGGCGGTGAAGCTCGGGGATCTATCACTCCGATGCGGCTGCGCGGGTGACTCTCACGAGCATGTGGCGCGCCAGCACGTACTCGGCCTGCTGGTTGCGGGGGTTGTCGGCGGCCCGCTGGAAGTATTGTTGGGCGCGTGCCATATCCTTCCTGAGATACGCCTCGTAGCCCAGCCAGGTATCGATGTAGACCCGGGCATAATCGGTTTCGCCGGTGGCCTGCAGTTCCTCGGCGGTCATCTCGCCGCGGAGGTATCGGATGCAGTGGCGCGGCACGGCGTCGTTGGGTGTCCAGTCGGCGAGCATCGCCTTGGCACGTTCATGGTCGCCAAGCTGTTGTGCCGCGAGGTAGCCGATCATCACCGTCCAGCCGTCCTGCCCCAGCCCTTTCTGCGGCCTGACCCATTCGGCATCGGCGAGCGCGGCGGCGGGGTCGTTGTTCATCAGGTGGCAGTGCGCCCGCATGAACCGCGCCCATAGCGGCTTCTGGGGCATCACCATATTGCAGTCCGCCATGGCCGATGTGTGCTCGCCGATACTCGCCGCCAGTAGAGCGCGACACGAGCGGATGGCGGTGTTGGTCGGGGCAAGTTTCGCTGCTTCGTTGTATGCATTGAATGCTTGGGGTAACTGCCCGTCGGCGCAGAGCGCCTGCGCGAGGTAGTAATAGTTGTTGGAATTGGGTTGGATTTGTGCGGCCCGTGCGAGGTCCTGTATCGCCTTCTTTGTCTCGAGACGCTTGGCATAAAGTTGGCCACGTGCCGCGAAAAAGCGTGCATCGTTTCTTTTGGAGATTGCCATTTCCAGGTCGACGAGCGCTTCTCCCTCCCGCCCCATCTCCAGATAGGCCCTTGCCCGCTCGTAACGTGCTTCGCTGTCGTGTGGGAACTGCTTCAGTGCTGCATCGCAGTCGCGAACCGCCTCTTCATAGCGCTTCAACTGCCGCAGTGAGAAAGCGCGCATGGTCAGCAGGTGCGAATCATGCGGATCGGTTGGAATCAACTGATCGAGATGTTGCACCGCCTGCTCGTGTCGCTGCAGGCTCTGCAGGCAGTGTGCGCCGTAATGAAGGGCGACGCTTTCCTGTGGGTTGATCGCGAGGCTGCGCTGCGCTGTGGCAAGGCCTTGGTCGTGTCGATTCAGGCGGTAGTAGACGCGGGCGAGATGAGCCAGCGCGTTGGCGTGATCGGGCTTTCGATCAAGGAAGATTTCCAGATCACGTGCCGCCTTGTCCCATTGCGCCCTGTCGCCGTAAAGCAGCCCGCGTTGACGGTAAGCGTCGACATAATCCGGGTCGAGCGCGAGGCATGCGTTGAAATCGGCCTCGGCGCCTTCATGATCGGGCATCCGTCGCTGGATCGATCCTCGGAAGTAATACGTTGCCGCGCTGTCGGGGTGTCGTTCCAGATTTCGCGTGCAGGCGTCGTATGCCTCCTCGTACCGTTCCAGATGGTACAGCAACCGCGCTATGTTGAGGCCGGCGTTGGGCTCGTTGGGTTCGATGCGCAGCGCCGCAGCGTAATCATCCAGTGCCGCGTCCATGTTGCCGAGCTTCTGATGCAGCACGGCCCGGTTGTTGTACAGCCCACCGTCGGGGTTGTTGCGGATGCCCTGCGTCAGCAGTTCCATCGCTTTCTGCGGTGAATCCAGGTCATTCATCAACACCAACGCCAGATTGTTCTGGACGGGCGTGTAGTTGGGGTCGATGGCGAGCGCTTTCTCATAATCAGCGACGGCTCGAAGGGGCTCGCCGAGGCTGCTCCATGTGCGGCCGCGATTCTTGAGCGCTTCGAGATGGTTCGGGTCGAGCTGCAGAGCAGCGTTTGCATCGCGAAGCGCTTCTTCGTAGTTGTCCAAGCGTTCATGAATGTCGCTGCGAAGCGCGTAGGCATCCGCCGTGGTGTGGCCCGCCTTGATCGTCTCATTGCAAAGCTGCAACGCTTGCGAATACTGTCGGCGCTCCATGCGAATCCGCACCCGTGCGAGGTGTGGCCGTACATCGTCCGGTGAATGAGCGATCAGTTCATCGAGCATGCGGTCGGCGAGCGTGTCGTTACCCTGCTGCGTGTGCAGTTCGATCAGTTGCAGTTTGAGATCGATGTTCTGCGGTTGGAGTGCGATTGCCGCCTCGATGTCGCTGCGCTGTCGGTTGGGAAGGTTGATCGCCTTGTAAACCCGGGCCCGCGCAAGAAGGATGTTCACGCGCTGCTGGACGTCCTCGGTCATCTCGAATGCTCGGGCGTACTCGATTACCGCCCGACTGTGCGAGCCGTTGCGCTGGTACATTTCCGCGAGCCGTCGCTGTGCTGTCACGTTGCCGCTGTCCAGTGCCAGGACCTGCGTGAGGTCGGCGATGGCGCGGTCGTACTGTGAGAGCGCGGCATGCGCTTCGGCGCGACGTTGATAGGCGCGCCAATCGGATGCATCCGATTCGATCTGTGCGGTCGCCTCGGTGATGACGGCCTGGTACTTCGCGGTGTCGTCTGCAAGCAGCATCGCCGTTGACGCGATCGTCCACAGCAGCACAGAGGCGATTCGCAACATGCGAGAGCGGAGAGGCTTCATGTGTCGGCTCCGGAAAAGAAAGGAAGCGTTGGCAGCCATCATAATGCAGACGCGAAGGATCGAAAACCCACATCTTTTTTTCTCAGCAATTTCGATCGCAACTGATTGGTCGCTGGAACGTGTACCACGGATCGCGTTTAGAATGGTGGCTCGTTGGAAAGGGGGTTGCGATGCGCGAAGAGTGTCGGGATAAGTGGGAGGCGTTGGCGGCTTACGCGTTTGATGAGCCGGGCTCGGCTGAGACGTTCGCTCAGCGTCTGGCGCGTGAGCAGGGGTGGCGTCGCCGCTTTGCCGAGCGCGTGGTGGAGGAGTATCGGCGGTTTGCGTTTCTCGCGGCGGTGGCGGGGCATCCGGTGAGTCCCAGCGACAGTGTTGATCAGGCGTGGCACCTGCATTTGCTTTATACGCGTCGGTACTGGAACGATTTCTGTCCGCTCGTGTTGGGCATGAACCTGCATCATCAGCCGAGCCTCGGCGGGGAAGCGGAACACCGCAAACACCGCACGTGGTATGAGCAGACGTTGACGTCGTATCGCAGGATTTTCGGCGAGGAGCCGCCTGCGGACATCTGGCCCCCGGTGGATACGCCAGTAGCGCATCGGTATCAGCGCATCGATGTGGCACAGAATGTGGTGCTGCCGCGACGCGGCGTGCTGCAGGTGATGATTGCGGTGCTGGGCGGGCTGGCAGTGTTGATGCTGCTGTCGGGTTGTGCGGTGTTGCCGGTGGATCGGCCGCTGGACATGCAGGGGCCGAACTTTCTGCGGTTTTACATCGCGCTGGCGGTGACGGGGCTCGTCGCGGCGGCGATGGTGCGACGCGGCCTGCGCGTGCCGTGGGATCACAACGACGAGGCGGACGACCTCGATGTGGATCACGTGGCGATGATGAACGGTGGGCACGATCTGGCGGTGAATGTGGCCATCATGCGAATGGTGGACATGGGCGTGGTCGATCTGCGCGGCGGCGGGGCGACGGTGAAACTGCTCCGGCAGGACATGCCCAGCGGGTTGTCTCGGCTGGATCGTGCGATCTGCGATTCGCTGCTGGATAGTGGTGAGGCGGCGCTCCATGTGGTGCGGCGACGGGCGGAGCCGGAACTTGCGGCGATGGAGGACGAGTTGGTGGCGCGCGGGCTGGTGGTGGGGCCTGCCCAGCGGTGGGGCGCGCAACTTTTGCCGTGGGGGCTGGCTTTGGCACCGGCGGTGATGGGGGCGTCGAAGATCGTGGTGGGTGTGACGCGTGGTCGGCCGGTTCTGTACCTGGTGCTGCTGGTGGTGCTGAGCGTGTTTGTGGCGATGGCGATGTTCAGGCGGCCGGTGTTCCGCACCCGTCGCGGGGACAAGGCGCTGCGCCGATTGCAGAAGAAGTATAAGGCGTTGAGCAAAGGGGTGGGGCTTGCATCGGCGGGTGTTGACACGATGGTGCTGGCGACGGCGGTGTTCGGGCTGAGCGTGTTGCATGCGACGTCGCATGCGCGGCTGGTGGCGTTGATGACGCCGATGCCGAGGGAGAAGGGGGGATGGTGGGGCGGTGGTTGCGGTGCGGGCGGGGGTTGTGGTGGAGGTGGATGTGGCGGATGCGGGGGATGTGGTGGGGGGTAGATCGGGGATGAGGGGTTCCGCCCACTGCATGGGTCGGCTTCGGAGTGCGCGTGAAAACACCCCGGTGCGGGATGCGCCGGGGTGTTTGTGATTGGGGCGTTGGTGATCGTTAGTTGATTTCTTTGATGCGGATGTTGCGGAACCAGACTTCGTCGCCGTGACCGAGGAAACCGAGGTGCCCGGTGGTGCGCTTGGCGCCGGGGTGTTCGTGGCCGCTGAGCGTGCCGTTCTTGGTGGCTTCGTCGAGGTTGACGTCGAGGATGGTTTCGCCGTTGAGGACGACTTTGATGTCACGTCCGTTGACGGTGACTTCCTGAACGTTCCATTCGCCGGTTTCCTTGAGGAACCCGCGTTTGGCGGCCGCGAGGCCGTAGGCCGAGCCGTGGTACTGCCAGGGCTGGAGGTTGGCGTATTTGGGATGCTCGTTGTCGAGGATCTGCAGTTCGATGCCGACGTATGCGGCGTCGCCTTGCTTGGGGGCGCGGATGCCCAAGCCGTTGTTCGCGCCGGGGGTGAGCTTGAACTCAAATCGCAGGACGAAGTTGCTGTACTCTTTTTCGGTGTAGAGATTGCCGCTGCTGCCGGGTGGCAGGTGGATCGTGCCGTCGACCGCTTTGTAGGCGTTGGTCGCGCCGATCCAGCCTTCGAGGTTTTCGCCGTTGAAGAGGCTGACGAACCCGGCTTCGGGGTCGGCCTTGGCTTCGTCGCCCTGCACGAAGGCGCAGGCGGTCAGCAGCAGGGGAAGGGCGAGCAGAGCGAACAGCAGAGACGAGTGTTTGCGAATCATTGGGAACTCCTTAGTGGGACGGGGAGGCATTGTAACGTGAACGCGGGGGAGGGGGCATTGTGGGGCCCACCCACTGCGTGGACGAGCTTCGGTGTGTGGGGGGGTTGACTTTGGAGGGCGGGGTCGGTAATTTCAGTTTTAACTGAAAGGAATGGTGGCGATGGAGCTGAGCCCGGTGATGGAGAAGTTTGTGCTGCACTGGGGGGAGATGGGCACGCGGTGGGGGGTGAACCGCACGATGGCGCAGATTCATGCGCTGCTGTACATCAGCCCGATTCCGTTGCACGCCGAGGAGATCGCCGGGACACTGCAGGTGGCGCGGTCGAACGTGAGCACGAGTTTGCGCGAGCTGCAGGGATGGGGGATTGTGAAGGTGGTGCATCTGCGGGGGGATCGGCGAGATCATTTCGAATCGCTGAAGGATCCGTGGGAACTGTTTCAGATCATCATGGACGAGCGGAAAAAGCGGGAAATCGACCCGACGCTGCAGTTGCTGAGGCAGTGCGTGGCCGAGTTGAAGGAAGCGCCGGGCTCGGCCGATGCGTACACGCGGGACCGGTTGCGGGCGCTCCTGGATTTCCTGGAGTCGATGAGCAACTGGTATCAGCAGATCCGCTGCATGCCCACGAAGGCGATCGTTCAGTTTGTGGGGTTGGGAGCGAAGGTGAAGAAGATGTTGGGGGCGGGGTAGGCCGCGGGTGCCCCACCGCCCACCGCGTGGGTGGCTTCGGGTGGTGATGTTTTTTTTATTTGGGATTGTATTTCTGTCTTAACAGAAATATCCGATACAATTGTGAAAGGGTGTGTCATGAGGGTGGCGATTACAGGTGGGTTCGGGTTTGTGGGGCGGCATCTGGCGGAGGTGTTGCGGCAGGCGGGGCATGAGGTGGTGCTGGTGACGCGGCCTGGCCGGCAGCGTGATGTGGCGGAGGGCTTGCGGGGGTTGGCGGTGGTGGAGGCGGGGCTCGACGACTTGGCGGCGTTGCGGCGAGCCTTTTCGGAGTGCCAGGCGGTCGCCCACTGCGCAGGGATCAACCGGCAGTTGGGCGATTCGACCTGGCGGAAGGTGCACGTGGAGGGGACGGCCAACGTGGTGGAAGCGGCCCGGCAGGCGGGGGTGGGGAAGGTCGCGTTGATGAGTTTTCTGCGGGCGCGACCCGGCACGGGCAGCGGCTATCACGAATCCAAGTGGCGGGCGGAGGAGATCGTGCGCGACAGCGGGCTGGACTACACGATTCTCAAGTGCGGGGTGATCTACGGCCGGGGCGATCACATGCTCGATCACCTCAGTCGTGCGCTGTTCACGTTTCCGGTGTTCGGACTGGTGGGGTTGCGTGAGCGCGAGGTGCGGCCTGTGGCGGTGGCGGATGTGGCGCGGGTGTTGATGGCATCGTTGACGCAGGGGCGTCTGTCACGGCAGACGGTGGCGGTGATGGGGCCTGAGTCGATGCCGCTTGCCGAGGCGGTGCGTCGGGTGGCGGCGGTGGTGCGGCGGCGGCCGCGGTATGTGCGACTGCCCGTGTGGTTTCATGTGGGGTTCGCGTGGCTGATGGAGCGGACGATGCGCGTGCCGCTGGTGTCGCTTGCGCAGGTGCGGATTCTTTCGGAGGGGATTGTGGAAGCGTCGGGCGCGTGCGATGCGCTGCCGGATGAGTTGCAGCCGCGGCTTGGGATGACGGTTGAGCGGATCGCGGAAGGGTTGCCTGAGCCGGGCGAGTTTACATGGCGGGATTGTCGGTGGGGTTCCACCTGCTGCGTCAGTGGGCTTCGTGCGCTGAGAGGGGGTCGAGGATGGTAACGACGCGTTGTGATATGACGTTGAGTGAAGCGGCGCGCGAGCGGTTTGCTTGTGAGGAGGGCGAGCCGTTTCTATTGAACGATTGGATGGGGGCGGCGTTCCTGCATTTCGAGGTGGATGCTGCACGGTTGGCGGGGAGCGTGCCGTTTGCGTTGGATCTTTATCGCGGCCGCGCGGTGGTGAGCGCGGTGGCGTTCACGATGAAGCGGTTGCGGCTGCGCAGTGGTGGGCGGTGGCTGGCGTGGCTGACCGCGCCGGTGGCGCATCATGGTTTTCTCAATATTCGCACGCACGTGAAGCATGACGGCGAGGCGGGGATCTACTTTCTGGCGGAGTATCTGCCGAATCGGTTGAGCGTGTTGGGCGGGCCGCGCATGTATGGGTTGCCGTTCGAACTCGGCACGTTGGACTATCAGCACGATCATGAATGTGGTGAGGTGACGGGGCGGGTGACATCGGCACGCGGGGGATGTCTGCAGTACGAAGGCACGCTGTCGAAGGATGCGGTTTGGGCACCCTGTGAAGCCGAATCGCTCGATGCGTTTCTGCTGGAACGCTACACGGCTTTTACCTATCGGCAGGGAACGATGCGGCGGTTTCGGATATGGCACGAACCTTGGATGGTGAAGCCGATGCAGGTGACGCTGACGAAGCACACGCTGCTGTCACAGGCGGGGGATTGGGCGCGTGATGCGCGGTTGATCGGTGCGCATTTCAGCATGGGGGTGATGGATGTGTGGATGAGCAAGCCGCGGTGTGTGAACGGGTCGGGATGCGGCACAACGTGGTTGGCGAAGGGAGGCGACGATGAACGGTAATGGTGTGCCGGTTGTGACGGCGAGCGATGCGGGGCGATGCGAGGGTGCGCGATGGCAGTGGCACCACGGCGCGATGATCGGGGCGGTGTGGTGCGTCGTGGTGTTGGTGGCGTGGTGGGGCGCGATGCTTGAGCCGTGGGCGTTCATGTGGGTGCTGGCCTGGGCGATTTACTTCGGGTGCAAGCTGACGACGTGGTTGCGCGGATGGTGGCGCGAGGGGTTCGGCACGGCAGGACGTGCGGTGGGATATCTGTTGGCGTGGCCGGGCATGGATCCTCAGCCGTTCGCAGCGATGTCGCGCGAACCGCTTGCAGTGGCGAAGGGACGGTGGCTACGCGCATGGGCGATGGTGGGTGCGGGGGTGTTGTGCATGGCGGCGGCGATGCGCGTGAATGATGCGTATGTCGCGGGCTGGCTGGGGATGGTGGGGACGGTGCTGATGCTGCACTTCGGCGTGTTTGCGCTGATGGCGTATGGTTGGCGGCGCGTGGGGGTGGCGGTGGAGCCGATCATGGATCAGCCGGTGCTGGCGCGGTCGCCGGGCGAGTTCTGGGGCAGGCGATGGAATCGGGGGTTTGTGGCGCTGGTGCGCGCGGGAGTATTTGGGCGGTTGCGACAGCGGTTGCCCGCATCGGCGGCTCTGATGGTGGTGTTCCTTGTGTCGGGGTTGGTGCACGATGTGGTGATCTCGCTGCCAGCCGGTGGGGGTTACGGTTGGCCGACGATCTACTTTCTGGTGCAGGGTGTGGGCGTGCTGGCGGCGCGGTCGCGTGTGGGGCGGGTGATCGGATGGCGCAAAGGTGGAGTGATGGCGCGGTTGTTGACGGCTGCGCTGGTGCTGGGGCCGATCGGTTGGCTGTTTCACGAGCCATTTGTGTTGAAGGTGATGTCGCCTTTTGTTGCGGCGCTGCGTGATGCGATCCCTTGGCCGAGCGAGTGGACGCGTGGTGATCTGGTGCGGTTGGGCGGCGTGCTCCATCTGGGGATTCTGATCGGCAGCGCTTGTGTGCCGGGCACGTTGGCGTGGCGCACGGAGCTTGCGCGGGTGAGCCCGATGACGCGACAGCTGGTGTGGACGCACGGCGCGTTCATCGTGCTTGTCATTATCGGGATGGGCGTGGTGTCACTGACACATGCGGAAATATTGGCGAACGGGGATCCGCTTGCGCGCAGCATTGCGGCGTTCATCTCGTGCTTCTGGGGTGCACGGCTGATGCTGCAGTTCATCGCGTTTGATGCACGCCCCTACCTCACCAACGTCTGGCTACGCATGGGGTATCACGGCCTGACGGTGGTGTTCAGCATGCTGGTGGTGATCTATGGGTACGTGGCGTGGTGAAGTGACATGGTCTGTTAGGTGAGAGGTGAGGTCATGCGAGGGCTCTGCATGGGTTGGCGGATACTTCTCTTTGGTGCAGTGGTTCTTGCCGTTTTTTGGGCTTTGAGACAGGGTCATTTCGACGGTCATCTCGTGACGGGCGAAGGAACGTATATCGTGTCACTTGATCGCCGACCTGTCTGGGATCCGCCACCACCTCCGGAATATTCAGATTTTCAAGTGGTATTTGATGAACTTCCTGAGACGATGCCTGCATCGTTCAATATTGAGCGTGTGCACAAATGGTCCTGGACGTTGCTCGATTTCGTGCTGCTTCTTCTGGTGATCGGTGTCGTTGTGGCGGCGTTGTATCTGCCCTTTCAGCACCAGGTGCGTGATCCCGTCCTTCACGTTACCGCCTGGATGGGTGTGGGTCTGATGGCGGGGGCGTTTTTGTGTGTCCTTATATGGATGATCTTCGGCGGGTGGGGACCACCCATGCCGCTGTTCTTTGCCGCGATAGGTATCACCGTTGGCATTCTCGCAGCGTTCGTGCTGTGGTTCAGGGATGGTTCACCACCCGTTGACCGCCTCCGCGTCGAGACGCGCGGGTAGCGATGGGTTCGCGACGACGCGAGCGTTTCGGCGGGAGGCGGTTCGGTTGTGTGGTTGTTTTTGCTTCAGCGTTGTTTGCGGGTGCGGAAGATGGCGATGGCGGCCATCAGGACGCAGCCGGCAACGGCGGAGGCGGGTGCGGGGACGACGGCGGGGGTGCCGGCCGAATCACTGGTGTAGTTGATCGTGAGGTAGGGCGCGAAGCCGTCGCCGTTGGCGGCACCTTCGGTGCTGACAACGCTGAGGGAGTCATCGCCACCGAACAAATCCAGCAGCAGAAACACCGTCAGGTGGGTTGCGCCGCTGTCGAAGATTTCCTGGATCGACCTGCCGCCGGGATAGATGGAGTCGAACGTGATCTGGAGTGCACCGGCGCCGCTCGGTTTGCCGAAGCCGAATTCGTTGCTGGAAACATCTGCCGGGTTGATGTCGCTGGGTGACAAGGTGGCGTCGTTGGGCAACGCAATGGCGGCGACGCCATCGCTCCAGGATGCGAACGATGCGGCCGTGACGTCGAGGTGCACCGAAACGGAATCGATGATGGCATCCGTGGGAAGGCTCGACAGGTCGAAGTTGATCGCTGCGGCGAAGACGGTCCAGTCTGTCCACCCCAGATCGAGCGACGTACCGGTTTCGTCAATCAACGAAACCCCAACATCGAACATGTCCAGTTCAAAGAGTGTGTCCGATGTGGGCGACAGCGTGACGGTGGCGGCTTTGGCGGAAGTAACCGATGTGAACAACATGGCGCTCAGGAGAGCGCCGACAAGAATACCGCGCATGAAACTACTCCTCATACAACTAATAGGGAATAACAGTCCACCCCTCCCTTCGAGGTGAGGAGGGGGAACTATAACACGCGCGGTCTTTTATGCAAGTTTGCGACGAAAAATACCGGATCCGACCCTTCACAGCCATTTACGGGCGCGGAACCACAGAAGCATCGCCAGGGCGATTGCGCCGCAAACGATCCAGAACGCGGGAAAGAGCCAGGGGTGGTGCAGGGGCATGGAGGTGAAGTTCATGCCGAACACACTGGCGAGGAAGTTGAGGGGGATGAAGATGGAAGCGAAGACGGCGAGCACCTTCATCACTTCGTTGAGCCGGTTGTTGACGCTGGAGAGATAGGTTTCGGCGATGCCGGTCGCCATTTCGCGGTAGGTTTCAACGATGTCGAGGATCTGGATCGTGTGATCGTAGACGTCGCGCATGTAGGTGCGGGTGAGATGGCTGAGATGTTCGTTGGCGTCGCGCTGCAGGAAGTTGACGACTTCACGCATCGGCCAGATCTCGCGGCGGAGCAGCAGCAGTTCGCGTCGCATGGCGTGGATGTGTTCGAGTTGCAGCGGTTCGGGGGTGGAGAGCACGCTTGCTTCGAGCGTATCGAGCTGATCGCCGTAGTATTCGAGCACGGGGAAACAGTGGTCGACGATGGCGTCGATGAGGGTGTAGAAGAGGAAGCTGGCGTCGGCGTTTCGCAGACGCGTGCCTTCGGTATGCAGGCGGTGGCGCACGGGTTTCCATATGTCGTCATCGCCTTCCTGAAAGGTGAGGACGGTGTCGCGTCCGAGAAAGAGGCTGATCTGCTGCGATCGCAGGTGTTGATTGACGAGTTGAATCATGCGTGCGATGACGAAGATGCGTGCGCGGTGTTCGCTTTGTCCTTCGTAGGATTCCACCTTGGGACGTTGCGGGACGTGGAACATGTCTTCGACCGCCAATGGGTGCAGTTCATACTTTTGTGCGAGTGCTTTGATGGTTTGCGTGTCGGTGAGGCCGGTGACGTGGATCCATCGCACGGTTGTCCACGCGGGGCGATGGGTTTGAATGAAGGCATCGAGGTCGGTGATATGGTTGGCCTGAATCTGCCCGGGGGCGTAGTCGATGCAGGTGAGGCGGACGGAGCGGGCGACGGCGGCCATGTGGTCGAGCTCGTGCAGCTCGATGCCGGCGGGCGTGCCGGGCTTGGACTTTTTGAGTTTCGGACGACGCAATCCGGTGCGACGTTTGCGGCTGACTTCACCGCCCGCGTTCTCCTGTGCCGGGACGTTGGGATCGGTGCTCGGCGGATTGACGTCGGGTGAATCGGTCATGAAGTCAGTTTACCGCATGGCGACATCGTCATGCTGTTGGATTGTTCAGGACATTTCGGCGATGCGATGGAACTCGGGGGCGAGTGCGGTGTAGAGACGCTGGTATTGCTGATGGTATTGGCTGTAAAGGTTGGCGATTTTGCGGTTGGGCTTGCGTTTTTCGGTTTCGTGGATGACGGCTTTGCACGCCTGTGGGACGTTCTTCCAGATGCCTGTTCCGACGCCTGCGAGGATGGCGACGCCGTAAGCCGGTCCCTCCTGCGCGTTGATACATGCGACGGGGGTGTTGTAGATGTCGGCCTGGAGTTGTCGCCAGAAGGCGCTTCGCGCGCCACCGCCTGACAGTCGGATGTTTTTCACGGGGATGTTCATCTCGCGCATGATGGCGAGGGCATCATTCATGCCGAAGGTGACGCCTTCGATGAGGCTTCGGATGAGGCTGGCGCGGTTGTGTCGTGCGGTGAGTCCGATCCATCCGCCGCGTGCGTGTGGGTCGGGGTAGGGGCACCGTTCGCCGGTGAGGTAGGGCAGGAAGTAGAGTCCTTCGCATCCGGGGGAGGCATGCTGGGCTTCCTCGATGAGCAGCTCGTAGGGATCAACCTTGCGTTTCTTCGCGGCGGTGATGAAGGCATCGCCCAGATGGTTGCGAAACCATTGGAACGATCCGCCCGCCGAGAGCATGCAGCCGAAGACGCACCACTTGCCTTCGACGGCGTGGCACATGGTGTGGACGCGTCCCTGCGGGTCGTAGGTGGGTTCATCGGCATGGGCGAAGACGACGCCGCTGGTGCCGAGCGTGGCGCTGACAACGCCTGCGGTGACGATGCCGTTGCCCACCGCCCCGGCGGGTTGATCGCCGCTGCCACCGACGACGGGGATGCCTTCGACGAGCCCCATCTCCCGCGCGGCGATGGAGGTGAGCGTGCCGGTGACGATGTGGGATTCGTGGCAGTCGGGAAGCAGCGCGGCATCGATGTCGAGCATGCTGATGAGCTTTTTGTTCCACGCGCGTTTTTTGACATCGAGCAGGAGCGTTCCGGATGCGTCGCCGACTTCCGTGGCGTATTCGCCGGTCATGCAGTAGCGGATGTAATCCTTGGGCAGGAGGATGTGTTTGGTTTTGTCATAGATACGTGGTTCGTTCTGGCGCACCCAGAGGATTTTGGGCGCGGTGAAACCGGTGAGGGCGGGGTTGCCGACCATGCTGATGAGTTTTTTTCGGCCGCCCGCAATGGATTCGATCTCGGCACATTGAGCGGTGGTGCGTTGATCGTTCCAGAGGAGTGCGGGTCGCAGAGGCTCAGGGCCGTCGCCGAGGAAGACGGAGCCGTGCATCTGGCCTGAGAGTCCGATGGCGGTGATCTGCGCGGGCCTGATTTTGGCGTTGCGGAGGACGGCTTTGGTGGCGGTGCAGGTGGCGCTCCACCATTGCAGGGGGTTCTGCTCGGACCAGCCGGGGTGGGGCGAGTCGATGTCGTGTGGCGCGGTGGCGGTGGCGAGGACGTTGCCGTCGTAATCGCAGAGAAGTGTTTTGGTGCCGCTGGTGCCGATGTCGATGCCGAGCAGATAGGACATGCGAAGGTACTCCGTGCTGCGGAAGGGATAGTTTAACGGCGGGGATTGGAAGGGGAAACGGTATGATGGGGGGTGTGATGGGACGGAGGGACGAAGGCAAGGAGGCACGGAGGGATGGGGTGTGGGTTCTTTTCTTTTCTGAGGAGTAGGCGATGACACTTGATGGCAAGCATGTGCTGATTTTTGTTGGCGATGATTATGAAGACATGGAGCTTCAGTATCCGCGGTATCGGTTGCTGGAGGCGGGGGCGGGGGTGACGATCGCGGGGCAGGAAAGCGGCAGGGTGTACAAGGGCAAGCACGGGTATCCGTGCAAGTCGGATGTGGCGATTGACCTGATGGAGGCGGCGGATTTCGCGGGGGTGGTGATTCCGGGCGGGTGGATGCCGGACAAGCTTCGTCGTGACCCGAAGGTGCTGGAACTGGTGAAGCAGTTTGATGAGGCGGGGAAGTTGATCGCGTCCATCTGTCACGGGCCGTGGATCGATATCTCGGCCCAGGTGGTCAAGGGTGTGCGATATACAAGCACCCCCGCGTTGAAGGATGATCTGCGCAACGCGGGTGCGCTGTGGGAGGATGCGCCGGTGGTGGTGGATCGTCATCACGTGACGAGTCGTCGGCCGGACGACCTGCCGCAGTTCATGCGTGCGGTGATCGAGGTGCTGGCGGGGAAGTGAGCCGTGAGCATGGAAGGCCGGACGAGGCAAGCTGCGTGTTGAGCTGATGGGCGTGGGGCATTTTTCTCGGGAGGATTCTGCATGGGTCGTTTGGGTGTGATGCTGTTGCTGGTGGTGTTTGTGGGGGGGTGCATCTGGCGTCCGCCGGGTACGCCTGCTGCGGTGGTGCAGACGGATGATGTGCGGGTGATGTCGTTCAACATTCGCTACGGTCTGGCGCGGGACGGGGAAAACTCCTGGCGGGGGCGGCGCGAGCATCTCGTTGAGACGATTCGTGCGTACAACCCTGATGTGCTGGGCACGCAGGAAGTACTGAATTTTCAGGCGCGATTTCTTCAGGAGCACCTGCCGGAGTACGGGTTCCACGGCGTGGGGCGCGAGGACGGCGTGGAGCGCGGCGAGTACGCAGCCATCTTCTATCGAGCGGATCGCTTCGAGGTGGTGGATGCGGGGCATCAGTGGCTGAGCGAGCAGCCGGACACGCCGGGCAGCGTGAGCTGGGACAGCTCGATGACGCGCATGTTTTCGTGGCTGGTGCTGCGCGACGTGCAGGCGGACCGGCAGGTGCTGGTGATCAACACGCACTGGGATCATCGCGGCCCCGAGGCGCGGAAGCAGTCGGCGGTTCAGATGCGGCGCTTCATCGATGCGCACGGCGATCTGCCGGTGATTGTGACGGGCGACTTCAACACGAATGAGGACGGCGAGCCTTACCGCATCATGGTGGCGGGGGAGTCCGCGGGAAGTCGGCCTCTGACGGACGGTTTCCGCGCGGTACACCCGCAGCGCAGCGCGGATGAGGTGAGCTTTCACGGCTTCCGGGGCGGCACACGCGGCAGCCGTATCGATTGGATCCTGCACGATGACGCGTTCACCTGCCTTGATGCGACGATCGATCACAGCAACGTGGCGGGGAAGTATCCCTCGGATCATTACCCGGTGA
Source organism: uncultured Phycisphaeraceae bacterium (assembly GCA_964511575.1). GTDB lineage: Bacteria > Planctomycetota > Phycisphaerae > Phycisphaerales > Phycisphaeraceae > CALKHT01. The sequence goes on along the minus strand of CAZEFM010000003.1, from coordinate 56,907 downwards.
CAGCGGTGCTGCGCTGGTCGAAGTGAGTGGCAGGTGTTGGTGGGGTGTTGCTGGCGGTGAACGCAGTCGGTGCGATTACTTCGCGTTCATGAGCCGTTCGCCGGCGCCGAAGTTCTGGGTCATGTGGGACTGGTGGAGTCCGACGCCGATGGCGTTGTGTCCGCCCGCCATGTTTTTGTGGTGGCCGGGGCTGTCGAACCACATCCAGAAAGCGCGCGTGCCGGAGCTGGTGCCGGCCGCGATGTTCTCGCCACTGGCGCCGCGGTAGCCCGCTTTTTCGCAGCGCATGCCGAAGGTGCGGTTTTCTTCCACGGGCGATTCGTGGGAGAAGTAGCCCATCTCGGCCATTTCCTTGCTGTGGGCGCGGGCGGCCTGGGTGAGGCGGGCATCGAATTCCAGCGGCAGCAGCCCGATGTGTTCGCGATAGCGGTTGACGAGTCGCGCGTTTTCGAGTTCAGCAGGCTTGAACATGTCGGCGACGGATTCGTTGTAGGCTTCAATGCGACGGCTTTGCATGTAGAGCCACAGCAGCCGCTGGGACGGATCGCTGCCGATGCGTGGCTGACCGCCGTCTCGCATGGACATGGCGTCTTCGATGGTCATGCCGATGGCGGTTTCGACCTGTTCGCGTATCGATGCGGGATCGCTGCCGGCGGCGGTGGGCTGACGATCGTTGGTGGGGTCGTAAATTGCCAGTAGTTTCGGTTGACGTTCCATCGCTGCGAGCAGGCCATCGAGCGCGCCGTAATGCGCCGTTAACGGGATGTAAGCCTGTTCCAGTTCGGTGTAATACTTTCGCGCCAACTGGACGGGTTCGCCTTTTTCGAGCACAGCGATGTTGTCGCGGGCTTTGGTTTGCAGTTCGACGAAGGCTTCTTCGTGCTGGCGCAGGTTGGTGGCTCGGCCGAGTGCCGTCAGATGAGCCTTGATGGCACGTTGATCACGGTTGAGCCATTCCTTGACGGCGCCCTGCACGATGTGGCGGGTTTCCTCGCCGTGCTCCTGCAGCTTTTCGATGGCGGCCATGGCGCGGACGAAGTTGGCGCTGTGCGCGTCGCGGCGGAGGGCCGCATAGCGGGCGTCGCGCATCATGGCTTCGGCGCGGCGTTGCTCCAGGGAGGGCCGATCGTTCGCCTGCAGCGCGGTGGAGAACATCGTCGCCGCACACATTGCGAGCACGACCAGCAGACCAATCGCACGGGTGATCTTCATGGGTCTGACCCGGAGCACAAAGGGTGGGGGTTCGTCGTAGCAGTAGGTTTCATTGTACCGCGGCAGGGGCGTATCACAAGCATTATCGACACGTTCCGCGGGGGAAATCAGGTCGAAAAAGGCTCGGGAAGGGCGTTTGTAGCCGTTTTGGGTGCCCCCGTCCGGCAGGCGGGGTGAGCGTCAGAGCAGGGGGGAGAGCAGGGACGCGGCGGCGTCGATGTAGCGGTGGGCGATCGGCCGCTTGAGCCATTCGTCCAGGGTGATCTTGTCCGCGTCGTTGAGGTAGCCCATCTGGGCGAAGCGCAGCTCGTGGGTGACCTGCGAGCCGTAGAGCAGGACGTTGATCTCAAAATTGAGGTAGAAGCTGCGCACATCCATGTTGCTCGACCCGAGGACGGCGAAGGAATCGTCGACGGTCATGGTTTTGGAATGGAGCGTGCCGTGACGATGGAGGTAGATGTTGACGCCCGCTTCAAGCAGGCGTTCAAAGAGCGAGCGTCCGGCGGCATCGACGAGCGGGTGATCGCTCCTGGCGGGGACGACGAGGCTGACCTCCACGCCGCGATCCGCCGCGAGAAACAGCGCGAGCAGCGTCGGCTCATCCGGGACGAGATAGGGGGTGGTGATGATGACCTTTCGCTTGGCCATGCTGATGGCGGCAAGCAGGACGCGCAGCAGCGCTTCGGATTCATGTCCCGGACCGGTGGCAACCGTCTGGGCGGACACCTCGCCGACCGGTGCAATGGCGGGCAGGATGTCGGGGCCCTCCAGGTACTCATCGGTCTCGAACATCCAGTCTTCCATGAAGACCATCTGCAACTGCGAGACGATAGGGCCGCGGAAACGTCCGGTCAGGTCGATCCACCGTTCCACGTGATGTCGGCCGTAGTCGGCGTTGGTGATGTTCTGGCTTCCGGTGTATCCGATGGTGCCGTCGATCACGACGATTTTGCGGTGGTTGCGCAGGTCGAGTCTTGCGAGCTTGCGTCGCAGCAGTCGTACGGGCAGCGCGGGCAGCGTTTGGATGCCTTGTTCGTTCATCCATGCCGCCAGTCCGTTGGCGTAGAACATGGTGCGCGAGCCCGCGCCGTCGGCCAAGACGCGGCATTGAACGCCTCGTTTGACGGCACGGGCGAGCGCTTCGGCGACACGGCGGCCGGTGTCGTCGTCCTCGTAGATGTAAAAGAGCATGTGGACGTGATGCTTGGCGGCGTCGATGTCGCGGATGATGCGTTCGATGACCTGATCGCTGTCGCCGAGCAGTTCAACTTCGTTGCCGCCTGCGACGGGCATGCCGCCGATGCGTTCGGCCTGATGGACGAGTGCCGTGACTTCCTCGGCGACGTGGGGTTTGCGGGCGCGGGCCTTGAGTTCCGCCAGTCGTTCGGGCGTTCGCATGAGGGCGATGACGCGGTTGTGCAGACGCACGCGTTTGCGTCCCAGCCGATTGGTGCCGATCAGCGCATACAGCAGCAGCCCAAGCACGGGCAGGAAGAAGATGATCATCAGCCATGCGAGCGCGGTGGGCGAGTCGAAGCGACGGCGCAGAATGACCGGCAGCATGACGATGCGGATGCACCACTCCAGCAGGTTGTAGAGCAGAATCCATGACATGGGCAGCTACCCACCGCGAACACACGGGGCACAGCACAAAACCAACGGAACGGGATGCATGGTCGGCGTCATGTTTCGTGCAGTTTCATCACGCGGGGGAAAGGGCACGGTCGATGCGTGAGACCAGATGGTCGCACACGATGCCGATGTTGACGTTGCTGTTGATCTGGTATTGCGCTTCGCCCAGCGCATCGATGACGCTGAGCCAGGGTTGAAGCGTGGCCTCGGCGGAGTCGGGATCGTCGGCGGGAACGGTTCGGGCGAGTTCTGCCAACCTTCGGCGCGCTTCGTGGGCGATGAGCGACCACATCAGCGCAATCGCCTGTTTGTTGGCGGCTTCCTTGGAGGCGTTGGCGTGGGCATCGACCCACGTTTTGGCGAAGTCGTCGACCATGCCGGCGATGCGACCGCCCAGTCCCGCGTCGCATCGGCCCCGTGTCATCTCGTTCAGCGCGGGCAGCACGGCCTGCGCCCAGTGATGCAATTCATACGTGAGCGCCAGTTCCGCCCGACCGAGGCTGCCCTCGCAATAGCCGGTCAGCCAACGGCGTGATGCTTCATCCAGTTCCGATGCATGCCGGGCGATCCACTCGGCGATGATGTCGGGCGACAGCGGCACGAAAGCGACACGCTGGCAGCGGCTTCGCACCGTGGGCAGCAGCCGTTCCTCACGCGTGGTGCCGAGAATGAAAAAGGTTCCGGCAGGCGGCTCTTCGAGGGTTTTGAGCAAGGCGTTCTGGCCGCGTTCGTCGATCAGTTCCGCCTCGTCGATGATGAACACCTTGTGGTGGCGCAGCATGGGCGCTTTGTACGCGGCGGCATCGTAGAACCGGCCATCGCTTGCCGTGCCGCCGACCACGTGTTCGCGCAGCACATCCAGGGGGATGTTGAGCTGTTTGCGGGTTCGCAGTGTTGCGATGCTCGAGGTGGCGGCGAGTTCCTTGCGGATGATGTGCAGATCGGGGTGGTTGTCGCTGGCGAACAATCGGCAGGATTCGCACTGCCCGCAGGCGGCGATGTTGCCCGCGAGATCGGGTTGGGCGTTGGGGCACAGGAGGATGCGAGAGAAGGCGCGGGCGGTGGTGAATTTTCCGACGCCGACCGGTCCGTGGAAGATCCATGCGTGGTGCAGACGCTCGCTGCGGAGGGCCGCGGTAAGCACTTCAATGGCCCGAGGTTGTCCCAGCACGTGCTCCATCGCGTCTCATGGTAGCCGCTTTACCGCGGGATTCCAGATGTGCGATGGAACCGGCCGGCGCGGGGTCGGGCGGCGGCACATCAGGTGCAACAACCGACCCCGCGCGCCGCGGTTTCACTTGTGGTGTGCCGTCTTGGTTGCAAGCGGCTTTCGTGCTCAGGGAGCCACTTCGATGCGACGCTGCGGAGCGGTGTCCGAGGAATCGCCGTGGGTGGATGGGACTTCAGCGGGCGGGACGACATCGGTGGAGCGCTCCGGCCGCATGCCGCGACGCAGACCTTCCATGTGCTCGTCGTACATGCCCGGTTCCACCGCATGGGGAACGATCTTGGTGCTGCGTTCCTCGCGGCCGGACAGATCCTGCAGCTCCGAGCTGTCACGCGCGACGTGGGGCGTGAGGAAGATCAGCAGTTCCGTCTTGCTCTTTTCCATGCGGGTGCTCTTGAAGAGCTCACCCAGCAGGGGAATGTCGCCCAGCAGCGGCACCTTGCGCACGGTTTCGGTCAACTGGTCCTGCATCAGGCCGCCGATGACGATCGTCTGTCCGTCCTGAATGGCGACGCGGCTGGAGGCGGAACGGTTGGAGAAGATCGGCGCCTGCACGACTTCGGAGATCTGCACCGATGAATCGGTGATGGCGGAGATCGTGGGCGTCACGTCCATGACGACGAGGCCTTCGGAGTTGATGTGCGGCGTCACCTCGAGAATGATGCCGACGTCCTCGTACTGAATGTCGTTGATGACCTGGCCCGCATCGGTGACGCGGGAGCGGACGATGAAGGGCACACGCTGGCCGACCATGATGCCGGCGGGCTGATTCTCCGCGACGAGGATGTAGGGGCGGGACAGCACATCGAGTTTGCCCGCAATTTCCAGAGCGCGAAGCGTGAGTTCGATGTTCTGCTCGGCCAGCCGCATGATCATGCCGCCCGTTGCGGCGGTGACCCCCAGATCGGTGAAGAGGTTGAACGATCCGCTGTTGTTGAGGATGGACCACTCCGCGCCGACCTCGAGCGAGCGATCATGGGTGACCTCGGCGATGAGCACCTTGATGAGCACCTGGGGCATGGGGCGGTCCAGGTCCTCGATGATCTGCTGAATCTGCGCGAAGTTGCGCGGGTGGGTCATGATGATGAGCGAGTTGGTGTCAGGCTCGGCGACGACATCGACCTGGCCGGCGAGACCCGCGGCGGCGCTTTCGAAGTCGAAGGTTTCCTCCTCCGGCACGCGGAAATCTTCCATGCCCGGGTCCTCCTGCAGGTTGGCGACGGGGATGGTGTCGCCCAGGAGGTCATCGTTGCGCGGGGTGGCGTTGCCGCTGCGTCCGAAGCCGCCGCGTCCGCCTCCGGAGGTGTTGCCGAAGCCGCCTCCTCCGCCGAAGCCACCGCCGCCGCCGAAGTTGCCGCCGCGGTTGGTGTTGCCGAATCCACCGGAGCGGTTGGTGTTGCCGAACCCGCCGCGGTTGGTGGTGGATCGGTTGCTGGTGGCGCGGCCTCGTCCGGTGGTGGAGCCGAAGAGCTGGTTGAGCACATCGGACATCTGGGCGGCGTCGCCGTTGCGGACTTTGTGGATGAAGACGGCCTGGGTGGCCTGTGGGTTGGCGTCGAGTTCCTCGATCACCTTGGCGATGATGTCGAGTGTTTCGGGCGAACCGGTGACGACGATGGTGTTGGTGCGTTCATCGGCGGATGCCTGCGTGGCGACGGTGGGGCCGGTGGTGGTTTCCGCGCCCGCCTGCACGCCGCCGCCCGCCATGCGCAGGAAGATCTGCGCCCGGGGGTCTTCGTTGGCGCGACCGCGTCCGCGGTTGCCGCCGCCACCACCCTGGCTGCCGAACAGGTCGTTGACCAGTCGGGCGGCGTCACGGGCATCGGCGAACTCCAGCGCGAAGACACGCACGTCCACGGCGTTGACCATGCTCTCATCCAGCGCCCGCACGATCTCGGTGATGCGGCGGATGTTGGCGGACGTGTCGGTGAGGATCAGCGAGTTGGTGCGCGTGTTGGCCGCCAGCACCGCATAGCTGGGCAGCAGCGGACCAAGGTCGTTGGCGAGTTGGGCGCAGTCGGCATGCTTGAGCTGGATCACCTGCGTGACCATTTCATCGGTCCGCGGGATCAACTCGGGAATGTTGCCGGCACGCACGGGAATGCTTTCCTTGCTCGCGTTGGCGAAGTCGACGATTTTGAGCGTGCGATCCATGAGGATGGCCGCGTACCCCTTTTCCTTCAGCACGCTGTTGAGCACACTGATGGCTTCATCGACGCTCAACGGCTGCCGGCTGATCAGCGTGACGGTGCCACGCACATCCAGCGTCTTGATCACGATCAGCCCGGCGGTTTCCGAGAGGTACTCGAGCACCACGTCGACCGACACATCCTTGAAGTTCAGGAGAATCGGGGCGTCCTCGGTGGGCTGCGGTTCATAATCCTGAGCAACGCTGGTGGGCGTGAGCGCCAGGATCATCGCCATGGCTGCGGTCAGCCCGGTCAGGAGCCACTGTTTCATGCGGTCATTCCTCATATCTTCACGTCCGTGGGTTCGATGCTTCGGGGTTCAGTAGCACGCCGTGGTGTCGGCGCGCTGGGGTTGTTCGATCAATCGTCCTGGAGCTGCAGTTCACGCAGGCGTCGCATGCGCAGTTCCTGCTCGCGGGAGAGTTCCTGCTCGATTTGGATGTCATCGAAATCGGGCGCCGGGGCGATGATGACGGGTGCGGGCACGGCTGCCGGGGCGTTGCCTTCGATGAATCCGCGTTCGAATTCGTTGCCGCCACCGCCGCCAGCACCACCGCCGCCGCGCTGATCGCGTCCGAATCCGCCGCGTCCGTTGGCGTTGCCACCACGTCGGTTGCGTCCACCACGTTCATCGGCGTCGCTGCCGGATCGTCCCAGCGTGGTGATGGTTGCGCTGCCGCTGCGCCGTTCAAGGCCGGGCACGTACACCACCTGTGCCGTCGTGCCGGTGAGGTCCTGGCCCACGGTGATGCGCGACCGCTTCTCTTTCGCTTCGATTTCGATGTAGTCAAGTTCGATGCCGACGATGCGTGATCCCGCGACGAGGTCGCCCACGCGCACCGACACGGCCGACTTGTTCTTGATGTCCTCGAGAAACGCGGTGCGACGATCGCCGTGCACCGCCACGCCTCGCAGCGCGAAGTCGCGGCCGGGGTTGGGCAGCGGTCGCGGCTGCGTCGTCGTCTCGGTTCGAGGTGTCGGACGGGTCGCTACCGCAGTGGGCCGTGCCGATTGGGGGCGCCTTGAACGCAGGAAGATGTTCCGCTGCACGAGCAGGTCGTACCGCGCCTTGTTATCCGTGGGCAGCGTTGAGGGGTTGCGATCGCTGTCACGCTTGTCGTCCTCATTGGCGGTGTTACTCGCGGTGTCGCGGCGTCGCGGGGCGATGTTGCGATCATCGTTACGGTCGTCCGCATCGGCATCGGCCTCGACGGGGGCGACTTCCACGTCGGCGTCCATCTCCGCGTCCAGGTCGATGTCCGCTTCCCCGACTTCCAATGCTTCCGCTGCGAGGGCTCGCTCCAGCCGATCACGGTCCACGGGGACGCCCGCCGCCGGGGTGGCGCCGCGGCTGCCACGCACCTCGGACGGCGCAGCGCCACGCTGGCGCGACCCACGCTCACGCTGCTGCCCCAGCAACGTCGACGGTTCCACGGCCACCAGCGTCAGCAGCAACGCGGCAACAGCGAACAGGATGATCTTGGACTTCCTCACGATCGATTCTCCTGCCAATGGCCCGCCGGGGCGGCTGCTTCGCGCGGCCTGTCGCCCCCGGGCGAATCGGGCTGCGGTGACTGTCGAACGAGCGTCGAAAGCTGCAATTGCACCGTCAGGTCGTCCACCCCTTCCCGTCGAGCGCCAAGCTGCAACTGCGTGACCCGCAAGGGGAACTCCGCCGCCTCCACTTTTTCCAGAAACCGCGCCACCGCCCGCATCGGCCCCGTTGCCGTCGCCCGCAGCGTCACCTGCTGCAGCGATTCATCCTCCTGCACGCGTTCGGGAACGATCGACTGCAACTGCAGCCCCGATTCCCGCGCCCACTCGCCCACCGCGCGGTAGACGGTCGCCTCGGCGGCTGCGGCATTGTCACCGAGACCCGCCGCCACCATCTCGCGCCAGCGCCGCTGCATCTGCGGGTGGTTGTCCACGAGCATCTGCGCTTCCTGAAGCTTGTGCGACAGGGCGGCGTGCTCCTGCGACAACTCCTCGCGCCACGCCAGCACCGGCGACAGCACGAACATGTCCAGCACCAGCGCGCCGACCACCACCGCTGCCGCAATCATCATCACGCGTTCACGTTTGGAGGACATCTGCACGAGGCTCACTCCTGATCGCCGCGGTAACGGGCGGTAATGGAAAACGACACCTGCCGCGACTGGCGGTCCGCTTCACGAAACCCGCCCGACTTGATGTCGGTGAAGTAGGGCGAAGCGCTGATCGCATCGCGCACCGTGGAAACGCTGGCGTCGTTCTCCGCTTTGCCGGTGACGCTGCAGATCATGTTGTGATCGATCGCCAGGTTGGTCGCCCAGACAACACCCCGTTCCGGGAAGCTCATCGTCAGCGCCGCAAGGCAGTCCAGCAGCTTCGGTCGCTGATCGTACCAGCCCCGGGCGAGCCGGACCCGTTTGCGCAGCTTCTCCGCTTCCTGCGCGGGTGTCTCGATGGCGGCATAGGCCACCTTCATCTGCTTGATCTCGCTGCGGGTGAGCATCATGTCCGCCGCCAGCGCCAGAATCCCGACCACCAGCAGGATCGCCGCGGCGATGCCGTACCGCCAATAGATTGGCATCCGCTCGGGCGGCGCCGCGAGCCGCGAGTGAAGGAAATTCACCATCAGCGGCTGATCACTCGCCCCGCGCAGCGCCAAAGCGGCGGCGCCGGCGTGCTCGGGCGTCACCGTGCTGCCGCCGTCCGTCGCCTGCACGTGCAGCGGCCCCAACCTGGTGATCACCTGCGCCTGCAGCGACAGCCGTTCACCCAGTGCCGTCACCGCATCGTTCGACAGCCCCGCGCTGTCCACGAGGCAAAGCTTGCGTTTGGTCGAACCCGTCGGGGCGGGGAACGTGAGCGACACCCGGCGAAGCTCACCGCCCAGCCCGTTGCCCCACGTTGCATCGCCGCCCGAGGCACCCGGGCCGTGCGTGCTGAGGTGGCGCACCGCACCGATGCGGCCGTCGTTCCGCCACACCAGTTCCACCGCGGTTGGCGTGACGCGCAGCAGCATCGAGGCATCGTTGACGGCCGCGACATCCGACACCGCAATGGCGGTGGAGGTCACCGCCACCGGTTTCACCCCCGCCTGCTCCACGAGCTTGACGATGCCCTCCATGCGACGGCGCAGCGTGGCAAAGAGCAGCACCGCGCGCAGCGGATCATCGGCGCTGGGCGTGTGAAGCGGCGCGGCGTCGAGCGAGCCGTCGAACACCAGTTCACGCGCATCGGTGGCGAACTCCTGTTCGGCAAGCAGCCGCAGGATGTCGAACGTGCTGGCATCGTCGCCCGGCGGCGCCATGCGGTCCTTCACCGCCAGCCACGCCGCGGGCAACCCGATGATCGCGCGTTTCGCGGTGAAGCGCTGCTCGCGCAGAAACTGCGTGAACGCATCGCCGAGCGACTCGGGCTTTTCCAGCGTCGCCGATTCGGGCAGCACGAACGTGGCGGAGCGCACCACCTGTGGGCGCGATCCGTCCCACTGCAACTGGCACGCCGTCAACGCCCCAGGCTCCACCGCCAGACCCAACAATTGTTTCCCAGACAACTTCATGCCGTTCTTTCAGTTAACCCTTCGCCCAACACCCTACGTGCCTCCGTCCCTCCGTACCTTCCCCCATCAAAACTCCACCACGCTTCGCGGTGCGGGCAACGGTTCACCGGCCCGCAGTGTTTCCAGAATCTGCGGATCGAGCGGCCAACCCAGTGCCGTGAGGTCGGCATAGTGCACGATGCGCGGCGGCGAGCCGGAAAAATCGATCACCGCACGTATCCGCGCGAACGATCGGCCGTTGGCGCTCACCGCCACCACATCGGCCGTGTACTGATACGTTCGACCGGTGATATAGTCGCCGATTCGAATCGCTTTTTCCTCCGTCAGCGCCCGGGCGACCCAGGAAAACCCGCCGTTCTCCCGGTCAGCCGTTTCCCGTTCCGCCACCATGGTCGCGGCGTCGGACTCGCTCAACGTCGGCAGCGTCGCCAGCACTTCCTCCGGCGCGGTGTTCACGTTGATCAGCCCCATGCGCGGAGCGCCTTCCTCCATCGCCGTCAGACCGTCCCAGATCGCATCGAAGTCTTCCGGCCGAAGCTTCGCGCGGATGAACATGTCCATCAGGTTGCGGTAAGGTCGATTCGTCTGCACCTCGGCGATGATGCCTTCGATATCACCCGAGTTGAGCCGAGTCTCCAGCAGTTCGCGCAGCCGTGTGCTGTCGCCCAGATTGACGTTCACCAGCGATTCGCCATCCGCGTTCTGCGTTGGCGCCAATGTATAGACCGTCGCGTAATCCACCAGCCCGCGATCCAGAACGTTGTCGCGATCGTCCGGCGGCAGCGTTTCGTCGCCATCGTTCTCATTCGGATCGAGCATGTTGTTGCGGTTGGTGTCTTCGCCGAAGACAAGCTCGTGCGTCGCGCCGCGCACCATGAGCAGCTCCTCCAGCGTTTCGAAGGGCTGATCCTTGCAGTGGTACGCCGGCCGCAGCGTCATGTAGTAGTCGTTTTCCGCGCCGTTGGGCGTGGTATCGCTGTCCGGGTCGCGCCAGTCGACGATCGACGCCGCAAACTCATCCGTCATGTTCGGCAGCTTGATGAGCATGTCGTACGTGGCGGTATTGAGATTGAGCTTGCTCGATTCATCGATCAGGCCGAACTTCAATCCTTCTGGCTGGTTCCAGTCAGGCGTGATGAGCCAGAAGTAGCCATCGCCGAAGGGTACGGCTTCCACTTCGAGGTCTTCGGGTCGCAGCAGTTCGCCCTGCAGGTCGGCAAGCACGCCCATGACGTACTGCACCGCGCCGCGGGCGATGTACTGCGCCTGCGTCTGGGCGGCGAGATTGGCCGAGGCGATCGCCTCCACCCGGGCGGAACGCGCGTACACGATCGACATCGCCGCGATGCTCAACACCACGAACATCGTGACGATCAGGATCGTCCCCGCGCACCGTGCGGGTGCGTGGTTGAGCGACGTTCGTGGTGTGCATCGCGTTGCGTTCATGGTTCAGAACAGGTTCAAAATACCGCCTCCGCCGCCGCTGCCGCCTTCCTCATCGCTCGATGAGCGGGCGCCACCCAGCGGTATCGAGACGATCGTTGTCATCATCGGCCCGCGTTCGTTCGGTCCCGGTTCCTCGTCCGGTTCCAGTTCCAGCGTCAGTTCCACCGCGTAGGGCAGGGCATCGTCGAACGAGGCCGAGTCCCACGAATCGATCCACGATGAGCCATCGTGGTAGCGCACGTTGAACGCCCGTACTCCGCGACAGATCACCAGTTCATCCGGCTCGGGGGTGATCGGCGTCAGCGCGGCCGTCACGGTGCGCCGCAGCAGCACGCGTTCCTGCGTTGCCATGTCGTGAGCCACGAGAAACTCGACCTGTCGGAACCCGACATCGTGTTCGGGCCAGGGCTGATATCCGGAGGTGCTGTAGAAGAAGATGGAGTCGGTTTCGTGGATGGCGCTTTCGCGTGCATCGGTGCCGATGAACTCGATGGCGAGCATGCCGGTGATGGGCGCTGCCGCCCGCAGTTCCGCCGCCACCATTTCCAGGCTCAGCGCCAACACCCGCGCCGGCTCCAGCGCCCGCTCCGCCGATCGCCGCGCGCGAAAGGCAATCTGCAGACTCGAATAGATCGACATCGCCAGCACGCTCATGATCACCATCGCGGTGAGCATTTCAAAAAGCGTGAAGCCCTGATGATGCTGTGATGCGGTGTGGCTGCGCAGCGCGGAACGCCACGGCAGACAGCCGTGCCATGAACCTCGGATTGGTTGCGCATCGCATCGCATCGATCAGGTGTCCGTAAACATGAGCGTGGTGAGTTTCACGTTCTGCTCGCCGGCGTGGGACATCCACGTGACGACGACTTCGATCTCCTTGACGGCCGTGTCGAAGTCATAGGCGTAGGCGGTCCAGGTGAAGGCGGGGTAGTCCTCGCCGAAGTCGCCCTGTTGTTGCGGGGCGGTGTAGTCGTGGGTGGCGATGATCTCGTTGAGTCGCGCCTGCGCCAGCGTTGTCGCGGTGAGTCGCTGCGCCGCCAGCGATGAGGCGTTGGTGGACAGCGACACGCAGTGCATGGCGATCGGCATGACCACCGCGATGAGCACCAGGCTCGCCAGCACCTCGACCAGGCTCAAGCCGCGCGATCGCGCCGCCCGTTGTCGGGGCGTCGATCTGCATTGCGCGGGTTGTGCGTGCACCGTCATGATCCTCACCGTCCCGTGCCGCGACTGCCGAAGCCGCCGCTGCCGCTGGTGTTGCTGCTTCGATTGGTCGTGTTGCTTTGGAACACCTGTCCCTGTGCCAGGCGCTGCTGCAGCGCCAGCGATTCCTCCTCGCTCAGTGCCCGGAAGCGATCGGTCGCCGTGGCGCAGATGACATCGATCACCTCGCCGCTGCGTCCGATCAGGCGGATGCCCGCCGGTTCCACCCTGCCCGATGGGTAGAACGTCACGAACTGCCGATCGCTTGCAACCAGGTCGGTCTCGACCCAGAACGCCTCGATCTCGTCAGGCAGGTCGAAAATCATGCCCAGCGGGTGGTCCGGCTCGATGAACAAGCCGCCATCCTGCACCGTCAGGCCGTAAATCCGCGCATCCACATCGAGGTTGAGGCGGTAGATGCGTCCTTCGTTGATGGCGGCGTTGCGGGCGAACTGCGTCAGCGCGACGAACTGCCCCGCGACGTTGCTGATCTGCTGGTGCGAGTAGAACCCGCGCAGCGAGGGTGATGCCGCCGCCAGCAGCGTCGCCATGATGATCATCACGATGATCAGCTCCAGCATGGAGAAGCCAGCCATCGCGCGATCGCGCCGGACGTCCCCCGTCATCGGCCCGGAGGTGCCAGCGCACTCAGTTCTGGCCCGGGTAGATGTCATCGTCCGTGCCTTCCTGGCCGTCCGGCCCGAAGGAATACAGGTCGTACCCGCCTTCGTTCCGCCGGCTGGGATAGACGTACTGATACGGGTTGCCCCACGGATCGCGCGGCTCGGCCTGAGCGCCCGACAGGTAAGGCCCGCGCCAGTTGTTCGTGTTGCTCGGCTGACGCACCAGCGCATCGAGCCCATCGGCGGTGCTCGGATACCGCCCCGTGTCGATCTCAAACGAGTCCAGCGCCACGCCGATCCGCGCCAGGTCGCTCTTGGCGGCCGTCTCACGCGCCTGCTCCGATCGCCCGGCAAAGCGGGGCACCACCATCACCGCCAACACCCCCAGAATCACCAGCACCAGCAACAGCTCGATCATGGTGAAACCTTGGGTCCGGCGTCGTCGATCAACACGTTTCATGATTCACTCCGTGGTTCATCCGCGTTCATTCGCGGCTCAAAACCGTTACTTGATCAGATCCTGCAGCGAGAAGATCGGCAGCAGCATCGCCACGACGATCGTGCCGATCAGCGCCGCCATGAAAAAGAGCATCACCGGTTCCGCCAACGCCACCAGCATGCGCAGTTGCCGGTCCAGATCGCCTTCGTAGGTGGTGGCGATGCGCATGAGTTCCTGATCCAGTCGGCCGGTTTCCTCCGCGATGGCGATCATCTCCACCACGGAAGGGGGAAACAGCTTGGGTGACCCGGCCAGGCTGCGCGCCAGCGATGAGCCGCGCTGCACATCCTCCGTGGCGCGGGCGACGGTGTCGGTGAGCGTCTGGTTGCCGATCGCTTCCCGGGCGACGCGCAGTGCCGCGATCAACGGCACACCCGCGCCCAGCAGTGTGCCCAGCATGCGCGTGAAGCGCACCAGCGCGAACCGCGCCAGCACCTGCCCCAACTGCGGCGTCGAGAGCATCCACCGTTCGATGCGCCGCCGGCCCGTGTCGCTCTGCCGGGCGCGCTGCAGCGCGATCATCCCGACCAGCACCGCCAACCCGACGAGCAGGCCGTAGGAGTAGAACGAACGGCTGATCGCCACGACGACCTGCGTCAGCCAGGGCAGGCCCGCACCGAACTCGGTGAAGATCGAGGAAAACTTGGGAATGAAGTAGGTGAGGCAGAAGACGACCACGCCCACCGCCAGCAGGGCGAGCACGCAGGGGTAGATGAGCGCCGCCTTCACCTTGCCCAGCAGGTCGCGTTCGCGCGATCGGAAGTCGGCGATCTGGCCGAGCACCACGTCGAGGAACCCGCCTGTTTCACCGGCGCGCACCATGGCGACGTAAACCGGCGGAAAGGACTGGGGAAACCGCGCCATCGCATCGGCGAGCGAAGCGCCTTCGCTGACGGCATCGTGTACCGATTCCCACAGCGCCGCCGCGGCCGGATTCGACGCCTCGCGCTTGAGAATTGCCAGCGCCCGCGCCAACGGCACGCCGCCCGCCAGCAGGTTCGCCAGTTCGCGGGTGAAGTTTTCGACCGCGGCGGCGGAAATGCGACCGGCGCTCGCCGTGGTCGTCGCGCCGTTGCTGGCGGGGGTGGTTGCGGGCCGCGCCGGCTCGCGATGCGCTTTGGTGGCGGTGTGGCCGTTGCTGCGCGCCTTGCCGTTGGCTTTCCCGTTGCCGTTGCCGCGTTCATCGATGGAGACGGGGAACAGCCCGCGCTGGGTGACATCCGCCAGCGCCGCCGCACGGTTCGCCGCCGACAGCGTCCCCTGCGTCCGCTTGCCGCTCCGGTCCAACGCAATGTAAGCGAATTCAGGCAAGACAAATCCTTTTAAGGCAGTGAACCGCGAATGAACGCGAATGGACGCTAATATAAAAAGCAAAGTTCTGGATGGTTCTGTACACCGGCATCAAAGCCGCGTGGTTCATTCCATCAAAATTCATTCGCGTCGATTCGCGTTCATTCGCGGTTCCAGCTTTCGTGACTTCAAACCGGTTCGTCCTTGGTCACGCGCAGGACTTCTTCGAGGGTGGTGCGACCTTCGCGCACAAGACGCCAGCCGTCCTGGCGCAGGCTGCTCATACCTTCCTTGATGGCGACCTGGCGCACGTGGCCGGACGACTCGCGTCGCAGCACCAGCTCGCGAATCGAATCGGTCACGGGCATCAGTTCGAAGATACCCGTTCGGCCGCGATACCCCGTGTTCTGACACGCCCGGCAGCCGCGCCCGTGGTACAGCCTGTCGGGCAGTTCCATGCCGGTTTCGTCACGCAGCCGGGCCGCCTCGTCGATTTCGATCGGCTCCTTGCACTGTTCGCAGATCAGTCGAACCAGGCGCTGCGCCGCCACCATTTCCAGCGACGAGGTTACCAGGAATGGCTCGATGCCCATGTCGACCAGTCGCGTCAGCGCCCCGGGCGCATCGTTGGTGTGCAGCGTCGAGAACACCAGGTGACCGGTGAGCGAAGCCTGCACCGCGATCTCAGCCGTCTCACGGTCGCGAATTTCGCCGATGAGGATCACATCCGGGTCGTGTCGCAGAATCGACCGCAGGCCGCGAGCGAAGGTGAGCCCCGTCTTGGTCGACACCTGAATCTGGTTGATGCCTTCCAGATGGTATTCGATGGGATCTTCGATGGTGACGATCTTGCGGACGATGTCGTTGATTTCGCTGAGGCCGGCGTAGAGCGTGGTGGTTTTGCCGCTGCCGGTCGGTCCGGTGACGAGGATGATGCCGTGGGGCAATCCCAGCACGCGTTCAAACGCTTTGCGGTCGCGCGGCGCCATGCCCAGATGCTCCAGCCCCAGCAGCGTGGCGTTGCGGTCGAGGATACGCATGACCACCGCCTCGCCGTGCAGCATCGGGATCACCGACACACGCACGTCGATCTCGCGCTGGGCGAGGCGCAGCTTGATGCGGCCGTCCTGCGGCAGACGCTTCTCGGCAATGTCCAGATGGCTGAGAATCTTGAGGCGCGACACGATCGCCGCCTGGAACTGCCGCACCTCCGGCGGGATGTTCGCCTGCTGCAGCACGCCGTCGATGCGATAGCGAATCTGCAGCGAATGCTCGAACGGCTCGATGTGCACGTCGGTCGCACGCAACTCGATCGCTTCGGCGAGCAACTGGTTCACGAACTTGATGATCGAGGCGTCCTGTGCCGCTTCGGCGAGGTCGACATCCTCATCGCTGCCGTCGGCGAGCACCTCGATGTTGTAGCTGCCATCGGAGACGAGTGACTGCACCGTGTCGGCACCGACGCCGAGGAACTGGCGGATGCACCGCTCGATCTCGTTGGGCGGGGCGAAAGCGGGCTTGATGTTCACGCCCGACGCCAGCCGCAGTTCATCGAGGCCGCCGGTGTCGAAGAGGCGGCTGGTGGCGACGATGACATCGCCGTTGCTTTGTTCGACGGGCAGCAGTCGATGTTCGAGCAGAACGCGTGCGGGGAATCGGGAGAGCAACTGCGGGGTCGGCTTGCAGTTTTCCAGATCC
Organism: uncultured Phycisphaeraceae bacterium; assembly: GCA_964511575.1. Taxonomy (GTDB): domain Bacteria; phylum Planctomycetota; class Phycisphaerae; order Phycisphaerales; family Phycisphaeraceae; genus CALKHT01. The sequence continues at coordinate 40,340 of CAZEFM010000003.1, read as the reverse complement.
AGGTAGGGCACCTCGAACTCGGCGGCGAGGCGCGGCAGCAGATCGCTGCCGGGCGCGGCGACGGCGACAAGGGCATCGTCCAGCGAAGCGCCCTGAGCCTGCAACTCGCGAATGCGCTGGACATCGTCAGCCTGGAGCAGGCCGCGGGAGGCGAGGTTGTTGAGTATTGGATCCATGAAAACGTCGCAGGCTCGTGGAATGCACCGCGGGACGGTCAGGCCCCGCGGGGTGATTCAGGTTTGGTTCGTGGCACATGACCGGATCGGGGGTAGGGGCCCGGAGCGTCGTTCAGCAGGCCCCTGGCCCCCCGTCCGTGTTCCTACCCGCGAACATCACTCCAGGATGCCCATGGCCACAAGTTGCGCTTCCTGGCGCAGCGTGAGGAGGGTACGAAGATCTTCCCGGGCGTCGGACAGCTCCTTGCGGGCCTTCTCGTTGGCGGCGCGCAGCTTGGTCAACGCCTCCTTGATGGTGTTGTTGTCGGCCTGGTCATCGTCGAGCACCTCGCGCAGGTTCTGCATGGCGCGGACGGTTTCGGGCAGGTCGGCCGGGTCCGCATCGGGCCGGGCGTTACCGAATCGTCCGCCGCGGTTGCCCTGACCGCCGGGGCCACCCGGGCCGCCGGCGGGGGCTCCGAATCCACGACCACCCCGCATCGCGCCCATCGTCGCCTGACCTCGCAGTTCCTCGATCCGTTCGATGCGGGGGCCGATCACCTGCCAGTCGTCGGCACTCACCCCGAGCTGCTCGCGCATGCGTTCAGCCCGTTCCTGCCGCATCTGTTCCATACGCTGGCGCATCTGTTCGGGGTCGAACTGCTGTCGTCGGCCGCCTTCCTGCGCATAGGACTGGCTGAGCCACATCGCACCGGTTGCAACCACCGCCAACGCCACCATCCACTTGCTCTTGCGGACCATGACTCGCTTCCTTCCTTAAAAGGGACTTTCCGTTGTCGCGGCTCTACCTGTTCGAGCCACCGCAGTTTAACGTCCGGCAAGCGAGGGTATTGCGAGGGGAGGGGCAAGGGCCATGGGCCGGGGGCTGAGGGATTCGGGGACGGCGCTTTCGCCCTTGGCCCATGGCCTTTACCCCATGGCCTTTTTGCTAATCCGTTTCTAACACAATTCCTCTTCAACGCTTACCATGGAGCGGTA
>CAZEFM010000003.1:0-39086 GCA_964511575.1 uncultured Phycisphaeraceae bacterium | reverse complement strand
TTTTGCTAATCCGTTTCTAACACAATTCCTCTTCAACGCTTACCATGGAGCGGTATTGTTTGTTCATCATGAGCACGTCTGATGTGGATTTGGGAGTTGCGATGAAAGCTCGCCGCAAAGATTCGCAAGCCTTTGAGGAGCGGTCGGATGCGACGGAGCGGGCGGCTGCCCGGGGGCGGTTGCTGGTCATCGAGGATGAGCCGGACCTGCAGGAGCTGCTGCGGTACAACCTTTCCCGTGAGGGGTTCGAGGTGATGTGTACCGACCGGGGCGAGCGCGGGCTGGAACTGGCGCGCAGGCAGTTGCCCGACCTGGTGGTGCTGGATCTGATGCTGCCGGGCATGGATGGGCTGGAGGTGTGCCGGGCCCTGCGGGCCGATGCCCAGACGGCTGAGATTCCGGTGGTGATGGTGACCGCGCGGGATCAGGAGGCGGACATCGTGCTGGGGCTGGAACTGGGGGCGGATGATTACATCACCAAGCCTTACCGGTGGCGGGAGCTTCTGGCGCGGATTCGCGCGGTGCTGCGGCGACGGTCGACATCACCCCCCGCCGAGGCGGACGACGAGCCGGTGCGCATCCGCAACATCATCATCGATCCGCAACGGCATCAGGTGACGGTGGATGACAAGCCGGTGGATCTGACCGCCACGGAGTTCAAGCTGCTTCGTTTACTCATGTCGCGGCCGGGGCGGGTGTTCACCCGGCAGCAGATCATCGCGGCGGTGCACGGGGAGTTGGCGGCGGTGACGGACCGGTCGGTCGATGTGCAGGTGGTGGCGCTGCGGCGTAAACTTTCGGCGTCGAGCGGGACTGCGGCCGACGACGATATCGAAACCGTACGCGGCGTGGGCTACCGCTTCAGGGAGTTGTAGGTTCGTGCGCTGGGCAGAGATCGCCTCATCGGCGCAGGTGGGAACCAGCGGGCCGGTTGTCGCGCTGCTGATCGCGGCGCTGCTGGTGCTGGCAGTCTTTGTCATCATTCTTCTGCTCCACCATCGGGCATTGCAGCAGTTGCGTCGCGGGGCGGAACGCTTTGCGGCGGGCGATCTGTCGCAACGGGTCGAGGTGAGCGGTCTGGCGCCGATGGCGCATCTGGCGGAATCGCTGAATCAGATGGCCAAGCAGATTCAGGACCGTTATCAGTTGGCGGTGCGGCAGCGCAACGAGATGGAAGCGGTGCTGTCGAGCATGGTGGAAGGGGTGATCGTCGTTGATCCGCAGGAGCGGGTGATCAGTCTTAACGCGGCGGCGGGGCGGTTTCTCGACGTGGACCCCGCGCAGGCGGCCGGCCGATCGATTCAGGAACTGGTGCGCACCACGGGGCTGCAGCGATTCATCATCAACGCGCTGTCGACGGATCAGGCGGTGCAGGATGACCTGACGCTGCACACGCCAACCACGGACGACGGTCCGCAGCGGTATGTGCAGGTGCAAAGCGCACCGTTGCGCGATGGGGATGGTCGCCGCATCGGCGTGGTGATCGTGCTGCACGATGTGAGCGAGCTGCGCCGACTGGAAGGGGTGCGGCGCGATTTCGTCGCCAACGTGTCGCACGAGATCAAAACACCCGTCACGGCGATCAAAGGTTTCGCTGAGACTTTGTTGGAAGGCGGCGAACACGAAGCGCAGGATGCGGAGCGCTTTTTGAAGATCATCGCCCGGCAGGCGGATCGGCTGCATGCGATCGTGAACGATCTGTTGACGTTGTCGCGCGTGGAACAGGACGCGAAGGACAAGCGGATCGACCTGGAGCCGTCGCGCCTGTCGCGGGTGCTGCATGCGGCGGTGGAGAGCTGCGAGTTGCAGGCGGAAGCGCGTCAGGTGCGGGTGACGGTGAAGTGCGAAGCGGATCTGACGGCACGGGTGAATGCGCCGCTGTTGGAGCAGGCGGTGGTGAACCTGGTGGACAACGCGATCAAGTACAGCCCCGCGGGCGAACAGGTGGAGGTGGCGGCAGCGGCGGAGAACGGGGAGGTGCACATCAGCGTGACGGATCACGGTTGCGGCATCGGGCCGGAACACCTGCCGCGACTTTTCGAGCGGTTCTATCGCACCGACAAGGCACGCAGCAGAGAACTGGGCGGCACGGGGCTGGGACTCGCCATCGTCAAACACATCGCGCAGGCGCACGGCGGACAGGTGGATGTGGAAAGCGAACTGGGCAAAGGCAGTCGGTTTGTGATGCGGTTAGCGATGGAGGGGTGAAGGCACGGAGGCACATAGGCAACGGAGAGTACGCCAGTGTTGTCCCTGGCCTACTTTGCTTTTACCCGTACCGGGTTCGCGAACGGCGATGAGGGTGTTTTCGGGTTGGGGCAGGTGCGTTCGGCGCGCGGTGTGGTTGATGCATCATCGGCGGTGGGGGCGTCGCCCTGTTCATCGAGTTTGAAGAGATAGCGCAGGGCGGCGGCGGTGAAACCCAGAGGCGCATCGGCGTTGCGGCGATCGAGGCGACTCAGCGGCAGGTGCAGGATCTTGTTCACCAGCCGATGCGTGTGTTCCTCGAGCACCTGATCGATGCGTTCGGGCAGGTCTTCGGGAGCGACGGCTGCGAGTTTCGCCGCGGCGCGCTGCTGCTCGGCTTTGCCCATTTCGTGCAGCATCTGTCGCAGCGTGCCGATGAGTTGGCCGATGTCGCGCGTCTGGATCTGGCTCACGCACGCCTTGACGGCTTCGCTGATCGCCGATTCGCAGGCGGCGAGTTTTTCATCGTGCTCGCCCAGCGTTTGCGCGACCACCTGCTGCAGATCGTCGAGGTTGTAAAGGTAGACGTTGTTGAACGACGCCACCGCCGGCTCCACGTCGCGCGGCAGGGCGATGTCGATCAGGAACAGCGGCCGACTGCGGCGGCGACGCACCAACGGCTTGAACCGCTCGGCCGTGATGATCGGCTCCGTCGCGCCGGTGCTCGTCACCACGATGTCCGCTTCCACGAGCAACTGATCCAGTTCCGACCAGGGACGCGGCCCGCCACGCGACGGTTCGTTCAATCCCAGAGCCTGTGCCAGCGATTCGGCACGCTGCGGCGAACGGTTGACGATCCACAGTTTGGCCGGTGCGAGCAGCTTCAGATGTTCGAGCGTGATCTTCGCCATTTCCCCCGCGCCGATGGCGACGATGGTTTTGTCCTCGAAGTGGGAGAAGATCTTGCGCGCGAAATCGACCGCGGCGGAACCGACCGAGGCGCGGCGTTCCGCCAGCCCCGTTTCCGTGCGCACGTGCTTGGCGGTGGCGATCGCCTGCTGAAACACGCGGTGCAGCACCGGGCCCACAGCATGGCGCTGGTTGGCCGATTCATACGCCCGCTTCACCTGCCCGAGAATCTGCGGCTCGCCCAGCACCATCGAGTCGAGCCCCGCCGTCACGCGGAACAGATGCGTCACCGCCTGCTCCTGCTTGAGGTGCAGCGTGACATCCTGCAGCGTTGCCGCCTCAATGCCGCACACCGCGCCGAACGCCAGCCGCAGGTCGTCCAGTGACGGCGATTCGAGTTCCGGCCGGGCGAGGTACAGCTCCGTGCGGTTGCACGTGGAGAGGATGACCATTTCGACATGGGGGAAGCGGCTGCGCACCAGATCGAAGGCGCTGTCCAGGCGTTCGCCCGTCAGGCTCATGCGTTCGCGCAGCTCGACCGGCGCGGTGCGATGGTTGGCGCCCAGCATCAGAATCTGCATGCGTGCCCTCCCATCCATGCGACCACATCATGCCGCACCGTGCTGTCGATGGTTTCCTTGTCGTCGTTGGCAGGCGTCGATTCCTCCACGGCGGGCGGCGGGGTGGGGCTCGGCTCGTGGCTTTGCGCCTTGCTCATGCTCGTCACCACGCCGAACGTCACCAGCAGCAGCACCAGTCCCGCGATGCTCAGCCAGGCGGCGCGTGCCCCGCGGAACGTGGTGGTGTGGCGTACGTTGGTGATGACGGCATAAATCAGCCACACCGTCGTCGCCAGCATGATCTTGGGCGAGTACCACCAGCCATCGCCCAGCTTGTTGTCCGCCACCGATGCGACAATCACCAGCCCGGTGATCAGCCCCAGACTCAGGATGGCAAAGCCCAGCGCGCTGGTGCGAACGATGAGCGTTTCAATGGTTTCGAGGCTCGCAACGGGGGAGGGGTCGCTCACCGCCCGTTTGCTGCGCAGCCGGCGCTGGGCGTGCAGGAAGCTGCCGCCCGCCACCGCCGCGACAGCGAGGAAGAACGTGCCCACATACACCGATGCCAGATGCACGCTGCTCCAGATCGACGTGATGGCGAACCCTTCGAGCGTGAAGCTGCTGGCACAGATCGCCCAGGCGAGCAGCACGGTGAGCACCGGCAAACCGAACGGCGCGATGCCCGGCACGCGCGACGGCGCCTGCAAGAAAAACACCGTGGCCGCCACCAGCGCGGCAATGAGCACCAGCCCATCCACATGCGCCTGCAGCGGCTCCCAGCCCTGATGCACCACCAGCGCCCGGTACGCGAACAGCGCCAAACTCCCCACGCCGCACATCGTCAGCAGCAATCGCTGCACGCCAGCCCCCGCCCACCCCGTGCCCGGTCGCCACAAACGCCACCACGCCATCACGCTCGCCGCTGCCGACAGCAGCGTGAGAATGACAAGACTCGTGGTGGTCAGGTGGTCAGGCATGAACGAACCATTGTAATTGCCAACGCGGCGACTTGGGGTTGTCGCCTCCCACATTGCAAATGGGCGATGGATTATTGCTTACCGGCTATTTCTCCCTCGCCGCCTCGCCCACGATCGCCTCGCAATACGCCCGCAGCCCTTCCACCCCGCCTTGCCGCAGCGCTTCCACCGCTTCGCCGCTGCTCAGCGCGGTCAGCCGGCGCTGTCGCTCGGCCGGGTCGGGGCACGCCGCCTGCAGTCGGCCGCGGTACGGCGCGATCGTCTCCAGCAGCGTCTGCCAGTGCGGGGCGAGCGCGGCCGCCAGTTCATCGCGGATCGCCGCCGCGGCAGGGGGGGACACGCCCCCGGTGTGCACCGCAAGGGTGATCGGCCCGCGGTGGACGTGGGCCGGCACCGTGAAATCGCCCGCGGCCGGGTCGTCCGCCCGGTTGATCAGCACGCCCGCCTGCCGGGCCTCTTCCGCTGCGGCCGCGTTCACCTGCGGGTCATCAGTGGCGATGACCACGGCGAACGCCCCGGCGAGGTCGCCTGTATGGTAGGCCCGCCGCTCGACGGCGACGCCCGGCTCGGCAAAGGTGACATCCGGGGCGATGACGGTGACCTGAGCCCCCGCCGCCGTCAGTGCCGCCGCCCGCCGTCTGGCCACCGCGCCACCCCCCACGACGACACACCGCCTGCCGCGAACGTTCAGCATGACCGGCAAATCGCGCATGGGTAATAGTTTAACGAGAGAAGGGATTTGGTGACGGGGCGATTCGCCAATTTGGTGATGAAATCGCCGCACGCAGGATCCCCACCGCACCCAATCGCCACCTCGCCCCATCACCAAATCCCCCTTCGCCCCTCCATCGCGATAAACTGCACACATGATTCAACGGGTCGCCATAATCGGTGGGGCGGTGGTGCTGGGAGCGCTGGTGCTTTTGGTCGCGTTTCTGGCGGGGGGCGATCCGCCGCCACAACAGGAGCGCAACATCCGCGATGCCGGGAACGTGGATGCACCGCCGTTCGATCTGGAGGCCGCCAGCGAGCGGTCGCTGCACGACAAGCTGGCGGGTTCGGGTCGCGGCCGGGCCACGCTGCCCAGCGACGATGGCACGCAACTGACCGAACTGCACTGGGCATCCAGCGCGCGCAAGCCGCAGGGCATCTGGGAAGTGGCGATGCCCGGGGTGCGCATCCACATGGAACCGTATCGCCGCGTCCTGCAGGTTCAGGCGCTCGAAGGCACGTTCAACCTGCCCGATGAACAGTTGCGCGGCGGACGGCTGCGGCGCAACGTGGTGCTCACCCTTTTCGATGCACAGGACGGCCGCGTCGTCGACCTCAGCAACGATTCGCCCGACATCAAGCTGCGGCTGTTCCTCGATGAGGCGACGTTCGACCTGGACCTGGGCATGATCGAAAGCGACTCGCCGGTGCACGCTACCAGCGCCCGGTTCGATTTTCGCGGCACGGGGCTGCGACTGAACTACAACGCCGCGAAGAAGCAGGTCGACCGGCTGGAAATTCTGCGCGGCGATCAACTGCGCATCGCCGCCGACACGTTTGAAACCGCCTCACCGGATGCAACCACCAGCGATGCCGCGCCGCGTCAACCGCGTCAGCCGCGCGAGCCATCGTCCGTTGCCGCCGATGCGAACTTCTACCGCGCCACGTTGGATGAGGATGTGAAGGTCGTCAGTGCCGACATGGCGATCGATGCGGATGAGTTGGCGTTGATCTTCGCGCTGACGAGCAACGCCGTGAGCGATGAAGTCTTCGATGAGCCGCAGTCGACAGGCGATGCGCCTCCCTCCACGACGGAGCGGTCGACACCCCGAACACCTGCCGCGCCTCCGCATCGCACCAACGAGAGCAGTTTCGACAGCGACATCCCCGCGCCACCTGAGCCAGCGTCGCTCATGCCGGTCGCGGCCGATGACATGACCATCACCTGGCGCGGCGCGTTGATCGTCGCCCCGCAGGAGACGCCGCCCGCCGCCCTGACGGCCGACGATGTGCAACTGCAGCTCTGGGGCGCGCCGGTGCGCATCGAAACGCGTGGCGACAAGCCGGCCGCCATCCTCGCGGGCAGCGTCAACTTCGTCAGCAGCACGGGCGTCTTCGAAGCGTTTCAGGGATTGCATCAGCCGGTTGTTATTTCGTCGCCTGAACTGGGCAACGTGCAGACCGAACGCATGGTGGTGAACCAGCGTGAGGGTTCCGCGGTGCTGCACGGGGCGGGTGAACTGCGTGGTCGTGCCGGTAAGGATGAGCCGCGCGCCGGTGATCCGCCGCGTCTTCCGCCGGACATGCGCATCGCCTGGCACGATCGGCTGGACCTCGTCTTTGCTCCGCGTGACAAGGCCGACGCCGACCCGGGGCCGCTGCACTTCACCGCGCTGCGGAACGCCACGTTCCACGGCAACGTCGCGGTGCGACAGGACGCGTTCGAACTCGACACCGACCAACTCGCGCTGCGCTTCGGCGAGATGGTGGATGATGAACAGGGCATCGAAGCCATCGATGCGCTGGGCAACGTGCGCATCTTCGCCCGCGGCAAACGTCCGCAGGATGAGCTGACGATGCGCAGCGATGCGCTCGCCATTGCCACGCAACCCGATGCGGCCGGCCGGCTCCAACCCGCCACGCTCACCGCGCGGGGCGATGTCTACGCCGAGCAGCCCGAGCACAAACTCTGGGCGGGCGAGGTGCTCGTCGAACTGGACAGCGAAGCGGGCAGCGACGATGCCGACGCTGACAACGCGCTGCCGCCGGTGCGGCGCATGACCGCCCGGCATCATGTGCGCGTGGAGCGGGCGGAGCAGAACGTCGCCATCACCGCCGATCTGCTCATCGCCATCGTCGATGCCGGGCAGGTCGACCTCCACGGCACGGAAGGCAAACCCGTCAACCTGCAAACGCACGACGGCCTGCTCGTCGGCAACCACATCACCATGGTGGAACCCGCCAGGACGCTCGAAGTGCATGGCCCCGGCAGGCTGTACTTCGCCCTCGATGAACGGGCCGAGCCGCAACCCAACGCGCCCATCGCGTTCGTTCACGACCCGCAGCACCTGGCCACCATCCGCTGGACCGAGGCGCTGCGCTTCGATGATGCCCGTGGCGAAGCCAGCTTCGTCGGCGACGTCACCGTCGATGCCCGCAACGGCAACGACACCACCCGTTCCACCTCGCAGCGCCTCGACCTCATGTTCGCTCAGGTGGACGATGCCCCCGCGCCGGTCGCCGGCACCATCGTCGACACCAGCGAGCCGATGATGCGGCGGATGCTCGGCGGCGAACGCGCGATCCGACAGGTCATCGCTCAGGGCGATGCCACCCTCCTCAGCGAAAGCTGGGTCGATGCGCCCAATCAGCAGCTTGCCACACGCCTGCGCCTCGCCGGGCCGTGCATCGTCTTCGACCACCCCACGGGGCAGGTCAACGTCGTCGGTGCCGGCTCCATGCTCGTGCAGGATGAGCGTCGCAAACCGTCCCGAGCCGCCGCCGAAGCAGACAACGCCGCCTCACCCGTTGCGTTCACCGGGCAGGGCGCCACGGTATTCACCTGGCATGGTTCGCTCACGCTCGATGCCGAACGCAACGACATGACCATCCGCGACCGTGTTCACATGGTGCATCGGCCGCAGGGCAGGCAGGAGAAGCTGCAGCTCGACTGCGCCACCCTCGTGGCGGACCTGGAGGAAACGGGCGGCCTCAACGCCTGGCTCAGTGAACGCGGCCCACAGCCCGGCGTCGTCGCCATCCGGGCCGATGAACACGTGCAGATCGTTTCCAACCAATACACCATCACCACCGACCACCTGCTCTACACCGGCGAAGACGAAACCGTTCTGCTCCACGCGGAGGAAGGCGGCGTCACGCAGGTCATCCAGGAAGGCCGACCCACCCCCATGACCGCCAAACGCTTTCGCTGGGACCTGCGGCGGGATGCGATCCGGATCGACAGCCCCGGGCCGGGCAGAGCGCCGGTTCAGTAGAAGATCGAACGACGAAAGAACTCGAAGGCCCAATACCGAATGGCCGACAGGGAAAGGTGACCACGTCGATTGTCTCGAACTTCGAACTTCGAACTTGGTTCGTCATTCGTCGTTCGAACTTGCATTCAAGCCCTATCGCATCTTTCCGTAGCTGAACGCGAGCAACGGCGTCGCTTTGCTCAGCAGCCAGCCGACGGGCAGCGCCATCGCCGCGGTGTAGAGCAGGACGAGGAAGCGGTGGACCAGGTCCTCGACGGGGGAGAAGCCGATGATCGGTTCAGCGATGAAGCCGCGCATCCCCAGGAGAAAGACGGTGGTGAGGCTGACGAACGTGCCCACGAGGAACACGACGATCGCCATCGTGACGGGGGAGCCGCGAAAGATCATGCCGCGCAGTTGAATCAGCGCATACGCTCCGACGAGAAAGCCCAGGGCATGCGGTCCGATGATCGGCTTGAGCCCGACGGGGGGGAGCATCGCCAGCGGGTTGGTGACATCCACCAGCGCGCCGAGCACGACCGCCGCGAACGCCGCCGTGAGCGGTGGGGCGAACATGCCCACATACACCAGCAGAATGAGCAGAAAACTCGGACTGACCGAATCGCCCAGCGCAAGCAACGGGTGCAGCCCGCGCTCCAGCACGAGCATGACAAACGCCAGGATGCCGAACATGGGCCAGTTCATGCGATTTCGGATTGCGAATTTCGGCAAGTGGTGATTGGGCGATTGGTGAAACGCACGTGTTCCGTTACATCACCCATTCACCAAATTGCTTTCATTCCTGTGCCGGCACCAGTGCCACCACGTGGTCCACGTATTCCAGCGGAACGATCGGCGTGACCGTGACCCGGCGGAACGTCAAACGGTTGTTCGGATCAGGCTCCACCTTCGTCACCTGACCCACGAAAAAACCCTGTGCCTCCGTACGCCATCGGCGGTCCGCCATCACCGCCAGATCGCCTTCGGCAATCGGATCGGTGGCACGGCACTGCGCGACAAAGCCATTGCCATCCTCGTCCAGCGACAACTGAAGCGGCATCTCAACCCCCGCACGCTGCGGGTCGCTCGGCGAACCGATGATCCGAACGTCGAGCTTCTGCCGGGCCGGGCCGTCCGGCGCGGTGAGCAGGCGAATGGTTGAGGACATCGGCGTGCACTCGCTGACCTGTCCCACCAGGTGCGGGCCGTGCACCACGATCAGTTCCTCGCGCATGCCGCGCGATCGGCCCTGACTCACCACCAGCCGCTTGTTGTACGACTGCGTGACGGGGGCGTAGATGCGGCCCATGCCTTCGAGGTTGAACCGCAGCCGTACCGCGTACTGATCGATCATCTCGTACTCGGCCAACTGTCGGGCGGCGTCGATGAGCATCAGCCGCAACTGCTCGTTTTCCTGCACCAGTTCATCGTTGCGCAGCCGCAGCATGTGCTCGGGCAGCGATTCGCGCGGCAGGGGCCCCGGTGAACGCCAACGCGCGCCGAATCCGGTGAGCGGATACGTCAGCGGGTTGATGGCGATCGTCACCAGCGACGCCGCCGGCCGCGCCACCAGCGTCGCATATCGCGACGGCAGCAACGAACACACCAGCAGCACGACCACCAGGCCGGCCAGAACGGTGCGCGGGTTGAAGCGTGAGGCGGGCATCGTTTGAGAAATATCGAACGGCGAAATTCCATTGACGAAGCAAATTCCAAATCCGAAGCTCAACGCTCGAATTTCGGACTTCGAATTTCTTTCGTCATTCGGGTTTCGAGTTTCGAATTTCCCGCGTCACAGTTCGTCCATGTCGCTTTCCATGGTCTGCTTCCATTCCTCAAGGTGTTCGAGGTAGATCGCAGTGCCGCGGGCGACACAGGTCAGAGGGTCATCGGCGATGCGCACGTCCAGACCCGTGGCGTTGGAAATCATCACGTCCAGGTTGCGCAGAAGCGCCCCACCCCCGGCGAGCGCGATCCCGTTGTCGACGAGGTCCGCCGCCAGTTCAGGCTCCGTCCGTTCCAGCGTGCGCGTCACCGTTTCCACGATCGCCTGCAACGGCTCCTGAAGACATTCGGTGATCTCGTCGGAGGTGATCACCGTTTTGCGCGGCAGGCCGGAGATCATGTCCCGGCCGCGCACCTCCATCGTCCGCGTGTCGCCGTCCGACACCGCCGAGCCGATTTCGATCTTGATGCGTTCGGCGGACTGCTCGCCGATCATCAGGTTGTACGCTTTTTTCATGTGGTTGATGATCGCTTCGTCCAGGTCATCGCCCGCCACGCGCACCGATTCGCACTGGGCGATGTCCGCCAGCGACATGATGGCGACTTCCGTCGTCCCGCCGCCGATGTCCACGATCATGCTCGCCGTCGCTTCGACGATCGGCAGGTTCGCGCCGATCCCCGCCGCCATCGGCTCCTCGACGAGATACACCCGCCGGGCGCCGGCACGCTCAGCCGATTCGAGCACCGCGCGCTTTTCCACCGCCGTAATGCCCGACGGCACCGCGATCACCACCCGCGGCTTGAGAAACGGACGCTTGCCGTTCACCTTCCGGATGAAATAGCCCAGCATCGCCTCGGTGATCTCAAAGTCGCTGATCACGCCATCCTTCAACGGACGGATCGCGGTGATCGACCCGGGGGTCTTGCCCAGCATCTCCTTGGCGACCCAGCCCACCGCGTTGCCGTTCTGAAGCACCTGGTTCGTGCCTTTGCGCACCGCGACCACTGAAGGCTCGTTCAGAACGATCCCTTCGCCACGCACGCACACCAGCGTGTTGCACGTGCCCAGGTCAATGCCCATATCCACGCTGAACCAGCTTAAGATGTCGTCGAGGTTCAACTTGGCGCTTCCGTTGGCTGCTCGTTCACCCACATACCGCGAGGCGCGGCGGTGCGATCCTTCGCACCCGGGGCGGGGCCGAGAACCGGGGTGCCGAACCCGGTGAATCGGCCACTTATCCAATCGGGAAGATCGTACCCGATTTATCCAAGTTTTGGAAAAGACCCAGATTCACAGACCGATAGGTCGAAACCCCGAACCGTGCCAGGTCCGCCAAAGCGATCGCCCGGGGCAGGCTGACTTGCCCCCCGGTCAGCGATCCATACCGGTTGATCAGGAACGGCGGTCGCCCGATAACGACAACCGCCACATGCGAATCGGCCCGCCGGACCCCGGAGTCATGCGCCCGCAGGCGTCGACCCATCCCCCAATCCTGTCGAGCTTCCGAGCATCGCGTCCCAACGGGGACGTGGTCGCCACCCGTTGACAGGACGCCGTGCCCGCGCTTCGTCGTTCAGCCGAACCGCTGACGCTTACGCCAGCAGCGGGCGAACCACATCCACCATCACCTGACGGATTTCAAACGGGTTGCCCTTGCCGAAGAGCTCTTCGCTCTTCACCCAGAGGAAGCCCACCGCGGTGATGAGCGCCAGCAGCGCGATCAGCGCCAGGACCGTATACACATTGCTTCGTGCTGACCCGCGATCCGCCATGACGATGCTCCAGTGAGCGTGTGCGATGCAGTTAAACCCGTCGGTATCCCCACCTCCCCCGGCTGCCCGCCCGCTTCAGCAGGCGTGGCCCACGTGCCGCTCCATCGGGCTCACGGCCCGTGGTACACCGCGTCGCCGCCGGCGATGTCAGCGTTCGGAACCGTCATCACCACGGCACCCGCCGCAACGTTGACGTCCACCGCCTGAACCACCAGCTTGCCCAGGAACTTCTCGCCGCGATGCACGAGGAATTCCATGTTCGGCTTCACGCCGTCCTTCGAGCCCACGTTCAGCTCAACGAACGTCGCCGCGCCTTCCTTCTTCAGGCGAACGATGCGGCCGGCGATCGGGTGCGGCGAAACAACCTTGGTCTCGGCCGCCGTGGTCGTCGTACCCGCCTGGGCAATCTTCTGCTCCAGCCCGCGGATCGTGTCCTGCAGCGCCGCCACCTGCTCCGTGCTGCGACGCAGGGCACGCTCAAGCTGATCGTGAGCGCTCTGCAGCGAGTTGTTGCGGTCCGTCAATTCGATGTTCTGACGTTCCAGCGCCAACTGAGCGTCGCGACGCTGCTTCACTTCCTCCTGCGTCACCTTCAGCAGTTCCGTCGACTGCTTCACCGTTGCGCTCAGGTTCGCGAAGTCGGCCGTCACCCGCGTCAACTCGCGGTTCGCATTGGCGAGCTGCGACTTGAGGTTCGAAATCTCCGACAGGTTCTCCGCCTTTTCAGCCATGAGCTGGTTGATCTGGGCGATCTGCTGGTTCAGCGTGGCGTTGATGCGCTCCTGAGCGGCGGCGATCTCCACGCCGGCGCTGCGGGCCTTCGTTTCCGCGGCCGCAAGCTGCGTCTTCAAATCATCGTTCAGCTTGCGGTAGTTCTCGGTGTTGGCTGCGAACGACACCGTCAAGGCCATCAGCATGACCGACAGAACGGCCACCAGCACCACGAAAGCTTTGGTCAGTACGTTCACAGCGAGATCCTCTCAGAACTGGTAGGGTGAACGAATCGGGAAGGCAGGTTACTTATTCGAGGGTGCCGACTCCACCCGAACGGCAGAGCCCGGTACTTCCAAGGGGCAATATCTATCGGAAGCAGCACGGCTTGTCAAGAACGCACCCCCGCCCGACCCCCGTCATCGTGGGGAAATCGCGTTGAAAATCAGCTCCGCGGAACCTGCGCTGGCCATCCCCGCGCGGTATCATCCCTTCATGCATTCGATCCCCACCTTTCGCCGCTACGGCACACGCGAAATGGGTTGCAGGCCGGCCGTCGTCCTGACGCTTTTTTGCACGTTGGTGGTGATCGCTCCAGCCGGCTATGCGCTGTGGTATTTCCAGGGTGGAGGCAGCGAGCGTCAGGCCCAGGCAAGCATTCAGCGGCTTGTGCAGCGTGATCCCGTTGCCGACGCCCGCGCGGATGTTGCCGCCGGCAAGGTCGTTTATCTCGTGATTCGCCGTGGCTTCGACCTCGAAGCGCCGGGCATCGGCCTGGTGTTGGACGATCGCAACTCACCCGTCACCTTCGAGCCGCTGCCTTACATCACCGGCCAATCGCTCACCGCCGAACAGCAGCAGCTCAACGCCGCCGCCCGGGAATATGGCCGAGCCTACAACACCACCGTGCTCGAAAGCCTCCGCCAGCGCTGAGCCCAAGGGCAAGGCGCCACGCTCTTGTCAATCTAGATTTGTTAGGTTATAATTAGGCTGGATGCGGATGACGGAGGACAGAGGACGGTGGATAGAGAGAAGAGCTTGTAACACCCTACCCCGTCCGCACTTAAATTAAATCCGCAGTCCGGAATCCGACATCCGCAATCAAAAGACCATGTCGTCTTTGTCGTGGGGGTGACATCCCACATTTTTGATGCAAGCCGGGAAATACAAAAAGGTTGCACCAGTTCGCCGCAGGTAGAGGGGGGGGTGACACGACATCCGCCACCCCAAACCACGCACCGCCGGAAAGGAGCCCCAATCACCCCGCACCCAATCACCAAATCACCAAATCACCAAATCACTGAATCTCCCGAATCGTCTTGACCGTCAGCGGGATCACTCGTTATAGTATCGGGGTCATGAAAGCGATGATCGCATCCATTCTATCGCTACTCGCACTGGTGCTACCGCAGCGGCGGCAGCCCGTGGCGGTACGTGTTCCGGTCCGCGTTAGGTGAGCGGCGGACCCGCGTATTCAGCCAAGCGACCTCTTCTCTCCCCCGACGAAAACCTGTGTTGACGTTTGCCGTGCCCGTTGTGGCTGTGCCATGAGCATCAGCGACGCGGCGGCCCGACGAAAAGGGCTCAGCGGCGATAAGCACCCAACCGCGATTCGACGAGAACGACCCCATGCATCGCAAAAACCTCAGTGCCACCGATATCGATAACGGATCCAGCTCCAAATCCGACAAATACGTCGGCATGACCGGCGCCCAGATCTTCCACGAGCTCATGCGCGAGCACAACGTCGAAGTGATGTTCGGCTACCCCGGCGGGGCGATCCTGCCCGTGTTCGATGCCATCTACCAGTCGCCATACTTCAAGTTCTATCTCTCCCGACATGAGCAGGGCGCCGGCCACATGGCTGAAGGATACGCCCGCGCCTCGGGCAAGGTGGGCGTGGTGCTGGTGACCAGCGGACCGGGTGCGACCAACACCGTCACCGCGCTGCAGGATGCGCTGATGGACGGCACGCCGATCATCGTCTTCTCCGGTCAGGTCGCCACCAGCGCCATCGGCACCGATGCGTTCCAGGAAGCGGATGTGACGGGCATCACCCGCCCATGCACCAAGTGGAACGTGCTGGTGAAGGATGTGCGCGATCTGCCGCGACGCATCAACGAAGCGTTTCACATCGCCACGACCGGTCGACCGGGCCCGGTGCTGGTCGATCTGCCCAAGGACGTGACGGCGAGCGTGCTGCGTGAAGCGGTGCAGACCGCGCCGAACCTCGCCGGCTATCACATCCGCGAGGCGGGCACATCCAGCGAGGTGTCGCGTGCGGCGGAGATGATCAACAAGGCGAAGAAGCCGCTCTTCTATGTGGGGCAGGGCGTGATTCTGTCCGGCGGGCATGAAGTGCTCGCCCGATGCGCCGAGAAGGGCAACATCCCGGTGACGACGACGCTGCAGGGATTGGGCGCGTTCGATGAACACTCGCCGTTGAGCGTTCACATGCTGGGTATGCACGGCGCGGCATATGCCAACTGGGCGATGCGCGATGCCGACTGCGTGATCGCGGTGGGCGCGCGGTTCGATGACCGGGTGACGGGCAAGATCTCCGCGTTCGCCCCGGCGGCGCGGCAGGCGGAACGCGAAGGACGCGGCGGGTTCATCCACTTCGACATCGCGCCGGAGAACATCAACAAGGCGGTGCCGGTGACGCTGGGCATCGAAGGCGATGCGCGCAAGAACCTGGAGCTTTTGCTGCCGTTGCTCGAATCGCGTGATCGCAGCGAATGGCTGGGGCAGCTCGACCAGTGGAAGAAGGAGCAGCCGTTCCGTTACAAGGATGACGAGCGCGAGTTCCACATGAAGCCGCAGGCGGTGATCGAGGAGTTGTGGCGTCAGACGAACGGCGATGCGATCATCACCACGGGCGTGGGCCAGCACCAGATGTGGGCGGCGCAGTTCTACAAGTTCCGCTACCCGCGACAGTGGATCACCTCCGGCGGGTTGGGCACGATGGGGTACGGTGTGCCGGCGAGTGTGGGCGCGAAGGTCGCCCGGCCGGACAAGCCCGTCATCAACATCGACGGCGACGGCTCGTTCTGCATGACCGCGATGGAAATGGTGACGGCGGCGCAGTACGGCATCGCGGCGAAGACCATCATCCTCAACAACGACTTCCAGGGCATGGTGAAGCAGTGGCAGGACCTCTTCTATGAGGAACGCTACAGCCACACCGAGATGCACAACCCCGACTTCGTCGCGTTGGCCAACGCGATGAACTGCAAAGGCTTCCGCTGCACGAAGAAGGCGGACCTGCCCCGGGTGATGGCGGAATTTCTCGCTTACGACGGTCCGGCGGTGCTCGACGCGATGGTCGAGAAGCACGAGCACGTGCTGCCGATGATGCCCGCGGGTAAGACCGTGGACGACATGGTGTTGCCGGACTTTTGATGGTTCAATCGCCGTTGTTGTGCGGCATCGGGCATCGCCGGGTTGATCGATCGCGGTCAGCCGCCGGGACATGACACGCCTAGACTTCCCTTGCCGGGCGGGAGGGAGGCTGAGTGTGTGGATCGCGCTGGGCATGCTGGCAGCGGTGGCGGCGACGATCGTCGTCGTGCTGATCGTGCTCAACCTGACGAGCGAAGGCGAGAAGCTCGTCGATCCGTTGCGACCGAGCTATGCCGTCGGTGATGCGCAGTTCGATCGCACGATGAGCATGCTGCTCGGCCCGCCGTTGATTGACGGCAATCGCATCGAGCCGTTGATCAATGGTGATGAGATCTTCCCGGCGATGCTGGAGGCGATCGCCGGCGCGCAGCGGACGATCTCATTTGAGACATACATCTATTGGTCGGGTCGTATCGGCAAGCAGTTCGCCGATGCGTTGTCGCAGCGAGCGCGGCAGGGGGTGAAGGTTCATGTGTTACTGGATTGGGCTGGTTCCTCGCGGATGGATCAGGCCTATCTGCAGCAGATGCGTGAGGCGGGTGTACAGGTGCAGAAGTATCACCGCCCGCGCTGGTACAACCTTGGAAGGATGAACAATCGCACGCACCGGAAGCTGCTGGTGGTGGATGGCCGGATCGGCTTCACGGGTGGTGTGGGCATCGCGGATGTGTGGTTGGGCGATGCGGAAGGGCCGGAACATTGGCGCGACACGCACTTTCGGGTTCAGGGCCCGGTCGTCGCGCAGATGCAGGCGGCGTTCAACGAGAACTGGTTGAGCGCCAATGCCGAACTGCTGCACGAGGAGGGGTATTTTCCCGCTTTGGAGCCGATGGGCGACCAGCGGGCGCAGATGTTTCGAAGCTCCGCTCAATCGCGCAGCGGGGATACACGTTTGATGTATCTGTTGTCGATCGCTGCCGCACGCCGGAGTGTGTACATCGCCAATGCGTATTTCGTGCCGGATGATCTTTCGGTGACGACGTTCGTGGAGGCGCGTCGTCGCGGCGTGGAGGTTCAGGTGATCGTGCCGGGGCCGTGCATTGATGAGAAGGTGGTTCGCCGTGCATCGCGGGCGCGGTGGGGGCGGTTGCTGGAGGCGGGGGTTCGCATTTATGAGTATCGGCCGACGATGTATCACTGCAAGGTGATGGTGGTGGATGAGCAGTGGACGAGCGTTGGTTCGACGAACTTCGACAATCGGTCGTTTCGGTTGAACGATGAGGCCAATCTGAACGTGATGGATCGTCGATTGGCGGCTCATCAGATGGCGTGTTTTGAGGCGGATCGACGCCGCGCGGTGGAGGTGACGCTCGATGCATGGCGCAATCGGCCGTGGCGCGAGAAGGTGGTGGAACACGCGGCGGCGCTGCTTCGGTCGCAGATATGAGGTGAGCGATGGGGATGGTGAAGTGGAGGAGTTGGGTTGACGTATACTGCGGCGATGGCTGCAACCAATCGGCACGTGGTGATCGCGGGTGGCAGTGGGTTTCTTGGCCGGGGACTGGCTGGGGCGCTCGCTGGTGCGGGTTATGCGGTGACGGTGCTGAGCCGTTGCGATGCGCCGGAAGGCGACTGGCCGGAGGGCACGCAGTGGCGGCAATGGGACGGGCGGTCGTTGGGGGCGTGGCGGGAGTCGCTCGACGGTGCGGCTGCGGTGGTGAATCTGGTGGGTCGCAGCGTCGACTGCCGCAAGACGCCGGAGAACCGGAAGGTGATTCTGGCATCGCGGGTGGATTCATGCCGTGTGCTGGGCGAGGCGATGCGCGCGGTGGATCGGCCGCCCGCGGTGTGGATTCAGTCGGCGACGGCGCACATCGTGGGTGATCCGCAGCCCTTGGACAAAATCTGTGATGAGTCGACGTCTCCCGGTCCGCAGGATGAGATTGCGCCGAGGGTGGGGGTGGCGTGGGAACGTGCGTTCGAGGAGGCGAAGCTGCCCGAGCAGCGCGGCGTGGTGCTGCGGATCAGCTTCGTGCTCGGGCCGAACGGCGGCGCGATGCGCCGCCTGACGAAAGTCACGAAGCTGGGGCTGGGCGGGACGGTTGGTTCGGGTCGGCAGTGGATCTCATGGATCCATCAGGAAGACATCAATCAACTGATCCTCGCAGCGTTGACGGATGAACGCTATTCAGGCGTTTACATGGTGACCGCTCCGAACCCGGTGACGAATCGCCGATTCATGCAGGCGATGCGGCGCGCTTACGGGCGTCCCTGGTCGCCACCCGCGCTGGCGATCGGTGTCAAATTCGCGTGTCGATGGCTGCTGAACACCGACCCGGAGCTGGCGCTGATGGGGCGGCGCTGCGTGCCTACGCGGTTGACCAACGAACACCAGTTCCCGTTCCGCTACCGCGATGTGGATGAGGCGATCGCGGCGGTGCGTGAGGCGGAACGTGCCGCGGACGCCGGTCGTGCGCGGTAACGGCGTCGCAGTGAGCGGTAGGATGTCTAACTCCTGCTAAGGATGAATGTTGTGGTGTGCGAACGCTGTCCGTGTGCGCGTTCGCGGCAAAAGATGTTGGGAACTTGCCGAAGTGATGCGCATCGAAACGAGGGGACGTGACGTTCGCAAGGGAATGGAAGTGATAAAACGGCGTCTTTCGCGATGATTTACGGGGTTTGCCAGAATTGGGTGGTTGGGGCGTGGCGATTGCAAGAATCGGATCACCCGTTGCAAATTCTTCAGGGGTTGGTATAAAGGCGGCTAACATCGGCCTTTTCGCCCGCCCGACATGTTCGCGCAATGCGGCAAAATTGGGAATGGCGACTGAGTGACCTAGATCCCCACACCTGAGCGCGGGGTTTCAGATGAGTGTGTACGGGCAGGCGCGACCTCACAATTCAATTCAGGTCTCCGATGAGATGGCGGGGCGCGTTGTGCTGTACGAAACGACTTCAGAGCGAGCCGGGGCAGAGGTCGCACGCATGAGCGGTGCGCCTGCTGGCCGACGGTCGGCGTCGGTGGGGCTTGCAATGGATGGGATCGCAATCCGTTGGACATCGGGGGATTAGCGGATGTCGCTCGGCACGGGGGAGGTGTCGGGCGACGGGTTCGGGGGATCTGTGAAAGCTGACGGGTTGGTTAGCGTGTATCGAGGCGGTTGCCTGTTCCGGATGTTGGACGGGCAGCCAGATCAAAGGGGCGTCACGCACGGGGTTTACGGTGCGATGTTCGAGGTGGGCGGTCCATGACGGTGCTCGGTGGTGGTTGTGTCCGGGCCTGATCAACCGTTGTCATCTCAAGCTTTGACGCGACTGCATGCTGGGCGACGGCTGCGTAAGAGGTGGCCGGTGCGCGCAGCGTGGGGGTGGCATTCACCATGGTGGTTGTGGATGCCCATCAGCAAAATCAATTCCTGAACACATTTAGGTGAAGGGGTCAGCGCCATGTGCAGTTGGGACATGAGCAAGTCGATCGAGGGCAACGGGGTTCCGGCCGCCAAATCGAAGCGTAAGAACGCGGTGATCCATCGCCTGGAGAGCCTTGAGCCGCGCAAGCTGCTGACCACGCTGGTTGGCGGCGACATGTTCATGTACCAGGATGTGGACGGTCAGTTGGTGGTGATCTCGGTGACGGGGGACGCGATTGTCGAGTTGATCGGCGCGCAGACCAATCCGGGTGAGCCGATCGTCCTGGGCCATCTGACGGGGCAGTTCCTCCAGAGCGAAGTGAACAAGACGGGGATCTCGGTGGGGCCGAACGGCGTGAAGCTGTTGGGCACCACGCCGATTATTGACCCGTTCGTACAGGAAGGCTCGATCCCGTGGGTTCCGAACGGGGCTGCGGAGATCAATATTCAGGCGTTGGCGTCCCGGCCGGACACCGGCGCGACGTACGGTTTCAACGTCATCACGGCGAATATCGGCGGGACGCCGACGGAAATCGTGCAACTCATCGAGTTCGACACGCTGACGGGCAACGGCACGGTCATCGCGCATCTGCAGGCAGGGCTTCCGGCGAACATTGATGGGATTCGGGCGGCGGCGTTCGACCCGACCGATCCGGACATGCTCTACTTCGTCGCCGAAGCGGAGGGGATCGATCGTCTTTACTCGCTGGACATCACCGACCCGCTGAACACGCTGGCGCAGGCCCCGGGATCGTTCGGCGAGCTGAACGATGACGTCCGCGATGTGGTGGCGCTCGCCTTCGACGAGGTGGGTGGCGCCACGAGTCTGCTGGCGCTGCTGGTGGAGGACGGGGTCAACCGCATTGTCGATGTGGATCAGACCAATACGGGGAATTTCGGCCTGAACGTTGAAGTGACGTTCGGCGGCCAGCCGCTGTCGAACCTGCAGGGCATGGTTCTGGCGGGGGATGATCCGGCGGCGTTCGACAACTTTGTGTTCGCGGTGGAATCGGCGGGCGGTGGAAGCCAGTTGTACGCGATCAATATCGCCACGGGTGAGGCGATCATCATCAACTCGCTGCCGGACGAAACGGATACGCAGGGGCCGATCCGCGGGCAGAACATTCAGGACATCACGTGGAACCCGACGGTGATCAGCCCGTTCACGGGCGCGGCCGGCGCGTTCATCGGTGTCGATGCGACGACGGACGAGCTGGTGTTCATCGATCCGTTCAGCGTGGAGACGAACCAGCTTTTCGCGATCTATGTGACGCAGACGAGCGAGAACGCGTCGATCTCGGTGGCGACGTATCACGTGCCTCAGGGGCAGCCGCCGGTGATCACGCCGTTCACGGGCGTTTCGGAGCTTCAGGACGACGGCACGAACACGATCGTTCAGACGAGCGATACGGTGTACGACCTTGTGGTGATGGACACGCAGGGCAATCCGATCATCATCACGTTCGAGGATGGGATTGGCGGCGCGTACATCGGCGCGAAGGACTGGGTGCTGGTGGACGATGAGTTGCGTCCGCTGCTGCCGGTGCTCGAAGGCACGCTGGATGTGCGTGTGGGCACGTACGCACCGGGTGTGGACACTTCGCCGGACGGGTTGGGGAACGTGGGTGCGGGCATTTTCGTTGCGCCGACGCTGCTGGATTACTTCATCGGCGGGGCGACGGTGGTCGACCGCATGATGGGTGAGAACCTGGACATCATCGCGGGCCTCGCCGTCAAGCGCGACATGACCGCACCTGACGCGATCGTGGTGATCGACATCGACAACTACGATGCGAACGGGGATGAGATTATCGGTGGCGGCGATCAGTTGGCGATCCTCGACCCGAACACGGGCAAGGCGATCGAGCTCGTCGATGTGGTTGACGGCGCCGACGGCATCACGCCGATGACGAACGTCCAGGCGATGGGCTTCGGCGACCTGACGTTCAGCGGCACGGAAACGCTGTACGCGGTGTACAGCGTGGGCGGCGTGCTGACGCTGGGAACAATCGATACCGACCCGGACAGCGCGACGTTCGGGCATTTCACCGAAATCGGCGCGCTGGATGCGACCCTGCAGGCGTCCGGTGTACGCACGATGGCGTTCTCGCCGGCAGTGGGTTCGGTTGCGGGACAGCAGGCGCTGTACATCATCGGCAACGACAACGCGATCTACGAGGTTGACGCGACGGATGGTTCGGTGGTCGCCGGCGGGGACCTGCTGGTTCAGACGATCGACGGCGTTCCGATAGAGGTGCAGATCGGTTCGATCGTGTTCAACCGGTTCGGCACGCAATTGCTTGGTCATGACACCGACAGCGGCCGACTGGTCGACATCGATCTGACGATGATCGGCGGCGGCACGGTGGAAGTGGGGCAGGTCGTCGCCACGGAAGCGGGCACGCTGCGTCCGACGCTGGGCGGAATCGCCTACGACTACACGAACGATCGCTACCTGGCCGTGGACAACTCGGTCAGCATGCTGCATCTGACGGACCAGGAGTCGGCGTTGGACACGCCGGAATCGGCCGTGCTGATGAAGCTTCGCGGCATCGACACCGGCACCGACACCTCGCAGCACATCGACAGCATTCTCATCGGCGGCAAGGTGACGGGGCTGGTCGACATTGCCGGCTCGATCCACACGTTCTATGCGGGTTCGCTGCTGACGGGACAGTCGGTCGGACAGAGTTTGGGCGGGCCGGAACGTCCGGGCAACTTCAATGTGGATGGCGACATCCGCACGCTGATCACCGCCAGCTCGATCGGCACGCACGCAGGGACGAACGGCACGGAACCGGTATACATGTCCGGGTTCGACATGGTGGTCGGCGGCACGGTGGGCGAAATCTGGACGATCAACAGCTTCCTCGGCACGGTGGAAGTGGTGAACGACCTGTTCGCGCCGGGCTTCGACATGGTATTCCACGAGATGGAAGGCCGGGCAACCTCGGGCGATCCTCTGGCGGATGTCCAAAGCGCGTGGCTCGCCGGGCTGCTCTATGACGGCACCGAGCGTTTCTACAACGACACGTGGGCGACGGCGACGATTCTGGGCACGCTGCGCGGCGACGGTGACGGTGCGGCATTCACCACGATCTCCGGTGTGCTTTTCGACACTCCCGAAGCACAGGACTACCTGGACTACTACGCGATCTCGCTGATGGCGGGCCAGACGGTCGAAGTGGTGCTGGACGAGGCGCTTTCGTCGGCGTTGCGTGTGGGCATCTTCGATCCGGAAGGCCGGCTCATCGCGAGCAATCAGACGACGACCGGTTTTGATGTGACGTTCGAGCCGTTCGCCTTCACCGCGGATCGCCCGGGGCAGTATCGCATCGTGGTGGCGGTGGCGACGAACAATTCGTTCGAGGAGGGCGTGGGGACGGATACGTTCCCGCAGGCGTACACGATTCACATCAACAACGTGGGCGACATGGGCATCGGGGGGATCCGCGCGTATGCGGACATTCTGTCGGTGGCTTCCGGTCGGCGCAGCTTCCACGTGCATAACGGCGACCTGGGCGGCTTCATCGCGTTCGGATCGCTGATGTTTGCGACGGGCGCGACGCCGGGCATGACGCCGTCGGACATCGATGTGCGTAACGGCAACCTGCGTGCGATCCACGTGGGCGGCGACATCGCTCAGGACAGCGCGCCGGTGATCGAGGTGCGCAACGGCGGCATCGGCGTGATCCGCAACGACGGGGCGGAGCTTTACTTCATCACCGGTGCGGAAGATGAAGCGCTGGTTGATGGGCACATCCAGCTTATCGATGCCGCGGGCAACCTGGGCGGGATGATCTATACGAACAGCAGCATCGGCGTCGTGCGTGCCAATGAAATGACGATCGCCGGCGGTTCGGGCTCGACCTATCTCGCGGTCAACGTGGACGGTGTGGGTGATGACGGCGTGATCGACCTGATCGATGTGATCGGCGACTTCGGTACGCAAGCGGGCGGCGGCCCGGGCATTCAGACGGGGATCGGCGGCAACGTCCGCTACATGCGGGTCGGCGGCACGATTTATCAGGATGCGTTCTTCCAGACGGGGGTTTACGATCCGCTGACGCTGGCGGAAGGCCAGTCGCACGTCCACGTGGACGATGGCGGTGGTCGTGTTCGCATCACGCCGGGCCAGATCGCCAACCCGTTGTTTGATGACACGCTTCCGGAAGGCCCGGACAACCCGCGATTCCTGCAGGGCGCGTTGGTGATTCGGCGGTACGGTGTGCGCGGTGCGGGCGGCAGCGTGCTTGTCGACGTCGCCAGCTCGGGCTTCGGCATCGAGTTCGAGTCGCTGAGCAACCTCGGTTCGAACGGCCCGGTGGAAGTGGGCTCGGTGCAGGTGGCCGGCGAGGGTCAGACGATGGTGCTGGACGCCAACGGCGTGCCGGTCATCGATCCGCTGAGCGGACCTGAACTGAAAGTGATCTTCCGCGGATCGCTGCCAATCGACGTGCTGGAGATTGTCGGCGGGAACATCACCGAGATCGCGAACCTCACCGGCAGCGGTGAGATTGTCAACGTGATCGCCGACAGTGTGGGTGAGCTGCGTGCCAACGGCAGCATTGGTCTGCCGCGCAGCTCCACCGGTGCGATCCTCGACACCAATACGTTGGTCGCCGATGGCTACCCGTTCCAGTTCCAGACGACGGGCGTGGCGATCTTCGGGCACGTCGGCCGCATCCGCGCCGGTGAAGGCCTGGGCAACATCATGGTGCTCGGCAGTGCCGGTGAGATCCGGGCGAACAACAACAATGTCAACACCAGCGGCCACGTCGAGGGCATTCTCGCGCCGGTGTATGTCGCTGGCGACCTTTTCCTGGTGAACATTGGTGAAGGCCTGGCGCCGACCGGCAGCGGGGCGATGGCGCACGGCGGCCTGTACGTGGAAGGCCGCATCCACCGCGTGGAGAACCAGGGGCTCGGTTCGGACATCCGCGGCGACATCATCTCGCTGACGGGCATTGATACCATCCACCTGACGCACGGCTCGATCATCGGCTCGCTGATTGCCGTGCTCGAGACGTTCGAAAGCTCGTCGGCGGTGGGTGGCGCTCAGGACTATCCCGACCAGCCGGACACGCTGGAGATCGGCAACATCACGCTGCAGGGTCTTGGCGGGATCATCGGTTCGCGGTTCGCTGCCCGTGACATGGGCAACATCACCGTGAAGAACGGGTTCGGCATCGTCAACTCAGCGATCCACACGGTGGGGCAGGCGTCGATCGGCAACATCACGGTGGACGGGTTCGGGCTGCTGGGCACGACGATTCAGGCTGCCAACTCGATGGGCAACGTGACCATCACCGGCAAGGGTCAGGCGCTGTCGATTCAGGATTTCGCCGAGTCGGTTCGCTACAGCGATTACGACATGGCGTACGACCCGTTCTACAACGTGCGGCTGAACCGGCTGACGGACCTGAGTCAGGCTTTTGCGACGGATCCGGAGAACAACCCGCACGGGCTGTTCCTGCCGCGGTATGAATTGATCGCCGGCCAGTTGCACAGCACGTCGATGTGGGGTCTGGTGAATCTGGGCACTGTCCGCGCCCATCGCATCAGCAACTCGACCATCGACTTCGCCAACAGCATCGCGGGGATCATCACCGGCCGCAGCGTCGACAACGATCCGACCACGATCAACAACCTGGCGGTCACGACCGGTCTGCTCAAGCAGTTCAAGCCCGGCGCGGACGTGAGTGGGCTGGACCTGACGGTGGCGGGCCTGATCAAGGCGATTCAGCTTCGCGGCAACCTGATCGGCGATTCGTCGATCCGCGCCACGGGCAACAACGGTGCGATCGGCAGCGTCGTGGTGACCGGCGAACTGCAGGGCAGCCTCTTCGCGACCAACGGCATCGGCAAGATCAACGTCGGCGGCAACATGATCGGCGATGTGACCGCCAACGGCACGAACGTGGCCAAGGGCAACACGGTCAACAGCATGGTCGTGGGCGGCAACTTCCTCGGCTCGATCAACGTTGGTGGCGACGTGGGCACGATCACCGTCAACGGTTCGCTGGGCCAGATCGGCGATGTGCTCTACATCGACGGCTCGCTCAAGAAGCTCACCGTTGGCAACAAGAAGGTGACCAACGTCGCGGACGTGATCGCGATCGGCCGCACGAACATCAACGACATCCTCATCCCCGAAGGCACGTTCGAATGGTCGAACCAGGGGGTGAGCCAGATCAACCTGCAGGCGATCGCCAGCCGGTCCGACCGTCGCACCTACTCGTTCAACGTGGTGACGGTGGACATCGATGGCGTGGCGACGCAACTGGTGCAGTTGGTCGAACTGAACACGTTCACGGGTGAGGCGACGGTTCGCTTCCACCTGCAGGATGACGCGGCACTGCCGGGCAGCATCGATGCGATCCGCGCAGCGGCGTTCGACCCCACGAACCTGACGCACCTGTACTTCGTGGCGGAATCCAACGGCATCGATCAGCTCTTCTGGGTGGACGTGACGACCGGCGTGGTGACGGCGGTGGCGGGCACGTTCGGCGAAGTGACTGACGTGCGCAAGATTCAGGCCATCGCCTTCGACGAGGACGCGACGCACGTCAACGGCCGGGCGCTGTACGCACTGGTCGCCGAGGGCAACACGACGCGCCTCGTCGAGGTGGACGTCAACGATTCGGACACGTTCCTGTCCAACAAGGAAGTCACGTTCAAGAACAAGTCGGTCGCCAACCTCACGGGTCTGACGCTGCTGGTGGACGACCCGAACGCGATGGACGGCGCGTTTCTGGCGGTGGAAGCCAACGGCAACAAGAGCCGCATCCTGGCGATCAACCTGACCGACGGCTCGGCGACGGAACTGGGGCGGCCGCTGGTCGCCGATTCGCTGCGTGGTCAGAACCTCCAGGGGCTCACCTACAACCCGCTGCTGGAAGATCCGTTCACCGGGCAGATGGGCGCGTTCATCGCGGTGGACGCGACGACGGACGAACTGGTCTACGTCAACGGCCGCGGCGCCCGCGTGTCGAACATCGTGGTCAACGGCGATGTCAACTGCATCACCGTGTTCGGTCAACTGGACGGATCGGTCACCGTGGGCGGCAGCGTGAAGCAGCTGCTGGTCACCGCGGAAGACAACAACATCGGCGGTCAGCTCATCAACGATGACATCCGCATCGGCGGCGATCTGAACACGCTGGTGGTGCGCGACGGCCACGTCGGCCAGTTCGCGACCATCGCGTCGATGACGGGCAACATCAACAAGGTTCAGATCATCAACGGTTCGCTGTTCGGCAACCTGCAGGCGGACAACGGCTCGATCAACAGCGTGGTGGTCACCGGTTCGGATCTGGGCGGCGTCATCAGCGCCCTGTCGGCGAACCTCATCCGCTTCGACGGCTCGATTCACGGCAGCGGCGGCATCAACATCGTCAACGAACTGCGCACGCTGCAGATCGGTCAGGATGTGATCGTCGGCGCCAACATCGCCGTGGGCGCCCTGCAGAACATGATCATCGGCGGCACGATGATGGGCGGGCTGGACCTGGGCTACAGCAGCCGCGGCACGCAGATCCGCATCGGTGGCGACTGGTTCGTGGCGAACGGCTCGACCATCGATTCGGATGTCACCATCAACGTCGGCGGCGACCTGGTCAAGCAGGCGCTCGCCTCCGTGCTCAACCTCAAACGCTCGGTCAATCAGCTCCGCGTCGGCGGCATCGGCTCGATCGATCTGAACGTCGGCGGCTCGACCAACCTCATCTCGTTCAACGCGCTGGATCTGTCGGTGCTCACCTTCGCACACGATGTGAAGCAGTTCATCGTCAGCAACGATGTGACGAACACCCTGGTGCAGGTGGGCATCAGCGCCGGTGATGACGGCGTGTTCGCCTCGGCCGCGGGTGAGGAAGACGCCAACGAAACCAGCCGCATCGCTCACCTGCAGACGTTCACCGTCGGTTCGATGACCGACTCGATCGTGGCGGCGGGCGGTTCGATCAACCGCTTCCAGAGCGGGACGATGACCAACAGCTCGGTGTCGGCGGGTCTGAGCCTGGGCAGTTACGCCATCCGTGCGGTGCAGAGCGACATCACCCGTCTGGCCAACGCGGCGGAACAGAATGCCGCCCGCAGCGGCGACGACCGCGTGCTGTACTGGGGCGACATCACGCTGGCGGACATCCGCGACGGCGGCATGATCGGCAGCTACGTCACCGCCGGTGTCGACGCCGGTGCGGCGGGTGACTTCACCAACCCGGATGTGCTCAGCTCGGTGACGGGCGGCATGAGCGTGATCGGCCGCATCAACGGCACGCTGGGCGCGGGCTCGCATGTCGTCGCCGATTCGGGCATCAATCAGAACAACACCACCGCCGCGGGCGGCACGATCACCGACAACGTCACCTACGACATCGACGACCTGACGTTGAACCAGGGCAGCGCGCTGCAGGCGATCGCCGGCACCGCCAGCCAGGGAACGCCGCTGTCACTCAACGGCGGGGCGGTGACGATCGTGGTGAACGGCCCCGGCACGGTCACGGTGTACGATGACGATCCGACCGACGGTGTGCTTGATGCGGTGGTGCTCACCGATACCACCAGCAACACCCGCGTGACGATCACCGGCAATGGCAACTACGACATCGGCCGCATCCTCACTGCCGACGACACGACCGTGGGCGACTTTGTCTTCGACGGTGATCTGATCGGCGATGGCACCGATGCGCCGGACCTGTGGATCGACGGTTCGATGCGTCGGTTCAGCTTCAACGATCTGGGCGGCGACTTCACCGGGCAGATCGGCGGCGACATCCAGCAACTGCAACTCGCCGACCAGGGCTCCGGCCGCGTGACCATCGGTGGCACGGTGCGGTCGCTCACCATCGGCAGCGCCAACGACACGCCGCTGCAGAACATGCTCGGTGCGTACGCCAACAGCTACAACACGCTGAGCGTGGATGCGGCGGGTAACCTCTGGGCGCATGCGGGCAACGGTGTGCTGCACCGTATCGACCCGACGCTCAACGGGCCCGGCGGCATTCTCGAAACCGTCAACGTGTTCGATGCCTACTCGGGCAACGCGCCCACGCTCATCGGCATCGACTTCCTCGGCGGCGACCTCTACGCCATCGCCCGGCTCTACGATCCACAGCCGACGCAGCCGGTGGGCGTGATCAACGACGGCGTGGGCGTCGACCTGCGTGGTCTGGCGGTCAACAGCGCCGGACATGTCTACGCCATCGACAGCACCTCGGGTGTCGACCAGCTCGTCCGAATCGACCCGTCCACGGGGCAGCAGACCGTCATCGGTTCGTTGCGCACCACGCTGGGCAACTTCGACTTCACCCAGCAGGTGCTGGCGCTTGCCTTCCGCAAGGTGGGCAACGACTCGGAACAGTTGATCGCGCTGGTGTCCGACCAGAACGGCAACGGCCCGGGCAACGCAGGTGTCGCGCTGGTGCAGATCCAGACAACCCCCAGCGGCGGGTTCGTCAACGTTCACCGTATCGGCAACAGCGGCCTGCCTGGCGCGCTGCTTGACGATGGCGGGGCGGTCAACGATGCGTTCACCGGTCTGACGACCGCTGCCGACGGCACGATCTACGCCGTGCGTCGCAACGGTGGCAACGATGAACTGGTCACCATCGACCTGGACGGCACGTTGAATTCGCTGGGCAACATCGAAGTCAACGGCGGTGGCGCAGGCGTGACCACGATCAGCGGCATCGGTTTCGATCAGGATGGCAACCTGCTGGCCTACGACAACGATGGCATCGCCGGCCGCCTCATCTTCCTCAGTGCCGCCAACGTCACGCTCGGTGACGCCTCGGCCTTTGAGGAACTGAGCGAAGGCTCGGCCCCGATCAACCCGGACATCGATGTCTTCGCGGTCGGCCGCAGCGGCGATACCTATCGCACCTACGCCTACGACACGGCTGGCGACGGCATGTTCTACGCCAGCGCCGATGCCAACACCGATGGCGAAGTGACCGTGCTGGGCACGATCGATCTGGCGACCGGCGCGTTCCAGCGGCTGGTGACGGTGGGCAGCGCCGACCTGACCCCGGGCGCGGGCGACCTGCCGTTCGCGGCGGACAACAACACGAACACCATCTACCTGATCACCTCCGATGGCAGCGGGTGGAACCTGGTGAGCTTCGACCCGGCGACGATGACATTCACCCAGGTCGGCGACCTGGTCGATTCCAGCGGCCGCAATGTGGAACTCGCCGCGATCGAGTTCGACGATGCCACGGGCGAACTGATCGGTCTGGAACTGGAAAGCCGTCGTCTGGTGACGATTGACACGGCGACGGGTCTGGTGGCGGTTCGCACCGAGCCGGCGGTTGTGTCGGCGGGCCTGACCGATCTGGCCTACGACCCCAACGCGGGCACGTTCTATGCCTTCCAGAACAGCGCGACCAACCGGTTCGTGCAGCTCAAGGGCACGACCGAAGCCGATGCCGGCCGCATCCAGGCGGTCAGCGTCGACCAGCTCAACATCGGTTCGACCTACTTCGGCCGACTGGTCACCACGGGCAACACCTTCAACCGGGTGACGCTCGATGGCGACTTCTCGGGTGCTCTGGTCACCGCGGGCGGCATCAAGCAACTGGTGCAGCGTTCGGGTGACTTCAACGGTCTGCTCGAAGCGATCATGGACATCAACGTCGTGCGGATTGCCGGCGATGTGCTGAGCCAGGCGCGCTTCGTGGCGGGCAGCGTCCTGAACAACCTCAACGTGCGGGGCGACTTCGCCGGCACGACGGACGTGTTCGACGCCAACCGCGTGACCATCAACGGCTCGGTGCTCGATTCCGCGTTCATCGGCATCAGCAACACGCTGTCGCAGATGGTGGTGAGCGGTTCGTTCCTCGGCGAGGCGGTGATCGGCATGATCAGCGGCAACCTGCGAATCAACGGGTTGCTTGAGGATGGCGCTCACCTGGCGGTCACCGGCGACGTGAAGTCGGTGCAGTTGATGGGCGGCACGGAAGCGGACGCCACGCTCAACGTGGGCGGCAGCGTCACGCAGTTGACCGTGCAGAACATCCACCGAGGCCGCGCCATCGTCGGCCGCGACCTGGTCAAGGCCAGCTTCCGCGATGTGGATGGCGGGCAGTTGTTCGTCGGACGTGACGGCACGCAACTGGCGGTCAACAACTCGACCGACGGCCTGTTCGCGTACGGCATCCTGCTGGGCGAGGATGAAACCTACAACACGGCTGACGACCGCATCCGTGGCGGCTCGCTGAAGACCGCCAAGTTCGGCACGTTCATCGACAGCGTGCTGACCGCCGGCGTGCTGCCGCCGCAGTCGTCGGGTGAGGGCATGCCGACCGATCACCGCGTTTACCTGCGAACGGTTGCGGGCAACGGCACGGTGACGAACGCCGCCGAAGCCGGTGGTGTGCGGTCCAGCACGATTCAGAACGTGAGCATCACCAACGCGATCACCACGAGTGCGAGCAAGCAGTCGGCGATCGTGGCGGCGGATGCCATCGGCAAAATCAACGTCCGCAACGGCACGTCCGCTGTCGCCGCTCAGGTGCACAACGATCCGTTCGGTGCACCGACGGTGGTGGAGGTGATCCAACTCGCGCCCAACCGTCTGCGGGTCATCTTCTCCGAGGCGCTGAACACCGACTCGCTGAGCCTCAGCCAGGTGCTGGGCGACGGCGGCACGGTGGTGCTCACGGAGAACGGCGACATCATCACCGGCGTCACCATGGCCTACACCGAGCAGGTCTTCGGCGACGGCTCGGTGCGAGGCGTCGTCACCCTCACCCGCAACGTGGACTTCGGCGACGAGATCAACCTGACCCTCGTCGGCGACGGAACCACCGCGATCGTCGATCGCTCGGGCTTCCGCTCCGAGTGGCGTAACTTCGGTGATCCGCTGGGCACCGCGCTCGACGGCAACGGCAACGGCACCGAAGGCGGCAACTTCGAGATGCTCGTGGTCGGGTCCGACCTGGGCAACGACTTCACCGAAGACTACAACGCTCTGGGGGCGCTGACGGGAACCATTCTCATCAACGGCGTCTTCAATGGCGCGGACGATGTCGACATCTACTCGTTCCAGGCGGTTCAGGGCGAGTACTTCGCGGTCAGCTACAGCGGCCCGGCGAACGTCGTCATGGCGGTGTTCTACCGCGACGATCAGGGAACCCTGGCGTTGGCGGACGACACGTTCGAAATGCTCGCAAGGCTCGAGGAAACGACCGGGTCCAGCGCCTGGAGCGACGCGAACATGTTCCAGGCATTCGAGCTCCCCGCCACGGGCGAGTACTTCGTTGCCGTCGCCCCCATCGAAGGAGCGATCGATGGCAGCTACACGCTGACGCTGACCGGCAACGAGTTCACGAACGAAGGTTTGGCGGAAGCACTGGGCGGTACGCTCCTGGCGAACAACCGAATCGACCTGGGCAACGGCAACGTCCAGTCGATCGCCTACTTCACCGGGCCGAACCGCATCAGCAAGCAGTTGGTCTACCTCAACTTCGAAGGCGGTTTGTCCACGCAGTCGTCGCTGGGCGCCGTCAACTTCGATCCGCTCGATGCGGCCATCCTCGACGACATGCTTGCCGGCCAGACGGATCGGCTGATCCACGGCGGCGACGGCGTCATCGGCATCATCGACAACATCGTGACGATCTTCACCTCGCATCCGTATGCGTCGGTGATCGTCGAGGTGCTCGACTTGGATGACATCACGGATCTGACCAGCTACCTCAGCGCTTCGTCGGGTCTGTACTTCACCACCGATGATCCGTCGCAGTCGGGCAACATCCCGGCCCAGGATTACACCACCATCTTTGTTGGTGCGACCGATGCGAACAATCCTGGCCTGTACGGCATCGCGGGCAACATCGACGTCGGCAACGACGACATCGCCGACGAGGCACTCGTTCTGGTGGAGAACTTTGCGGACCTTTCGCAGGTCAGCACGGTTACGGCGATGCTCAACCAGTACAGCATCGGGCTGGCCAACGTCATCGCTCACGAACTGCTGCACGCGATGGGCTTCAACCATCAGCCGACCGATCGTGAGAATGAAAGCTGGCTGCTCATCACCGACGATCCGGACAACGATGGCAACGCGGCCGATTCCAACGCCGGCGAGTACGGGATCATGGGTTACGCCCCCGATCCGGTCATGCTCAGCCAACTGGGACAACTCGGCACGAACGAACTGGCGGAGTTCCCCGTGGGGCACATCGATACGGCGTGGCTGTTCGAGATGTGGTTCAGCTGATTCGGCTGAGACAATCCAACCAACGTCAGGGCCCCGTGCAACCGCGCGGGGCCTTGTCACATCCAAAGTTGCATCTCACCCTAAAGCCCGGGATCGCCATCCCTGGGCAACATCCCACCCATGGCGTCGATCCCGTCAACGCCATACTCGACTCACCCTCCGCGCACGTGATCCTTCGCTTCGTCCAGATCTTCGAAGGCGGGAAAGACGTGATCCAGCCGCGTCACCTTGAAAAGGAACGCCACGTCCGGCTGCAGGTTCAGCAGCGCGATGCGGCCGCGCACATGCTCAAGATCCTGCAGGAACGTTACCAGTTCGCCGATGCAGGCGCTGGAGAGAAACGTCACCGGTTTGAGGTCGATGATGAACTGCGTCGCGCGGTCGTGACGCATTTTCTGCGTGAGCAGTTGCGTCAGCTCCTGCATCTCTGGCCCGGTGACATACGCCGTGGTAATGGTGGCGATGACCAGTCCGTCCTGCTGATCCAGTTCGATGGTGGAAATCATGGTGCACCCTCTCACCCGGACGCTCGCGGCCTGGCCGCGCCGTTCACCGATCACGCCGCCCGCCCAGTGCGGTGGCTCAGCCCCATTCGACTGTGCGTGTCTCTGGATCGCTCCGGAAGTTGACGTTGTTATCGGCCAGCTTGTGGGGCGACTTGTCTTGAAACGTGTGAAGTTGGAAGGTTTCGCCATCGCGCAGCCGTTACAAACCGCACAAAGCATCGCCCACCGCATCAAATCGCGGCCGGGAACTGCAGAAGGTGCCGCCTATGCAAATCACTTGTGGAATCGCGCCCCGGGTTGAACGGGGCAAGGGCGTGCACAGTGATGACCAGGCGAACCACCGAATGGACCGCCTCAAACGTGCATTTCGAATGGAATCGAAGATGCAGCCGCCCGCCGACCGTTACTCCGCGTCGTCGTAAGGATCATCATCCTGATGGTTCGGCGGCCGATATTCAGGCACTTCGTTGGTGATCGGTTTGATCGACTGCAGATAAGCAAACACCGCCCGCAGGTCGCTGTCGGTCATTTTCGCGTATTCCGCCCACGGCATCGGCGGCATGATGGGGCGGGCAATGCCCATGTGTTTGCCCTGCCGTATCGCGTTGATGAACATCTCCTCCGTCCAGATGCCAAGGCCGGTCTGGCGGTCGGGTGTGAGGTTCGCGGAAAACGTGATGCCCCAAGGCCCGGCGAAAGCGGTGTTCGTTGCCGAGAGGTAGCCGATCCAGGGAAGCTCCGGTGGATCGAGCGGTTTCACCTTCAGGTCCTGCGGGTGGCCGGACAGATACCGCGACATGTCCGGTTCGGGGCCACGCTCGCCCATCTTGAACGGCGTGTGACAATCGCTGCACGCCGCGATGCTCACCAGATACGCACCGCGATCGATCATTGCCTTGGCGTCGTCCGCCGGTTCCGCGTTTTCCGCCGCGTTGACGGCAGCGCTCGATCCGGACGATGCGGTGTTGTCGCAGCCGACGGCCATGGTGAGCGCGAGTGCAGCCATGCCCGTGACGATGAAACGATGAATGTGCATACGGCATCCTTGCTGGAGGTGGCGTCATTATCACGTCACTTCACCGCCCCGACAAGATCACGCAAACGGTTGTGGAGCGTAAACCGATCAATGGGACAGCCCCCGGACGGCCCCCTCGCCCGTCGGCACGTTCGATGGAGGCAGACGTTACAGCCCCGTGCCGATTTCCGAGGTGAGGTTGAGCGCGATGCCTTCACCGATGATCACCAGCACGGACGCGACGTAGAGGATGCCCGTTGCCGACTGGTTGGCGCGTCGCCGTACGCATTCCCAGCTCATAACGGTAAAGAGGATCGGCACCGCGAGCCCGACAAGGTACCGTGCCGTGATCATCATGACAGTCCACAGGCGTGGCCGGGGGTAATCGATGGCGGCATACCACGGGTAGAGCGCGAAGGCGGCACTACCGATCAGCCGCAGCACCAGCAGCACGACCAGCGCGCGCACCAACCGTTCGAAGGGTGCCTGCGTCATCTCGTTGCCGCTGGTGAGGTAAGCGTGGCCGAGCAGCATGGTCATGAGCAGCCCGCCGAGAATGCCGCCGCTGATGGCGAAGGTGAGGCACATCAGCAGCGCGTCGGCCGTCAGCGCATCGCGTCCCGTGAGGTGCGTCGCCACAACCGAAGCAAGGAGAAACGTCGCCCAGGCTGCGAGGCGTTGCCCGGTTCGCTTGCCGATTTGGGTGAGCATAAGTTGGGCGACGGTGGGAACCGCAACGATGGCAAGGCCGACCCAGTGGCTTGCCGTGGTCTGCTCGGCTGTGATGGCACGCACAACGACCGCAAGCGCCCAGAAGGTGACGGCGATCAGTCCGCCCAGTCGCAGCCAGCGAAGCGTCACAGCCCGCGGGTCGCTCAGCGCCTGCGACAGCGCGATGCCCGCGACGAAAAGAAGCAACAGGACCGAGATCATGTGGGGATGATAATCGATTGCGCGGCGTGTGTACGGGTGCGGCAGGCAGCAGGCGCCCGGTGGATGGCAGTCCCGCGTTCCGGGTGAAAGAGCGTGCGGAAAGAGGGTTTGCGGCGTGTTGTGGTATCGGGGAAGTCTTGACGGAAGGTGCTATTGAGAACTACCATAGGAGCTGGGACAGCCCGGGGAAAGCAGGTTGAATGGATCTGCGGTCCCCTGACCCGCGCGGCCTGTGGCGTTGTGCCCCGGCCGAGTGATTTCGCCGCCCTCCAAGGGCGGATTTAACCGGTGTGTGCCGGGCGAGTGGATCCTTTCGGGTTCGTCTCCACTCGGCGCCCAACCGATCAGACCGGTGATGCGTCTGCCCACGGATGTGTGGGAACGGATGGCAGCCGGCCTTCCTCGCCGCAAGCGTTGCGCTTGGCGAGGTGGGATAGATTGACAATGCTCCACTGCCGCCACATTGATTCCCGTCTGGCTTGTTGCCGGTGCGTTCACCGGCACGAAGGCATCCGGTCACCTGATTGTCGCGGTGCGCGCCTGTCGCTACCGCCCTGCGCGGTTACTGGTGGAATGTTGTCGTACTGCTGATCGTCAGGGTGCCTCGTTGAGATCGTCCGGCGCCGCCTCATAGCGCCGTGCCTGTCGTTGCGCATTGCCCGGGCACGGTGATCAAGGGGCTCGCCAATGACCGAAGTGATTTACGTGGTTGTGGGGCTGGTGCTCGGGGCCGGCAGCTGCATGCTGTTCACGCGTCTGCTGGGTGCCAGTGCCATCAGTCAGGCGCGGCAGCAGGGGCAGGAGATTCTGCGCACCGCCCGCGCCGAGGCCGAGACGCTCAAAAAGCAAATCGAACTGGACAGTCGAAACGAGTTGGCGAAGCTGCGTGAGGCGTTCGAACGCGAGAACGCCGAAAGTCGCGAACGCGTGGAAGCCGCGCGCAACGAGTTGAAGGAGGCGGAGCGACGACTGACCAAGCGCGAGGACAACCTCGACCGCAAGCTCGACACACTCACCACCAAGGAAAAGTACCTCGACGATGTGGAGCTGCAACTCAAGCAGCGCGAGGAGAAGGTGGCCGCCCGCAACGCCGAACTGGATGCGCTGATCGCGGAACAGCAGGAGGCGATGGCGAAGTTCCACGAGGAGAAGCGGCAGGTGCTGCTGCGGATCACCAACATGAGCGTGGAGGAGGCCCGCAAGGAGACGCTGCGGGTGATGGAGCAGGAGGTCCAGCACGAGGCGTCGATGCTGATCCAGCGTGCCCAGGAGCAGGCCGAGGAAGAGGCTCGGGAGAACGCACTGAAGATCACGCTGCAGGCGATCCAACGGTACGCCTCGGAGCACACCGCCGACTCGACGGTGAGCGCCATCGCGATTCCCAGCGACGACATGAAGGGTCGGGTCATCGGCCGCGAGGGCCGCAATATTCGCGCGTTTGAGAAGGCGACGGGGGTGGACGTGATCGTCGACGACACGCCGGGCGTGGTGGTGGTGTCGTGCTTCGACCCGGTTCGCCGCGCCATCGCCGCCGAGGCGCTTCAGAAGCTTCTGGACGATGGCCGTATTCATCCGGCACGCATCGAAGAGATCGTCGAGCAGATTCAGAAGGAGATGCAGCAGCGTCTGGTCCGCCTGGGCAAGGAAGCGACCATCGAGGCGAACATCCAGGGCCTGCACCCGCGCATCAGCGAGATGATGGGCCGTCTGCACTACCGCACGAGCTACGGGCAGAACATTCTGCGCCACTCGATGGAGACGGCCTATCTCTGCCAGGTCATCGCTGACGAGCTGGGGCTTGACGGCACGCTGGCGCGTCGCTGCGGCTTCCTGCACGACATCGGCAAGGCGATGGACCACGACATGGAAGGCGGCCACCCGGCGATCGGTGCGGAGTTCTGCAAGAAGCTGGGCGAGAACGAGATCGTGCTCAACGCGATCGCAGGCCATCACAACGATATCCCGTCGATCTCGCCCTACACCCCGATCGTGATGGCGGCCGATGCCATCAGCGGCGCTCGTCCCGGCGCCCGGCGGGAGACGCTGGAGAAATACGTCAAGCGTCTGGAGCAGCTCGAAGGCATCGCCACGAGCATCAAGGGCGTCAAGCAGGCGTTCGCCATCCAGGCCGGCCGCGAGGTGCGCGTGATCGTCGATCCTTCGAGCGTCGACGATGCCAACTGCGCCTTCATCGCCCGCGACATCGCCAAGCGCGTCAGCGAGGAGATGACCTTCCCCGGTGAAATCCGCGTGACGGTGCTTCGCGAGATGCGCACGGTGGAATATGCGCGTTAAACCCCAAAGGGCGATGACGAATCTTAACGGCGTGACGTCGGGGTATTCGTCGACCGTGCGTGGTGGTCGGATGATATAATTGAGTTATGAAGAACGTCGAACAGATCGAACAGGCGGTGCGTCAACTGTCGGCTGACGAACGTGCAGCGTTTCGCGCGGGGTTTGCCGCGTTTGACGCCGAGGATTGGGATCGGCAGTTTGAAGCCGATGCCGCGGCCGGGGAACTTGACTGGTTGCGTGAGGAGGGGCGGCAGGATCGGCGTGACGGTCGCTGCACCGAGCGATGAAGTATGTCGCTACGCCGCGGTTTTGGGACTGCTACAAAGCGGTTGCCCTCGGAAGTGCAGCGGTTGGCTGATCGCTGCTATGAGCAACTTCGCGAGGATCCTCGACACCCGTCATGCATGTCAAACGCATCAGGATGTTTGTGTCGGTTCGTGTCGACCTGCACCATCGTGCGCTGGCGGTTGAGGAAGGGGAGCACACCATTTGGGTTTAGATCGGAACGCACGCGGAGTACGACAAGTTGATTCGCCGCGGTTGATAGGCCATTGCCCACGAGGGGGCGAGCTTCATCGTAAACGTTTGAAGGGGGTTTTATGAGTGTATCTGGTTCATCGAACACGGTGCTTGCGGCGTGTCTGGAGGAGTTTCGCAAGCTCAAGGGGATGGCGGAGAAGGCGTTTGTGCAGTTGGATGATGCGGACTTCCATGTGCGGATCAATCCGCATCAGAACGCGATTGCAGCCATCGTGAAGCACATGGCGGGGAACATGCGGTCGCGCTGGACTGATTTTCTGACGACCGATGGCGAGAAGCCGGACCGCAACCGTGAGGATGAGTTCGTGGATGATCTCCCCAGCCGTGAGGCGATCATGCAGCGGTGGGAGGAGGGTTGGCGGTGCGTCTTCAACGCGCTGGAGCCGTTGAGTGATGCGGACCTGGGGCGTACGGTGCTGATTCGCCGCGAACCGCACACGGTGATGCAGGCGATCACGCGGCAGCTTTCGCATTATGCCGCTCACGTGGGGCAGATTCTGCTCATCGGCAAGCACCTCAAAGGCGATGCCTGGCAGTATCTGAGCATCCCGCCCGGAGGCACGGAAGCATTCAACCGCAGAATGGGCATGTGATTGCTGCCGTTTGCGCCGGGGGGCGTGGGGAATTTTCTTTGCGGAGAGCGTGACGAGCCAATAGTGACGTGGCAGGTGTGAGGCGATATGCTGCGCCTTACGACAGGTTCTATGGAGCATTGCGATGCGGATGAATTGGGGTGTGCGATCGGCGGGCGTCTGGTTGGTGGTGCTGGTCGCAGCGCTACCGGGCTGCGGCACGTGGGGGCAGCCGACGTCGGCGTCGGTGTTCGAGCCGGGTGAAGCGTACATTGCCAAACTGGTGCACGACCTGGCGCATCCCTCCATGGAAGGCCGGGACGCCGGCACCGAAGGGCTCATCAAAGCGCGCGACTACCTGATCGATCACCTGGAACGTTCCGGCCTGCAGCCCGCGTTCGGCGATGCGTACACGCAATCGTTCGATGTCGCGCTGGGCAT
>CAZEFM010000002.1:80817-115655 GCA_964511575.1 uncultured Phycisphaeraceae bacterium | reverse complement strand
CGGTTCGTATGAATCGGACGCTTATCGGAGATGGCGCTCCTTCTGCCAAGCCAAATCGAGGCCATTGCAGGCACGCACCGCCTGGACATCGCAGGGGCGAAGTCGTGACTTTACGATCAACTGGCGGAACCACCGCGGGATGTGATGGTTACAAGTGCTCATGCGGTTTCGCGCATCGGATCCGATAAGACAAGCCAAGCGGCTCATCGCAGCCACGCCACACTCGCCTTTAGTCATGGTTGAGCCCGCATTTCAAAGCCGGCTCTGCAAAAGACGGGCCGAATTCGCCTCATCGTGGCCTCAATCCGACGGCGGCTTACGCCTAACTCGCGGACCGTTGCGCGACCTCCGCGCGTCCCCACATGCATCGCGATCATGCGATCCTCGTCGCACAACATGCTCATGGCGTAGCTGAACGCATCGCGCAAGTCGATCTGATCGAAGGAGAGGTGCGGCTGGCAAATCGCTGCATCCAGGTCCTGGGACGAGACCGTCTCGATCGACGTGCAATGCTTTCGGCAGAACGCGCCGCGTTTGGATCGTCTCCATGGGTCAATGTCGGCGTCGTCGTCGAACTGGTCCAGCCGGTAACCTTCACGTAGTCTTGTTCGGGCTGTGGCAACGTCTGCGCCTCGTGGTGTTTCTTGGTGGGCACCTGGGATAAGTTCCGGGTGACGATGTTTCCGAAGCACCGCCTTTGCAAGAATCCTGGCGATCTCCTGCAGTTGCTCTTCGGGTGGGATCTCGCGAATCCATTCTTCGTATGCCATCGTTGCGGTCTCCGTCAGTACGAGAATGAGCGTGCGTTGACACACTCAGCCACGACGACGGGAAGATCGCAAGTCGGTCCTACGCATTCGGTGCGGTGCTACCAACGAGGCGTAAAGAGGATGGCGTTCCGCATTGATACTCAGCGGGAGATCGCGCTATTCGCATTTTGGGTGAAGCATGCCTGCCCTTGGTTGCGCACACACTAGAAGTGGCCGAGCGATCCGACCGGTCCGCCCTGGATGCTCACTTCGTTGGCGGAGACGCCGTCGCCCAGGGTCATCGACCTCGCGGCGCAGCATGTGCGCGTATCGATGTACCACACCTGGACGTAATAGCTTGTTCCGGCAGTCAGGCCGGCGATTTCGATGTCGGATGTTCCGGCTCCGACGCCGACAGTGTTCCAAGTGAGCAGTGCATCGTAGGCCGCATCACCGGAGGTGTTATCGAGCCGCGGCGAGGTGCTGCCCTGTGGGCCACCGAGCGTGTTCTGCGGGGTGAAGGTGATATCGCCGATCTGGATTTCCGTCCAATCGGGTACGTTGCGGTTGTTGCCATCGATGGCGAGCACCACGTTGCCGCCGCTGACGATATCCGCCGGCGAGGTGGCGGCCTGGGCAGAACCCCAAACGATGGTGGCGGCCTGCGATGAGGTGGCCGACAGCAGTGCGAACGTGCTCAGAAGAACCGTGATGCGTGAATGGAACATGATTTTCCTCCAATAAAAGGGAATTCAATCGTGCGAGCCTTCCCGTCCAAGGCTGCGGGCAGGATGGCTCATATCGAGACAACAATTCTGAAAACGGACATAGGTTTACGGCTTACCACGTTCGTAGATGTCGCGAATTTCATCTTCACCAAGCGCGGTGGAGAAGATCGCGATCTCATCGATGCATCCGGAGAACCAGGGGCGATGTTTCGACCAATACGAAGCACCGATATATAGCGGACCGTTGCCCTGTACGTTCGGCCGCGATCGTTTCACGCGGTCGATCAGTTCACCGTTGATATAAAGCGAATAGGCGTTGCCATCGTATGTCGCGGCGAGTTGTATCCACTGCTCGTCGCGCGGCAGGCGACGACTGCTGTGTGCGATGCGCCGGTCCTGTTCGTCCTGTGCGAAAATGAACTGAACCCGCCAGCTTTCTTCGCCCGGACCGCCGATCGGCGTGGCGATGCCGAACTGGTAGTCGCGCACGCGCTCATCATGCCTGGCAACGATGGCGCCGGAATGGTACGGCTTCGTCGGCTTCACCCACGCGAGGATTGTCATCCGTTCCAGTTGGAGCGCCTCGTCGGCGTCAACGCGCAGGTGCTGTTTTGCGTTCGGGTCGAATGCAAGCGCCGCCTTGCCGTCGATGCGGCCGGGCACCCAACTTGGACGCGTCACGCTGTCCACACCGTCGCCGAACTTTCCGTGCAGCCGATCCCGTGTGGCACGCGCCTCGTTGGGCAACGTGAACGGGTCGGGTTCAGCGAAGGGGTAGTAGGCGACCAGATCGGGATGCCGCCGCAACTCGTAGCTCAGCGCCAACCATCGGTGCAGGGGTGATTCGTCCGCGCGTTCACGGGCATCGAATTCGTCGTTGCGAACGAACGCGAGCGGATCGGAAGCGATGGTTCGTATCGCACGACCCGCCGCATCGACCGCCCTGCCTTCACCGGCGTTTACGCGTTCAAGGCTCGTTGCCGTCTCCTCGTGAAGCAGCCCCACGTCGACGGCACCCTCGAACACCTGCACCATTGTTCCGCCCTGCTCATCCACGCCGATTCCGAACTCGGTGCCGATGTCGACCAGCACGGTGGTGGGCGTGCGCACGGTGAAGCCGCGGCTCTCGGGCGAGGCGCAGTGGCCAACCAGTTTTCCGCTGGTCAAACGAACTTCCGCGTTGCTGATCGGCGTGAACGAGGCCGGCGCCTCAACGATCACATCCGCCCCATTGCGAAAGCGAATGCGCGCCACGCCTTCAACGAGGCGCAACGGTTCGTTGAAGAGCGGCTCGCCCACGCCGATCTGATGAACGCCACCTTCCCATTTGGCGTCCACCTGCTGCAACAGCATGGCAACGGCGGCGTAACGCGGCGTCTCAACGGGGGCATCGACCGTCTGCGGCAAATCGGGCGGCGTCGCCTGTTCCGCACCGCGCGGCCAGACCAGCGCGACCAGGATCGCGATCATCGCCGCGATCGTGCCGTAGAAAGCGGATTTGGGAATCACGATGTGCCGCACAGGCGGTTGACTACTGTCCTGCCCGATGGTGAATGTTTTGAACAGATCATGATTCGGCTGTGCGGTGTCTGCAGCAGCACGTCCGACGGTGGCGCGGTATTGTCGCGCCTGTTCCTCAAGCTCGAGCACCTCACGCAGGTTCGACAGGCTCTGCTGTCGATCGGAAAGACGCGGCGATGCATCCGCCTCCCACTCCGGTCCCAGTCGGCTGTAGATGACCTGCTGCTGCATGCACACCGCCACGAACAGGTCACGCGCATCGTCGCTCTGGCGCAGCATGGCATCGAGCATCTGCGTCTGCCGGGCATCCAGCGCGTTTTCCAGATGCATGATGATCAGCGATCCGACATCGCGAAACATCGGTGCGGGGGTGGAGCGTGGCTCGTCAGGCATGGCCCACCCCTTCCGTATCAGGAAACAACGCATCCGCCCCGTTGGTGGGCGCGGCGCTCATACGCGTCACGTTTTCCTGTTGCCTGATGCAGTCGCGAAGGCTGCGGTGGATGCGACTGAGCGACTTGTAAACCGTTTCCACCTTGCGATTGACCGCGGCAGCAACCTGTTGCCCCGGCAGGCCGTCCACGTACCGCAGCTTGACAATCTGTCGAGCGTAAGGCGTCAACCTGGCAATACACGAGCGCAGGGCATCGACCATGTCCGACGAGTCGTAGGCATCATAACGCTGCCAATGAGCCCCAAGCAGGGCCAGCGTTTCGTCGGAAAGCATCTGAGGCATGCGGTTGCGTTGTCGCAACGCTTCGAGAGATTTGAGGCGAGCCGCCTGGCGAAGGCAGACCATCAGATGCGCCTCGTCGACGATCTTGTCCCGCTGCTCGATGACCAGCAGTGACATCTCCTGAAAGACATCCTCCGCCAGATGGGTGTCGCGAACGATCGACCATGCGTAGGCGAACAGCTTGTCACGATCACGCAACAGCACACGCATAATGTGAAGCTGGTCCATTCCGATCCTCACAACGGATTGTTTGCCGACGGAACACGAACGGCGCCTCGCTATATACAAATGAAGCGAAACCTGAGGGTGTGGACATGATGAAGTTAAGAAAAGTTTTCGCGGGCTGGCTGGTGGAAGGGGTACACACCTGCGTTTGCCGGAACAGCATCGGGATCAATCCTGGGGTGCTGGCC
Organism: uncultured Phycisphaeraceae bacterium; assembly: GCA_964511575.1. Lineage (GTDB taxonomy): Bacteria > Planctomycetota > Phycisphaerae > Phycisphaerales > Phycisphaeraceae > CALKHT01. The sequence continues at coordinate 111,508 of CAZEFM010000002.1, read as the reverse complement.
CGTCCCTCGTAGATGGTTGGTGCATATAAGTGGTTTGATTTTCTGTGCTTACGATTTTGGCTGCAGGGTGCGGTAAAGACGTTGACGCGTAGGGTGCCTGCAGTGTAACGAAGGGCGTGCTTTGGGCGCAAGAAAAAGCGGGCATCGTGGCGATGCCCGCGCGGCACAATGGTCAATCAGCGTTGGGATAACCCGTCACCGGCGGCGACGGCAGCCGATCAGACGGCAGGACGCGGCGAGGATCGCGAGCGATGCCGGCTCGGGGATGTTGATGCCCGTCAGGAACAATCCCGAATCGGATGTGAACGCGATGGGCGAGTCGATTTCCAACGTTCCCGTGTTCAGAAAGTTGAAATCGAAGCTTGAATCGATGGTGCCGGGATGCTGCCCTGAATGGAAAGCACCATCACGACGTCGAACGTGTTGAGCCCCGGCTGCAGCGCGATCGAGCCGGAATTGGTGTCCGACAGGTGCCGAGAAGTCTGTACTTCGCCGCTGGTGGGGAATCCGGCAATGTCCTTGATCTGCGTGAACAGCGCGGATCCGAGGTTGGTGTTGTTGTGTCTCCCGTGGGAGGGGTCAGCGTGTGAACATCAGTTGTTCGACGCCGCGCGCTGTGGAGTTGATGTGGTCCGCCATGGCGTGGGCGGCATCATCGGCTTTGCCCGCCAGAAGGGCACGGACAATGGCGGCGTGTTCGGCGGCGGCGATACGCTGAAGGTTGTCGCGGTTGCCCACCACCTGTCGAATCGTCTGCATCAGATCGCCGTACCGGCGGATCTCGTGCTGCAACCGGAAGCTGCCGCAGTGCTCCAGAATGAGCGAGTGCAACTCGCTGTCCAGTTGCATGGCCGTTTGCGACCAGGCGGCGCTTTCCTTTTCGTCAGCCAGCAGTTTGTTGAGCGCTGTTTCGAGGTTGCGCAGCCGTTCGACAGGAATCCGCGGGCAGGCCTCACGGGTTGCTTCCTCTTCGAGGATACGGCGAATCTGGTAGATCTCGCGAAGCTGTCGCGCATCGAACTGCTTGCACACCGCTCCACGATTGGGCTGCATTTCAATCAGCCCGATACTTTCCAGTTCCACCAGTGCCTCACGGACGGGTGTGGCGCTGACGTTGAGTCGTTGGGCAAGCTTTTGAACGATCATGCGTTCGCCGGGACGGATCTCGCCCTGAAAGATGGCGGTGATCAGGCGGTCAACCACGCTGCCGCGTAGTCCCATGCGAGGCACCGGGCTCATGGAGTTGGTCGTTGCCACGGGCAACATCGTTGACTGTTCCCGCGCCGTTGTCAATCGGTGGCACGTTTCGCCCGTTCGTACCGGCAAAGCGGGTTGGGGCCTACTTCCCGCCGATGGGCGACTGTCGCGGAATGCCCGGTTGGCGGGGATAGGTGCGCGGGGTGGGACGTTCCTTCTCCACACGGACAATGACGGTGTTGTATTCGGAGCCTTCAGGGTAAGCATCGACGACCTGCAGGTCGCCCGCGCCGAGGATGTCCAACGCGTCGCCGGCGGCCGCCAACTCGGCTTCCACCGTGGGGCCCTTCATCGCCAGCAGGAAGCCCCCCACCTTCAGCAACGGCATCGTGTACTCCAGCAACTCCACCATCGGCCCAACGGCGCGGCAGACCGCCACATCGAACTGTTGGCGATACGCAGCGTCCTGTCCGGCCGTCTCGGCACGCGATTGCACCGTTCGAGCGTTCGGCAGTGGCAGCGTGTCGATGCATTCCTGCAGGAACCCCACCTTCTTGCCCGTCGCCTCCAGCAGCGTCAGATTCAAATCGGGACGGCAGATGGCGATCGGCACACCGGGCAGCCCCCCACCGCTGCCGACATCGATGACGGCAGCACCTTCGGGTACTTCGTCGAGCCCGGGCAGAATGGTGAGGCTGTCGATGATGTGTCGGCGCCAGGCGGCGTCCGGCTCGCGAATGGCGGTGAGGTTGAACCGCTTGTTTGCTTCAAGCAACAGATCGAGATAACGCGCCAAACGTTCGAGCAACTCGGCGGGCACTTCCATGCCCAGCCGGCGAAGTTCATCGTGTACGAAATCGGGAATCATGAAAAACTCAACTTCGGATCAAGGATTCGGGAAGACACACCACGGTTTGGATGGCTGATCCTACATCAGGACGACAAAACGCGGACCACGGCTCTTCACGGTTGCGGTTGGGTTGCGTCCACATCGTGCGGCGTTGCATCGGGCAGCGTAAACGTGGCATCACGTTTTGGTCGGGGCTTGCCCGCCAGGTGGTGGGTGAGCATGGCGAGGAACTGCCGCTCCTGCTTCTCATCGCCGAAGTGGCCGATGCGGATGGCGACGGCAATCTGCGCGGGGGTGGTGTCGGGAACCGGCCATGCGATAAACTCGAGTTGCTTGCCGTCGGGCGTGAGGCCGCGCGCGGTCGCGCAGGGCGTGGCGTTGGGCAGGTACACGACGTGCTGATTGGCGGTGTCGTCGTTGTGGGGTTCTGGCCCGCGGTTCGCTGCGTCCGCGCTTCCGGAGGTTGCAATTCGCATGCGTCCCCACCCCAGATCGCGGAAGGAGCGGAACAGGTCATCGGGTACGCGCTGGAAGTCGGCGGGCCACTGAGCGAAGGTGGCGTGAGTGATGAGCGTTTCGCCGGCGGCTGTGTGAACGGCTGCAACACGTTGGTTGAGTGGTGTTTGAAAAGATGCGGCCGGTTGGCAGCCGAGGCAGGTCAGCACCAGAATCGTGCATAAGATGAATGGAACGGCCTCGGTGCGCGCCGAGCGAACGGAGGGGCGTGAGGCACCGAGGCAGGTTTGACGAGGATCGGACATGACTTTGCCGATGAGGGACTTAAAATAGATGTTCGGCCCACGGCGTTCGTCGGCTGAACAGCCCATGGAGTGTATCGCAATTGGAGTTGACCATCAGCCTGCCGCACGGCGAGGAGCGCCTGGCCATTACGGGCGTCGCTGAGCGAAACCTGAAGATTGTCCGGGAGACGATGGATGTGACCCTGTCGGCTCGCAACGGCACGCTGCGCATCAGTGGCGAGTCGGAAGCGGTTGGCCGCGCGGCGTACGTGTTCGAGCGACTGGGCGACGCTGCCCGCAAGGGGAGAACGATGAGCCGCCAGGAACTGCTGGACATGATCGCGACCAGCTCGCATGCGAATCGTCCCGGTCAGACGCCGGGCCGAACGGCTGATCTGCGCGGTGGGAGCGCCGAGGGGCTGGAGGTCTACCTGACGGGGCGTCGCGTAAAGCCGATGACGCCGGGGCAGCGGGCGTACCTCGATGCGATTTTCAACCACGATCTGACCATCTGCAGCGGCCCGGCGGGAACGGGCAAGACGTACCTGGCGGTGGCGGCGGCGGTGTACATGCTCAAAAAGGGCGTGGTGCGGAAGATCGTGCTCGTGAGGCCGGCCGTGGAAGCGGGCGAAAAGCTGGGCTTCCTGCCGGGCAGCATGCAGGAGAAGGTGAACCCGTACCTGCGGCCGCTCTTCGACGCTTTGCACGACATGATGGAGTTCGACCAGATCCAGCGTTTCGTGGCGGCGGACCTGATCGAGGTGGTGCCGCTTGCGTTTATGCGGGGTCGGACGTTGAATGACGCTGTGATCATTCTGGACGAGGCTCAGAACACGACCCGTTCACAGATGCTCATGTTCCTGACGCGGCTGGGCCACGGCGGCAAGATGGTGGTCACCGGCGACACGTCTCAAATTGACCTGGAGGATGCGCGTGAATCAGGGCTGGTGGATGCGGCACGACGGCTGGGCCGGGTCAAGGGTGTGGCGCTGACCACGCTTTCGCAGCCGGACATCGTGCGGCACCACCTGGTACAGCGGATTGTCGAGGCGTACGGCCAAAGCGATCAGAACCGCAAGCAAGCCGTTGATCTCAAAGCGTTTGCGGCACAACAGGAGCCGGACGCGCCGAGTGCCGATATAAATGAGACGGCCTCGACACCGGGGGCGTGACCCCCAACAAGCTGATTGTTCCTTATGGCGATAGTGAAGAACGTCTCAGCAAGACGGCGTGAAGTGCGCCGCACCGTCCCCCGACAGGGTCGGCTGGCGGGAATGGACCGCGGGCAGTTCGCTTGGGCGGCGTTGTACGTGGCGATCTTCACCATCTTCGGCGGGCTGATTGTCATCGGCGGGCAGCGGCAGACGCCCTACCGCGAAGGTGATGTGCTCAGTCAGTCGATCCTCGCCCGGGTCGCCTTCCAGGCGCCCGACACGACCCGCACCACCGAGGAGCGGCGGCGAGCCTTTGAAAGCGAGCCGTCCGTCTACGACTTCAACGAAGCTTACTTCGAGGAGCTGCGCGGCAAGTTCGACTCGCTGGTGCAGCTCGCGGCCGACACCAGCATCAGCCGCACGGATGATCTGGATGAGTCGGCGATGGCGACCCTTCGCCGTTTCCTCGACAGCGAGGGCCGACCCACCGACGCGTGGAACGAGCTGGTGACGGAGTTCCTCTACGGCCGACCCGAGGACCTTTCCAAAGGGTTGGCGGGCGTTCCCGTTATTGCAGAGGAACGTTTCGTCGAGGAGCAGGAGCGGTACGTCAACGTCATCCGCATCCGCTACAAGGGGCAGGAGGAGGACCGGTACCGCAACCGTTGGGTGAGCCTGAACAACACGACCGAACTGGAGCAGCGGGTTCGCAACCTGGCGATGAAGTTTCCGCGCGAGCTGCAGGATTCGGTGGTGAACATCGTCATGCGCGACCCGAAGGTCACGTACGTCTACAACGAAGCGGAGACGAACCGCCGCAAGCATGCCGCCCGTGACGCGGTGCCGGAAGCGACGACGGATTACAACCCCAGCGATGAGGTGATCCGCGCGGGGACGGAACTGCAGCGGCAGAGTCTGGACCTGATCCAGCTGGAACAGAAGGCTTATCTGGAAAGTCTGAGCACGCCGGAACTGGCCGCGCTGCGTGCGGGACAGTTCGGGTTTGTGCTGCTGCTGGCGATCGGGCTGTGGGTGTACATCGCATCGTTCAATCAGCGGGTGGTGCGCAACCCGATGCGCGGCTTCGCCATCACGGCGCTGCTGCTGCTGTGTCAGGCGGGCGCGGTGGGAGCGACGCAGTTCAGCCCCGCCCTGCTCTACGGCTCGGCGACGTTCCCCACCCTGCTGGCGGTGATCGTGCTGGCGATCGCCTACGACCAGCGTTTTGCGCTGGCGCTGGGTGCGATGCACATTGTGCTCGTGCTGTTCAGCCTGAACCTGTCGATCGGTTTCGCGGTGATGATGCTCACCGGTGTGGGCGTGGCACTGTCGCAGTTGCGGGAGGTGCGCACACGGTCCAAGCTGGTGCAGGTCGGCGTGTACACCGGCATCGGCATGGCGGTGGCGGCGATGATCGTCTGCCTGGCGGAACGCCCCGTCGGTATCGATGGCGAATGGATCCGCATCGTCAGCGACATCACCATTGTGCTGATCACCGGGCTCATCGTCGGCATGTTCGTGCAGGGCATCCTGCCCATGATCGAACGCGTCTTCAAGGTGACGACGGCAATGACGCTGCGCGAGCTGAACGATGCATCGCATCCGCTGCTGCAGCGTTTGGCGCAGGCTGCGCCGGGAACGTATCAGCACTCGCTGCGACTGGCGGACATCACCGAGGCCGCGGCCGATGCGATCGGCGCCAACGGCCTGATGTGTCGCGTGGGGGCGATGTACCACGACATTGGCAAGATGAACAAGCCAATGTACTTCATCGAAAACCAGGGGGGCGGGCCGAACCGGCACAGCAAACTCTCGCCGGCGATGAGCGTGCTCATCATTGTCGGCCACGTGAAGGACGGCATCGAGATGGCGCGGGAGTACGGCCTGCCGCCGGTGCTGCGCCACTTCATCGAATCGCATCACGGCACGACGCTGGTGGAGTACTTCTACAACGCGGCGCGTCAGCAGCGCGAAGCGGATGACCAGCCGGCGCCCACCGAGTTTGAGTTCCGCTACCCCGGCCCCAAGCCGCAGACGAAGGAAGCGGCGATTCTCATGTTGGGCGACGGCGTGGAAAGCGCCTGCCGCACACTGGCGGAACCGACCCCCGCGCGACTGGAGCAACTCGTCCATAAGATGGCACAGAAGCGATTGATGGACGGCCAGTTCGATGAGTGCAACCTGACGCTGGCGGAACTGCATCGCATCGAGATGGCGATCACCAAGACGCTCTGCGCGGTGTACCACGGCCGCATCGCCTACCCCAGCCAGGACAAGCCCGCCGCTGCCGGGACCGCCCCCGAGGCCGCGCCTTCCATCGCGCCGCAGCCTCCCGCCAGCCGTGCCGCCTCGTCCTGATCCGCTCCCTCTCCAAGGCACGATTCCGGGCCATCTGAAAAAATTTTCGGGAATCGATGTACAGTACCGGCTGTCTGGCGTGACTTCTAAGGTGGTGCAAACCTCCGAGGAGCCTCCTCCGTGCCGGTCAGCGAGAAGACAGTTGCGCAGGTTCTCTTCGGCCAGCGGCTGAAACTGCTGGCGTATATCGAAGCGATCGTGCGTGATGAGCACCTGGCGGAGGACGTCTTTCAGGACGTCTGCGCGCTGGCCATCAAAAAGCGCGACACGATCGACGACGAGGAGCATCTTTTCCGCTGGACACGCAAGGCTGCCCGCTTCCGGGCGTCCTATGCCATGCGCAAGCAGTACAGCCAGCCCCTGATGTTCGACGACGACCTGCTCGACCAGCTCGAACAGCGTTGGGACGAAACTGGCAACGAGGGCAGCGACACCTGCGACGCCCTTCGCGCATGCATCGATCGGCTGAGCCCCTACGCACGCACCCTCATCGACTTGCGCTACGCCCGCGGCATCAGCGGCCAACCCCTGGCGCGTGCGGTGAACCGACAGGTCAACACCGTCTACGTCGCGCTGGCACGCATCCACCGTGCGCTGAGCGACTGCATCCGGACGCGTCTGGCGATTACGGCGACGCCCCGGCCACAGCTCGGTACGGGCACGTCGCCCGTCGAGAACACCCTCTGAGGCAACCCAATGTCCCAGCGAGCCTCGGCAACCGGAAGCATGCACCACGACTTCCTTGTTCGTGTGGTGCGCTGCCTGGATGGTCTTGTCGATGCCGCGGAATTCGCCACCCTGCAGAACGAGCTGCGCGATGACCACGAGCGGCAGCAGCTTTACCTGCAGGTGTGCATGCAGCGTCGGATCATGCGCGAGGATCTCGCTCGTCGCGGGATCATGCAGACGCCCGCCGCCGAGTGCGTGCAGTGGCTCAACGATGATCAGAACGACGCCAGCGCGCAGATGGCGGCGAGCCTGATGGATGAGGTGCTCGAAGCGGAACATCGCGCGGCTGAACGGCGGGCACACGAGGAAGCCCTCGAACGTGCCCGACAGCAGCACGAAGCGCGTGAACGCTACGAACGGCTCGCCCTGCTGCAGCACCTGCCTTCCGAAGTCGTGCCCGTGCGGCACGTGGTCATCCCCCGGTTCGTGTTCTACGGCACGCTCGGTGGCGTGGCGGCACTGGTGCTCATCGCCCTGTACGCGGTGTTCCATCAGCAGCAACCCGCCGCGGTCGCCCCGTCCCCATCGCTGGCGACGGTGGCACCGGCGCCGGTGGCGATGGTGGCGGAATCGGTCAACGCGCGTTGGGCCGATGAGTCGCTGTCCACCGCGCCGCGAACGGCGCTCTACCCCGGCACCCTCACGCTGCGACAGGGCCTGGTCCGCTTCATCGCCAACAGCGGCGCGCAGGTCATCGTCGAGGCGCCGGCCACGTTCGAACTGGTCAACGCCAACCGCATCGTCCTGCATCAGGGCAAGCTCGTGGGCGATGTTCCCGAGAAGGCCATCGGCTTCAATGTGATCACGCCCTCCGCCAACGTGATCGATCTGGGCACCGAGTTCGGTGTGGCGGTCGATTCGATGGGCGGCACCGAAGTGCACGTGTATGAGGGCAAGGTGTCGCTGCGCCCACGCGATGTCGAGCCGCACCGAACCACCAGCGAGGAACTGCTCGGCGGCGAAGCGCGCCACGTCAACGCCAGTGGCTCATCCACCCGTCGCATCCCCACTGACCCGCTGCGTTTCGTCAGGCGCGATGAGTTCGAGGCCAGCGTTCAGGCGCAGCACTCGGCCTACCACCGATGGCGCGCTTTCTCCTACACGCTGCGTCGCCATCCCGATCTCGTCGCTTACTACGACTTCGAACTCGATGAGACGCAGCCCAACCGCCTGATCAATACCGCCCGCGTCACCCATGGCACGCTCAACGGCTCCTTCGAAGGGCTGGCAGGCCTGCCTGAGTGGACGACCGGCCGCTGGCGGGAGAAGCACGCGGTGGCGTTCGACCATCATCGCCGGGCAATGGTGCGCGTGCCTTACGAATCGACGCTGGATCTGGATGGCGAGGTGACGATCGCGTTGTGGGTGCTCATGCGCGACCTGGACCGCTCGCAGCACCTGCTGACGCAGCGCCAGCTTCAGCCGCGCAGCGATTCGCTCAACTTCGTCTGGAACGGCACGGACAAATCGGCCCAGCAGTTCACCCCCCACGCCACACTTTTCAGCACCGGCATCGGCACCATCGAAACCTACCGCAACCTGTTCGTCCCCGCCCCACAGGTGCGACCCTTCCAGTGGACGCACCTGGCGGTGACCTACAGCCCGCAGGGCACACGCCACTACGTCAACGGACAGGAAACAGGACGCATCCCCGGACACACCACCATCAGCCGGTCCAAGGCCGACCTGCTCATCGGCGGCGTCGAACGCGAACTCTACGAAAACGAAACACTTCAGGGCGCGATCGACGAACTGATCATCTTCCGGCGGGCGCTCAGCGACAAGGAAATCCGCGAACTCTACGAGCAGGGCAAGCCAAATTAAGCACGACACCATCGTGCATGGATGTATCACTCACACTCATTTCACCCAAGGGAGATGAACAATGAACACGAAGCGAACCATTGGTTGGGGATTGGCGGCTGCGGTGGCGATGGCTTTCGCCGGAACAACACAGGCGGCACTGGTGCCGGGACAGAGTGTCGGCCTTGACTTCGCCGAAGGTCCAAACACGCCCGGCGCGGGAGCGGAAGTCAACTTCAACATCACCGACCGCAACGTGACCATCGAGAACGCCATCGACACGGCGGGCAACGTCGTCGCCGGGCTGACGATTCAGGTGGGCGGTACGCGCAACGGTGCGGACAATTCCAGCGCGATGGGCGAAGCCAATCTCGGTTTCGGCGGTGCGGGCGTCGGCGACTATACCGGCACCCCGTTCTCCGATCTGTCCTTCAATGACGGCGTCTGGTCCTCCAGCCCGATCACCGTCACCTTCAGCGGCCTGAGCAACAACATGCGCTACAACGTGCTGGTGCTCGCCACCGGACCGGCCAACCAGAACCACGAAGTGGTCGTTACCATCGGCGACCTTTCACAATCGCAGACCTACAACACGTTCCGTGCGGACAACGTGTTGTCCCCCCTGGCGTTCGACGAAGTCAGCACGGACGGCGCGGGCAATCTGGTGATCGGGTTCGCCCGGGCGGGTGGTGGTTCGTACGGCGTCGCCGCGGTCCACATCACCGCCGTGGAAGTTCCCGAGCCCGCCTCGGCCGCGTTGATGGGCGCCGGTGCGCTGCTCATGCTGCGTCGACGCCGCTCGCGTTGATGCAGACAGAGCCGCCAGTCTGATCCTCTGATTCGTTCTCATGCGTTGTCGCGGAGGAGTCGTTCGCGTGGTTGACTCCTCACCATCACCGATGGGCGACAGTTTGTTCCCGCCAATTGGCGATCGCGAAACATTCGTCCTGGAGATGGACATGAAACGTTTGCGACATGGTTTCACGTTGATCGAACTGCTCGTGGTGATTTCGATCATCGCTCTGCTTATCGCACTGCTTCTCCCGGCACTGGGTCGCGCCCGAGCGGCGGGCCAGGCCACGCAGTGCCTTTCCAACCTGCGGCAGTGGGCGGTCATGCTCCAGACCCACGCCAACGAGAACCAGGACACCTACCTCATCGACGACGCCGGCAAGATCCCCTGGATGCACGTCCTGGATGACTATTCCAACGGCTCCAACGCGGCACGGCTCTGCCCCGTCGCCACGGAGGAACGCAGCCTCGCCGAGTCGCCCCGGCGCTACGGCGGCACGTTCTACAAATGGGGGCCCGACCCCGCCGGCCACTTCGAGGAGGACAACTACGGAAGCTACGGCATCAATCACTGGATCAACGACCTGCCCAAGCCGCCCCACCCATTTGAAAACGGGTGGCGCGGCCAGCCCACGTGGCACTTCCGCCGCGTCGGCATCTCCAAGATGCCCACGCGCGTGCCGCTCTTCGGCGACTGCGCCTGGTGGGGAGGCAACCCCTACGACCTGCCCAGCGGCACCACGATGGGCGCCATCGTCGCGCAGAACTGGAACGACACCAACCCGCAGCAGTGGACGTATGACATGGGCCGCTTCACCATGAACCGCCACAACGCGGGCATCAACATGGCCTTCGAGGACGGCTCCGCCCGCTACCTCGAAAAGGGCGAACTGTGGAACCTGGAATGGCACCAACAGTTCGAACGCATCGACAACGTCGTCCTGAACTGGTAAACCGCCCCCACTCGGTGGTGGCCCCGTCCACCACCGGTTCCGGCGCAGCTGCACATTGGCCGTTAGAACCACCGCCGCGCGCGCCTCCACCACACGGAGGCCTCGCTCGTTCGCGCTGCACGCAACGTCCAGCCTCCTTTCCACACTTCGTTCAATCGGCGGCGCTCATCATCCGCCGACACTTGATCGTTAAATATTATTGGATAAAATTAGGGTATGTGGTTGCCCCACACAACCCCGACATACCTCATGCCTCACACACACCTGAATGTCGCCCCGCCACATTCCTTGTCCCCTCCTCGTTTCCCGCTTATTCGCGTTATCCCCTGTTGGTAAAGTGCTTATTAACGTCGACGCCACTTTGGGGGGGGCGACAGGGGGTGACATCCACTCATAACGATAAGTCAATAATAAAACACAGTTTACGATTTTAGGGCTCCCAAGAATGTCGTCTTTGTCACCCGGGCGACATCGCTGCAAATAATCCTAAGTCAGGCGAAAACATATATTTATGAGGAGGATGGAGAAGCGGTATTTTTTCCAGGGGTGACATGTCTCCCTGTGGACCCCGCGCAACCGAACGTTCCGCCGTTCATCGCGTGGACGGTTCCAGCCGAGCCGAGCGGACGATCCCATCGTTTGTCATGATCGACGCATTACTGCAACACATTTCGTATGCGAACTCTCTGAAAGGAGAGTGGTATGGCGCATGAGAAAAGCAGCCTCAGGGGGACGCATGGGCGCTGCCCTGAGGCTGCTTTGGTGTTGGTTGACTTGTGGGGGCGAATCTCAGGCTTCGGATTCGGCGGGGGCTTCGGCGGCTTCGGTTTCGCCTTCACCTTCGCCCGTTTCTTCTTCGTGCTCCAGTGGACGGTCGCTGACGACCCACAGCTTGATTTCGGTGTGCAGGTCCTTGGCGAGCTGGATGGGGATCTCGTAGCTGTCCAGACGCTTGATCTGCTCGCCGATGCGGACGTGGCGATCTTCGACGGCGAAGCCTTCGGCACGCAGCGCCTCGGCGATGTCGTGCTGCGACACGCCGCCGAAGAGAACGCCCTGCTCGTTGGCGGCACGTTCCATGGTCAGCTCGAAGCCTTCGAGCTTCTGGATGAGGGCTTCCTGCTGGGCGCGGAGCTGGCGAAGTTCTTCCTCCACCTGCTTGCGTCGCTCGGCCAGCCGGGCGATGGCGTTGGGAGTGGGCACGGTCGCCTTGTTGTGCGGCAGGAGGTAGTTGCGGGCATAGCCCGGACGAACCTTGACGACATCGCCCACGATGCCCAGGTTGTCCACGTTTTCCGTCAAAAGCAGTTCGATCGTCTTCATGGTATTGGTCTCGTGATCGGCCGAGCGGTTGGCGCCCGGGCCGTGTGCTCAGAAGGGGATGTCGCCTTCTTCGACCGCCTGATGGGGGTCGGGGTTATAGTTGGACGGTGGCGGCGCGGATCGTGGCGCCGGTCGCCGCTGTTGCTGTTGAGGCGGGTTGTATCCGCCGCCTTCGTTGTCACCGCCCGGTCCGCCGCGCGAGTCGATGAACTGGAAGCTCTCGACAACGACGTGCAGCTTGGAGCGGTTGTTGCCTTCCTTGTCCTGCCATTGATCGAGCTTGAGTCGACCTTCGATGAAGACCGGCCGGCCCTTGCGCAGGTACTGGTTGAGCACCTCGGCGGTGCGTCCCCAGGCTTCGCAATCGACGAAGGTCGTCTCTTCCTGGTCCTCGCCCTGCTGGTTGCGCCAGCGGCGATTGACCGCGAGGCCAAGCTTGGCGATCGCGGTGTTGTTGGGCGTGTAGCGCAACTCGGGGTCGCGCGTCAGGTTGCCCATCAGAAAGACGCGGTTGAGGTTCGGCATAATCGTCGACCTTGCAGAGGATTCCGCGGCGGATCGGCGGGCGGGTCAGCGACCGGTCCCCGCCGACACGGGAAAGCATCCTTAGCCCTGGCTGGCGGCCTCGGAGGCCTCAGCGGGCTGCTCGGCTTCGCTGGTCTGCTCGGGCTGCGCTTCCCTGGCGGGAGCGGCTTCGGCTTCACCGGTCGTACCGCTGCGAAGCTTCGACTCCAGCGACAGGTCCGCATCGCGGGCGGCCAGTTCCAGCTCCACGTCGCCGATGTGGTCGGCCTTGAGCATCATCACGCGCATCACCTTCTCGGAGAGGTTGACGTCGCGTTCGATGTGCGAGATGGCGGAACCGGGCGCTCGGAAGTAAGCCAGCAGATACGTGCCGCGCTTCTGGCCCTCGATTTCGTAGGCGAGGCGGCGTTCTTCCCACTTGCGCAGCACGACAAGCTCGGCGTTGGCGCGGGTGAAGAAGTTGCGAACGTGTTCGACGGCACCGGCGAAGTCGCTGGAGGTCGTTGCGGGATTGAGAAGGAACAAACCTTCGTAGAGACTGACTTTGGCGTCTGCCATGGGACCAACTCCTTGCCTGCCCGGTGGTCCTGCCGACGAAACCGTTCCGCCGGTCATCAGGACGCCGGACCCGCGATCTGGACGGGCCGGACAGGTAGAAACCGATGATCTTAGCGAGATTTGGCTTCGCGGGCAAAAGCGCGGGTCGGGGGAAACACGATTTCCCGGCGGGAGGACGTGGGGTGCTGAAGCGACCGCTTCGTGGCGGAGGATGGCACGTGAGAGGGTGTGCCGGGGATCGGATGAGGCGTTGTGGATTAGTGGGCTGGTTGACACCGTGGCGTTTGCCCTCTAATCTTCCGCGCAGTCGTTCCCGAAACGACGCCGACCCCATGGTGAGCGTAGCTCAGTTGGTTAGAGCACCGCGTTGTGGTCGCGGGGGTCGGGGGTTCGAATCCCCTCGCTCACCCTTTTCCCTTTCCACACCAGAACCTGCGCGGAGGGCGGACGGTCAGTCCTGCCCGGGTTGCGGTTCGTTTTTGCTACATCTCGTTTGGGCGCGCGGGAAACCACGTGGTTCGCTGAAGCGACCACGCCGAGGGGATCCGGTGGATTGGGTGCCGCGCGGCTTACTTCTCCAGGAGACGTTCGACGAAGTGGATGTCGACGGTGCTGGCGACGAAGTTGCCGTTGCGCATGAGGCGGTCGTGCAGCGGGATGGTCGTCTTGATCGGCTCGATGCGGAACTCGCCCAGCGCGCGGCGGATGGTGGCGATGGCCTCGTCACGGGTCGGCTGGTGGGCGATGAGCTTGGCGATCATCGAGTCGTAGTTGGGCGGAACGCTGTAGCCGCTGTAGCAGTGGGAATCGACGCGGACGCCCAGACCGCCCGGCGGGTCGAACAGCTCGATGCGGCCGGGCGACGGCGCGAAGTTGCGTGCCGGGTCCTCGGCGTTGATGCGCACCTCGATGGCGTGACCGTTGCACTTGATCTGCTTCTGGGTCAAGCCGAGCTTTTCGCCTGCCGCGACGCGGATCTGGGTTTTGACGATGTCGACGCCGGTGATCATTTCGGTGACGGGGTGTTCGACCTGGACGCGCGTGTTGACTTCCATGAGGTAGAAGTTGCGGTCGCCATCCATGAGGAACTCGACGGTGCCGGCGGAGTAGTAGCCGGCCGCCTTGGCGAGCCGGACGGCTGCCTTGCACAGTTCGTCGCGCTGGTTGTCGTTGAGCACGGGGCAGGGCGCTTCTTCGATGAGCTTCTGGTGGCGGCGCTGCATGGTGCAGTCGCGTTCGAAGAGGTGGACGACGTTGCCGTGCTGGTCGCCGATGATCTGGACTTCGACGTGTCGGGCGTGTTCGATGAACTTTTCGATGTAGACGGTGGCGTCGCCGAAGGCGGCGTCCGCCTCGGCCATGGCGGAGTGGAGGCCGGAGCGGAGGGAGATGTCGTTATGGGCGACGCGCATGCCGCGTCCGCCGCCGCCGGCCGCCGCCTTGATGATGACGGGGTAGCCGATGCCGCGGGCGATCTTGACCGCTTCATCCTCGTTGGTGATTTTGCCCTTGGAGCCGGGGCTGGTGGGCACTTTGCTCCTGATGGCAAGCTGCTTGCACTGGACCTTGTCGCCCAGGGCGCGCATGGCGTCGACGCTGGGGCCGATGAACTCGATGTTGCACGATCGGCAGACCTCGGCGAAGTGGGCGTTTTCGGCGAGGAAGCCGTAGCCGGGATGGATGGCGTCGACGTTGGCGACTTCGGCGGCGGCGATGATGGCGGGGATGTTGAGGTAGCTTTCGGAGGCGGGCGGCGGGCCGATGCAGATCGCCTGGTCGGCCATGCGCACGTGGGCGGAGTCCTTGTCGGCGGTGGAGTAGACGGCGACGGACTCGATGCCCAGCTCGCGTGCGGCGCGAATGATGCGCAACGCGATTTCACCACGGTTCGCTATGAGGATACGGGAGAACATTGTTTTAGCCACAGATGGACGGAACGCGAGGGAATGAGCCACAGATGAACACGTATGAACACGGATGAAGGCAGTGAAAGTCAATTCGAATGCGGGCGCATGGCTCCGCTCTGAGCCTTCATCTGTGTGTATCCGTGTTCATCCGTGGCTACGGGCATTACGGTTTGACCATGAAGAGGGGTTGGCCGAACTCGACGCTTTGGCCGCTTTCGACGAGGACCTTTTCGATGGTGCCGGAGAGTTCGGCTTTGATTTCGTTGAAGACCTTCATGGCTTCGACGATGCAGACGACGGTTTCGGGGCCGACCTTGTCGCCGACGGAGACGAAGGGCTTGGCGTCGGGGCTGGGGGCGGCGTAGAACGTGCCGACCATGGGGCTGGGAATGGGAACGAGTCCCGCATCCGCGTCGCTGGTCTTGGCATCGGTGGAGGGGGTTCCGGCGGCAGGCGCGGGGGCTGCGGCGGCGGGAATGGCGGCGTTGGCGGGCGCGACGAGTTGCACCTGAGGCGACCCGCTGCCGCGTTTGAGCTTCACTTTTTCGCCCTCGCCTTCGAGATCCAGTTCCGTCAGGTCGTTCTCGACCATCAGGCGAATCAATTGCTTGAGCGTTTTCAGATCGGTCATGATGGTGGTCTGTGATTCAGGGTTGATGTTGTGCCGCGACGCGAGCCCATGCGAACGCCCCCGGTTCAGGGGACGCTGCGGACGACGTTGCGGCGAAGAGTGCGATGGCACGTCGACACGGTCAGATCATCGCGGAATCCAAATCCTTGGGCAAACTGGTGAGGACTTTTCGACCGCGATCGGTGACCAGGACGTCGTCCTCGATGCGGACGCCGCCGATGCCCGGCAGGTAGATGCCCGGTTCGACGGTGACGACGTGGCCGGGTTCGAGTTCGCCTTTGACGCGCTTGCCGAGCGAAGGCTGCTCGTGGATGTTCAGGCCCAGGCCGTGGCCAAGCCCGTGACCGAAGTAGTCGCCGTAGCCGGCCTGTTCGATGACGCTTCGCGCGGCGGCGTCGACTTCCTTGAGGCTCGCACCGGGCTTGATGGCGGCGATGCCGGCAAGCTGGGCGTCGAGCACGATCTGGTAGATTTCCCTGATCTTCGGCGGCATCTTGCCCAGTGCGATGACGCGGGTCATGTCGGAGCAGTAGCCGTTGTACCGGGCGCCCCAGTCGATGAGGAGGATGTTGTTCCGCTGCAGCTTGGCCTTGCCCGGAATGGCGTGAGGCAGGCTGGCGTTGGCGCCGGCGGCAACGATGGTGGGGAAGCTGGGGCCGTCCGCGCCGAGCATCCGCATTTCGTATTCGAGCTGGGCGGCAATCTGGTATTCGGTCTGACCCGCGCGGAGCGTGCGCAGCAGCCGTTTGAACGCTTCCTGCTGGATTTCGCCCGCCTTGCGGATGGCGGCGATCTCGGTCTTGTCCTTGATGGCACGCTGCGTCAGCAGGCCGTCTTCCACATCCTTGAGGTACTTCGCGCCGAGCTTCTTTTCCAACGCCTTGCGGGTGGCGAGGGTGACGTAGCCGGACTGCAGGCCGATGCGACCGATGCCGTGTTCCTCGGCGACGCGGGCGAGTTCCTCGGGCAGGCCGGTTTTGCGCATGTGGGCGATCACGTGGGGCGCTTCGATGCTGATCTGCTCATCGAACCGGGAGTCGCTCAGGACGTGAACGCGGGTGGCGGAGGCCTGAACGATGGCCCAACTGTCGTCGCCGACGAAGTTGGTGAGGTAGCGGATGTCGCGGGGGTTGGTGACGAGGAGTGCATCGACGCGGAGCTTTCGCAGCCGCCGCTGGAGCTTTCGGATTCGGTCCAGGAGGATGGGCGGCGTGTTGGTGATGCGTGCTGATTTTTTAGCCATGGTGGTGATCTTCGTCGGATCGTGTGGTGAAGATTGGACGTGGCGGGCATGATGTGTCGCGCCGCCCCCCGGGATCACTTGCCGTAGACTGATTCGGGGTCGAAGACGCGTTCGTCGGCGAACCGGAGGGCGCCGTTTTCGATGGTGCGGTAGAAGCAGCTCTTGTAGCCGGCGTGGCAGCACGGGCCGTGGCTTCGGCAACGCAGGAGGATGACGTCCTGATCGCAGTCGACGCGTGCCTCAACAACTTCCTGGATGTGGCCGGAGCTTTCGCCCTTGACCCACATCTTGTTTCGGCTTCGGGAGAAGAAGGTGGCTTTGCGGGTCTGGAGGGTCTGTTCCAGCGCCTCGGCGTTCATCCATCCCACCATGAGGACCCGCCCATCCTCGACATCCTGGACGATGGCGGGGACGAGTCCCTGTTCGTTGAAGGTGACGGTCAGCTTGTCGGTGCTGTCGCGTGGGTCGCTCATCACAACTCTCCGGGTTCGAAACCCGCCAGACACGGCGTGGGGCGGCGGGCGGGGCAGTATACCCCCGGCAGGGAATGTTGTCCCGTTGCGGCGTCGGGCTGGGGGTGACGGGATTCGTGGCCGATCGCGGGTACTGGGAGGTCGCAGGAATGGAGGCGGGGTGGGTTGTGCGGGTGAATTCGTGCAATCGGGCCGAGGACCAAATGGCATTGGTGGCGATGCCCTGATAGAATGTGGTGTTCGAGCATCACACCGGAGCGATCGATGACATTACAAGAGAAACTGCACGCCCTGTTTCTGCTGGATCAGCAGGTTCGCGGCCTGCGTTCGCGCGTGGACGCAGCCACCCGGCGACTCGGGGCCCAAACGACGAAACTGCAACGTCTGGCTCAACAGCGCGAGGAACTGGCCAGCCAGTTGAAGCAGACGCAAACGGGCGCCAACACGCTGGAGTCACAGTCGGAGGCGATGCAGGACAAGATCACGCGTCTTCGCGACCAGATGAACGCGGTCAAGAGCAACAAGGAATACTCGGCGTTGCTCGTGGAGGTGAACACCCTCAAGGCCGAACGCGCCAAGGTCGAGGACGAGGCGCTGGAGCAGATGACGCGGGTCGATCAGCTCAAATCGGAGTTGGCCGCGCTCGATCAGAGCGTGGAAGATCAGAAAAAGCTGGTGTCGATGGCGGAACGGGAAGTCAGCGAGGCGCAGGCCGAGGTGGCGGATCGGCTGTCGAGCGTGAGCGCTGAGCGCGACGCGGCGTATGCCGAGTTGCCGCAGGACGCCCAGCAGATTTTTGATCGGACTGCGGAACTGCACGAGGGCGAGACGCTGGCGGACGTTGTCGAAGAGAGTCGGCGTCACATGGAATATTCGTGCGGCGGCTGCTACATCAGCATCCCGGTGGAACGGGTGAGCACGCTGATGAGCCGGCCCGACGAAATCGTCGCCTGCCCGAATTGCGGCCGCATTCTTTACCTGAACCCCGAACTCAAATCGTCGCTCACCGGCGCCTAAGCATCGCCGCTCGCTTGGTTGCGTGATGCTGTTGCACGCGGGGTTTGGTTTGTCGCCCTGCTGTGCCACGCGCGCGACCGCCCTGCCGCTTTTCCCACCTCCCGCTGAATCGCTTATGAATCTGACCATCCACATTGACGGTGGCTCCCGCGGCAATCCCGGACCGGCCGCGGTTGGGGTCGTGATTACTGACACCGAAACGAACAAGCCGCTGCATGAAGCGGGCTATTACCTGGGTGTGGCGACGAACAACGTCGCCGAGTACCAGGGGCTGCTGCGCGGCTTGACGCTGGCGGCCGAGCTCAAGGCGGATGAGGTTCGCATCTTCAGCGATTCGGAGCTGATGGTGCGGCAGCTGACGGGGGACTACCGGGTGAAGTCGCCGGACCTGATTCCGCTCTTTGAGCAGGCGCAGCGGCTGCTTCTGAAGGTGAACGGCTGGCAGATCAAGCACGTGAAGCGCGAGATGAACAAGCGTGCTGATGAGTTGGTGAACATGGCACTGGACGCATCGGCGGATGTGGTGGTGCGCGACGCGACGGGTTCGGGCAGTGACACGCTGGCGTCGCCGTTTGTGAATCGACCCACTGGCGCGAGCGATGCCGCGACGGAAGCCTCGGTTGCGGCGTCGGGAGATACGGTGGTGCCGCGTTGGTCGGCGACGGTGGAAGGCAAGCCGGGCACCTGCCCGATGGGCTGCACGGTGGGCAAGACATTCCCGTTCGGGCCACACACGCCCAAAGGGTTCTGCGTTCATGCGGCGGCGGCGATGTACATGACCGACCCGTTCAGTCTTACGAAGGGCGATGAACCGGTGCGCACCGCCTGCGGCCACTGCGGCGCAGCCGTGCGCGTTGAGATCTGACACCCCGCCCTGCCTTTCCCTGAGTGCATTCGTGCCTTTGGTGTCCCCCCTTCCCATAGGCGCAACCTCTTACACCCGTTATAATTGCCGCTGTCCCACCTGGTTCGGTTCCCAGACAACAAGGAGCGGTGCTATGAACGCCACGATCATGCGGGTCGGCTCTGTCACGTGCATGCTGGTAGCGGTTTGGCTGCTGGGCGGTTGTTCATCGACGGGGGCGAGTTCACAACGATCGGCTGGCGTGATGCGGCAGTCCGCGGATGGTGGCGCGGGGCAGGCATCGCCCGCGATGATCCTTCGCGGTCAGAAGCTGCGAGCACAGGCGCTGCGGGTGGAAGGCGAGGCGGCGTTGCGTGCGGGTCGGCCGGCCGAAGCGGTGCGTCTGCTGGAGCAGTCGCTGTTGCTGGACCCAACCGTGGCTGAGGTGCGTGGCATGCTGGCGGAAGCGGTGGCACAGCGTGATGCCGCGGACGACACACCCAGTCTTCTGGATGATTATTTGCTGCAGCATCGGGTTCGTCGTCAGGCGGCGCTGGCGGAGTATGAGCAGTGGATGCATACCGCGCGCGAGGCGATGGACCGGGGCGACTTCAAGCGCGCCAGTCAGGCGATCACGATGGCGGAGCTGTCGCTGGAACGCAACCGTCGGTGGCTGGATCAGGACACGCACACGCAGCTTTCGGGCAGTTTTGTTGTGCCGTGAATAACGCGGTAGGTGAACGAATTCGTTCGAACTATCGTCCCAGCAGATGTCGCAACACCGCTTCTAGCGACTCATGGCGGAAGTGGTAGTCGCTTTGCAGCAGACGCATCGGCCTGACCCGTGCGCTGGCGAGGAGCGCTGCGTCGGCCAATTCGCCAAAGAGCAGACGCACGGCGGGGGCGGGCATCGTTGCCACTGCCGAACGTTTGAGGACTCGGCCGAGCGTGTGGGCGAACTCGCGCATGGTGACGGGTTGAGGTGTCGTTGCGTTCACGGGGCCGGTCAGACTGTCGCACATGAGTGCGTGGTAGATCGCGCCGATGACGTCGTCAATGCCGATCCAACTGTAATACTGCCTGCCCGAGCCGAGGTGTCCACCCATGCCCAGCGAGAACGGCAGGAGCATGCGTTGCAGCGCGCCGCCGCGCGGTGAGAGCACGATGCCGATGCGCAGGTTGACGACACGGATGCCGGCATCGCGCGCGGGTTGGGTTGCCTCTTCCCATGCGGCACACAGGTCGGGGAGAAATCCGCGACCGGGTTCGCTGCGTTCATCGAGCCATTCGTCACCACGGCTGCCGTAGTAGCCGATTGCGGATGCGGCAACGAGGACGCGCGGCGGCGGGTTGAGCTTCGCCAGTGATTCGCACAGCAGACGCGTGGGTTCAACGCGGGTGGCGCGAATCTCCGCTTTGCGCGCGGCGGTCCACCGCTCCTTGCCGATGTTGCTCCCCGCCAGATGGACCACGGCGTCGGCTCCCTGCGCGCTGCTGGCGTCGATCGCGCCGGTCTGTGGATCCCACCGAACACCCGGCGCATCGATACCCGGTCGCACCAACGCATCGACGTGGTGCCCCGCTGCGGTGAGCAGCGGCGTGAGCGCCGAGCCGATCAGCCCCGAGCTGCCACTGACGAGGATGCGCATCGGCGGAGCGTCGGCGAAGGGGTGACGCATCAGAAGATCGTGCCGCGTGGTTGCATGGCGATAGGCGAACATCGGTTCGAGCCGCTTTTTGACCGATCGGCTTGCCAGCCACCGCCCCACTCGGCCGGCGGGCAGCACATATTCGATGCGATCCTCCAGCATGCACACGTGGTCGGTGGTTTCGTGCATCAGGTGCGTGTGCTTCCAGCGTGCGAATGGCCCCTCGACCTGAATGTCGCTGAAGCAGTGGCCGGGCTGGAAGTCCAGGTGCTGCGCCAGCCAGCGCACCTTGCGTGGGCCGATGTGTGTTTGCAGCACGATGCGTCCGCCGTCCTCGACGCCGCCGATGCGCTCAAGCACGCGCACATCCTCCCATGGCGGGGTGAGTCGTTCGAACGCGCCGGGTCGCAGGTGCCAGTCGTACACCTCCCGGGGAGAAACCTCGATGCGGCTGCGCTTCACGAAATGCTGGGTGTTGGGCATGACCCACTCACTCGTCGGAAACCTCGCGGGGCGTCAAGCCACTGCACCCGCGGCGCGGGACAAGGCGCGACTCACGTGCTTATCATCATAATCGCCGAGCTCTCCGGGCGAACGGTCCTGATAAGACTTTGCCGGGGATTGGTCGATAAAGGTGAAACCGCGACGGAGCCGTTGCGGCGCAGTCGACTCAACGTCCGAGAAACAGGCGGTTTACCGGGATGCACCCCGCATGACCGAGTTCAACGCTGAGCTTGCCTGGATCGATGCGCAGGATGCCGCGCTGCGGGATCGGCTGATTCAGTGGGCGCTCATCAACAGCGGTTCGCATCATCTGGAGGGGCTGGCGAAGCAGTGCGATGCTCTGGAGGAGGCGTTCGCCCCGCTGGGCGGCGCCATGCAGCGGCGACGTCTTGCGCCGCAGAAAATCGTCGATGAAGCCGGCAACGTTACGCAGCAGCCGTTGGGTGAGGCGCTATGGATCGCCAAACGGCCCGAGGCGGCGCGGCAGGTGTGTCTGTGCATTCACATGGACACCGTGTATGGCCCGGATCATCCTTTCCAGACAGTCGAGCAGTTGTCGGACGATCGGCTGCGCGGGCCGGGCGTTGCCGATGCCAAGGGGGGGTTGCTGGTGATGCTCACGGCGCTCCAGGCGCTGGAACGCAGCCCGTTTGCTCAACATATTGGGTGGCAGGTGCTCATCAACCCCGATGAGGAGATCGGCTCCCCCGGATCGGATCCGCTGATCCGCAAGGCGGCGCAGGGATGTGATGTGGGACTGGTGTTTGAGCCCGCCCTTCCCGATGGCAGCCTGATTGCATCGCGGAAGGGATCGGGGAACTACACCGTGGTGGTACGGGGGCGATCCGCACACGCCGGACGCGATTTTGATAAAGGACGCAACGCGGTGACGGCGATGGCGGAACTCGTGACGGCGCTCAGCGCGTTGTCGGGGGCGCGGCCGGGATTGACGGTGAACGTTGCCAACGTGCGCGGCGGCGGGCCTTCCAACATCGTGCCCGATCTCGCCATTGTGCGGTTCAACGTTCGCCTCTGGCAGAGAGAGGATCAGGCGTACATTGAAGACGAAATTGCCCGGCTGGTGCGCCGCTGCGGCGAGCGTGATGGCATCACCGCGGCGCTTCACGGCGGGTTCACCGCGCCGCCCAAACCGCTTGACGATGCCACGGAACGACTGCTCGAAGCGATCGGCCGATGTGGCAGCGATCTGGGAATGTCGCTTCGATGGCGGGAAAGCGGCGGAGTGTGCGATGGCAACCGACTTGCCGCTGCGGGATTGCCCACGGTGGACACGCTTGGCGTGGTGGGCGGCGCGATCCACAGCAGCGATGAGTACGTGCTGCTCGACAGCATCACCCAACGCGCGAAACTGACCGCCCTGCTGCTGTTGAGGTTTGCGGCAGGCCGTATCGATTGGCCGAAAAGGACATCATGAACGAACAGAATCGAACGGTTGCCGATGCATTCTTCGCTGACCCGCGCGTGGCGCAGGCCAAAACGCTGTTGCTGGATGCGATGCGTGAGCATCAAGAGGGGTTGGCGGTGCGCGGCCCGAAGGAATCGCTCAAGCAGTCGTATGACGCGACGCTGGAAGCGTTCGCCACGGTGCGCGGCGGCGCGCTTTACTATCCGTACCTCGGCAGCGGATTCGGCAACGGCGCGCTGGTGGAGTTGGGCGATGGGTCGGTGAAGTACGACATGATCACCGGCATCGGCGTTCACTTCTTCGGACACAACCACCCGGCTCTGGTGGAAGCGGGCATCGATGCTGCGGTACGCAACACCGTCATGCAGGGCAACCTTCAGCAGAACATCGAATCGACGCGGTTCTCGCAGATGCTGCTCGAAGCCGCCCGCACGAACGGCGCTGCGCTGGCGCATTGCTTCCTGAGCACGAGCGGCGCCATGGCGAACGAGAACGCGCTGAAGATCGCGTTCCAGAAGAAAGCCGGCGCCACGCGCGTGCTGGCGTTCGAAAATTGTTTCATGGGACGCACGATGGCGTTGTCGCAGATCACCGACCGCGCCAACTATCGGGCCGGATTGCCGACGACGCTGCACGTGGATTACGTGCCGTTCTACGATGCCAGGGAACCGGAAGCGAGCACCGCGCGAGCCGTGGCGGCGCTTCGCCAGCACCTGATGCGTTATCCCGGTCAGCACGCGGCGATGTGCATGGAACTGGTGCAGGGCGAAGGCGGATACTACCCCGGCACGCAGGCGTTCTTCTTGTCGCTGGTCGAGGTGCTCAAACAGCATGAGGTGGCGGTGCTCGTGGATGAGGTGCAGACGTTCGGTCGTCTGTCGCGGTTGTTCGCGTTCCAGCATTTCGGGCTCGATGCGCACGTCGACATCGTGACCATCGGCAAGCTCAGCCAGGTGTGCGCTACGCTCTTTACCGATGCGTTCACGCCCAGGCCGGGGCTGGTGAGCCAGACGTTCACAGGGTCGACCGCATCGATTCTCGCGGCACAGGTGATCGTCCAACGGATGCTGTCGGACAACTTCTTTGGCGCGGATGGTCGAATTGAACGAGTTCACCGACGGTTTGTTGAACGGTTTGATGCGATTCAAGCAAGACACCCGGGGTTGGTTCATGGTCCTTATGGCGCGGGGGGTATGGTGGCGTTCACGCCGATTGACGGAACCGCCGCCACAGCGAAGAATGTGCTGCATGCTCTTTACGACCGGGGCGTGATCGCCTTTGTCGCCGGCGCCAACCCCGCGCGGATTCGCTTTCTCCCGCCAGCGGCCGTGCTTACCGATGAGCAGATTGATGAGGTGTGCGCGATCGTCGAAGCGACGCTCGTGCACGTTGCCCAGACCCAGGGCGGATGACGCGCATCGTCATGCGCGGTCAACGCCGATGAGGCTCGGTGCACTTTGCGCCACCGGGTGAATGCAAGGAGAGACTCACGTGCTGGTGATGCGGCCTGTGCAGTTGGACGACCTGGATCAACTGGTCGAGTTGGCGGCGATGACGAGCTTCGGCCTCACCTCGCTGCCGAAGGACCGCGAGCTGCTGCGCAAAAAGATCATCTTCTCGCAGCGATCGTTCGAGCACACGCCCGATCGACCCGGCGCGGAAAGTTATCTCTTTGTCATGGAGGACACCGAAACCGGCACGTTGGCGGGCACGTCAGGCATCATGGCGAAAACCGGCGGATTCGAGCCGTTCTACGCCTACCGCATCGAAACGGAAACATTCGAAAGCGACCAGATCAACGTGCGCACCAACATCCGCACGCTGCACCTGGTGACGGAGCACGACGGACCCGCGGAGGTGTGCAGTTTGTTTCTGCGGCCGAGCTATCGTCTGGGAGGCAACGGGCGGTTGCTCTCGCTGTCGCGGTTCCTTTTCATGGCGGAGTTTGCCAACCATTTCGATCCATCGGTGATCGCGGAGATGCGCGGCGTGATCGATGAGCGCGGCCATTCCGATTTCTGGGACGCTGTAGGGCGACACTTTTTCGAGATTGATTTTCCGGATGCGGATTACCTGAGCATCGTCGACAAGAAGTTCATTGCGGATCTGATGCCGCGGCATCCGGTGTATGTGAACCTGCTGCCGGCTGCGGCGCAGGCGGTAATCGGCAACGTGCACGATCGCACCCGGCCGGCGCTTCGTATGCTGGAGGGCGAAGGGTTTCGTTTTGCGAACCTTGTCGACATTTTTGAAGCGGGGCCGATGGTCGGATGTCCGCTGAAGGAGATTCGGGCGGTCAGGGAAAGCATCCGTGCGACGGTAGCGGAGTTGACATCGAATCAAGATGAGGGGGCAGATCCCGCTCAGCATGTGATCGGCAACACCCAACGTGATTTTCGCGCGTGTCTGGGCACGGTGGACCCGATCACCAGCGAAACCGTGCGGATCAGCGAAGCGGTTGCCGAGGGGTTGGGCATCCGTGTCGGCGATGCGTTGCGGTATGTCCGTGTGCGACCGGCCACGAGGGAAGGGGACAAGTAGTGCAGGGCAAACTGTACATTCAAGGCCAATGGTGCGACGCGAGCGGTGAATCGTTCACGGCAAACGACCCCGCTACGGGGCAACCGGCGTGGACGGGAGGCGAGGCAACGCGTGCGGATGTGGACCAAGCGGTGCGCGCGGCCCGAGCGGTAGCGGAGGCGTGGAGTGACACGCCCCTTGCAATCCGCATTGAGATCGCCGAGCGGTTTGCCGAAGCGCTTGGGAAAGCCCGTGATGACATGGTGGACGTGATCTGCCGGGAAACGGGCAAGCCGCGTTGGGAGTCGCAGCAGGAAGTGAATGCGATGATCGGCAAGGTGGGCCTGTCGATTCGGGCTTACCACGAGCGCCGGGCAACGGTGAGGCAAACGACGGATGGTGTTCATGCGGTGTTGCGGTTCAAGCCGCATGGCGTGGTGGCGGTACTGGGGCCGTTCAATTTGCCGGGGCATCTGCCCAACGGTCACATCGTGCCGGCGTTGATCGCGGGGAACACGGTGGTGTTCAAGCCGAGCGAGAAGACGCCGGGCGTAGGTGAAGCGATGGTGCGGGTGTGGAGCGGACTGGGGCTTCCACCGGGCGTCATCAATCTTGTGCAGGGGCGACGCGACACGGGCGCGGCGCTGGTGAAACATGCAGAAGTGGACGGCGTCTACTTCACGGGCGGCACCGAGGCGGGGCTGGCGATACAACGGGTGCTCATCGATCAGCCGCACCGGATTCTCGCGTTGGAAATGGGCGGCAACAACCCCCTTGTGGTGGGGAACATTGGTGATGTCGATGCCGCCGTGTTGATGACGCTGCAGTCGGCGTATCTCACGGCTGGTCAGCGTTGCACCTGTGCCCGCCGGTTGATCGTCGTCGACGGTGCGGCGAGCGATGCATTCATGGCGAAGCTCATCGCCGCGGTGGGCGCGATTCGCGTTGGCCGTTACACCGATGATCCCGAGCCTTTCATGGGGCCGGTGGTTTCGCCTCAGGCAGCGGAGCGATTGCTTGAAGCGCAGGCATCGCTTCTTGCGGCGGGCGCGGCCTCGCTGGTGAAGCTCGAACGCATCGGCACGGATGGCGCGATGCTGCGGCCGGGGTTGATCGATGTGTCAAACGTGAGCGATCGCCCGGATGTGGAACTGTTCGGCCCACTGCTGCAGGTGTATCGTGTGCGCGATCTGGATGCTGCTGTGACGGAAGCGAATCGCACGCGCTACGGGCTGGTTGCGGGATTGCTCAGCGATGACGCTCAGGAGTATGAGACGTTTTATCGACGTGCCCGAGCGGGGGTGATCAACTGGAACCGCCCCACCAACGGCGCCAGCGGCGCGCTGCCGTTCGGGGGCATCGGTTTGAGCGGCAATCATCGCCCCGCGGGTTACTGGGCGGCGGATTATTGCTCCTACCCCGTCGCTTCGCTGGAAACCGAGCACTTGAATCGACCCGCGCAACTGCCACCGGGGATCGTGATATGACCTGCGTCACGGAAGTGAACTTTGACGGTATTGTCGGCCCGACGCACAACTACGCCGGACTCGCCATTGGCAACATTGCTTCGCAGCAGCATCGTCGTGAGATTTCCAATCCGCGTGCGGCGGCGCTCGAAGGGCTGGCGAAGATGAAGCTGCTCATGGATCTGGGGGTGAAGCAGGCGGTGCTTCCGCCGCACGAGCGACCGAATCTGGCGTTTCTGCGGCGAATCGGTTTCACGGGTGACGATGCGACGGTGCTGGACCGCGCCTGGCAGGAGGAGCCTTCGCTGCTTGCCGCGGCCTACAGCGCTTCGAGTATGTGGACCGCCAATGCCGCCACCGTGTCGCCCAGCGCCGACACTGCCGATGGTCGCGTGCACTTCACTCCCGCCAACCTGATCGGCAACATGCATCGGGCAATCGAAACGTGCTTCACCGCGCGGCTGCTGCGGAGTATCTTCGCCGATGAAGCGATGTTCGCGCATCACGACCCCCTGCCGTGCGCGGTGCAGTTTGGCGATGAAGGCGCCGCCAATCACACGCGGTTGTCACCGCGCAACGGCGATTCAGGCCTTGAACTGTTCACCTACGGCCGCCGGGCGCTGGGCAACGGCTGCATGCCGACGCGCTACCCGGCACGGCAAACCTTTGAAGCATCCATGGCAATCGCGCGATTGCACACGCTCGATGCCGCCGCGGCCGTGTTCGTGCAGCAGCATCCTGAAGCGGTGGACGCCGGGGTGTTTCACAACGATGTCATCGCGGTGGGCAACGAATCGGTGCTGCTGTGCCACGAGCGCGCATTTGTGCGACAGCAGACGTTTCTGGAGGGGTTACGCGAGCACTTCGAGCAATGCTGCAACGGCAAACTGCAGGTGATCGAGGTGCCTGAAGCGGAGGTGCCGCTCGCCGATGCGGTGGCGTCGTACCTTTTCAACAGCCAACTCGTGACGCTGCCCGACAAGTTGATGGCACTGATCCATCCCAGCGAATGCGACGAGATCGACTCCACGCGGCGTTATCTCGCCAAGCTGGCGACGATGAACACCCCCATTCGCGTGTTTCACAGCGTCAGCCTGCGACAGAGCATGCGCAACGGCGGCGGGCCGGCGTGCTTGCGATTGCGCATTGCGCTCACCGATGACGAACTGGCGCGGGTGCATCGTGGCGTGCTGCTGGATGAAGCGCTGCACGCTCGACTGGTGCAGTGGGTCGAACGTCATTACCGGGAAGAACTCCGCCCCGCCGATCTCGCCGACCCCGCCCTCCTCCGCGAAACCCGCGACGCACTGGATGCCTTGGCGCAGATTCTGAATCTGGAAACGGTGTACGCCTTCCAGAACTGAACGGCATCAGAACTCGTCCGCATCGTCATCGCCCGCATCGGCCTCGCCTTCCACCACGAGATTGCCGGATTCATCCATTTTGAGCGCGGCGATTTTTGCTTCGGCGTTTCTCAGGATCGATTCGCAATGCTTGATGAGCTTCACGCCGGTTTCGTACTGCGTGAGGCACTGCTCCAGGTCGACATCGCCGGACTCGATCTGCGCGATGATGGTTTCGACCTGGTCGATGGCGTCTTCGAATTTGGGGAGGTTGTCGGGCATGGCGGATTAAAGTTGAGAGGGCAAAGTTGAAGTATCGACACGTCAGGTGAAGAGGCTCGGTTCGTTCAACGGCGGCGGTGGTCGGCGGCGACGCTTGGGCGTGGGAGGCTGCTGTGTGCGCGGCGCGGCTTCGTCGGTTGTGGCGGCGGCGTTCTCGCCGGCGACGCGGCTGGTGAGTTTGCCGGTTGCGAGTACGGTGGTGATGACGTCGCCGGGCTGCACCGCGTTGGGGTCGCGCAGCACGTGCCCCTCGGGGCTGAGCGTGTAACTGTAGCCGCGCTCCAGGACGTTGCGGGGGCTGACCGCCTGGAGTTGCCGCGTCAGCGCCGCCAGCCGTTGCTGCGCCTGCGCGACCGGTCGCGGGCCGGCCGCATGCAATCGGCGGGAAAGCGTTTCCACGTGATGCCACGCCTGTTCCACCTTGCGTGGCACCGCCAGTTGCAGGCGATGATTGAGGTGCGTCAGTCGCTGCCGCACGGGGTGCAACATGCGATCGGGTCGATGCAGTGCCGGGTGTTTTGCCGCTGCGCGCACACGGTGCCACTGGTGGTCGATGTGTCGGCGCATCAGCAGCGTGAGTCGGTGCGACAATTGGCTGAGCTGATGTTCCAGGGCGGCGCGATCGGGCACGAGCGTCATGACCGCCTGCGTGGGCGTGGCGCATCGCACATCGGCGACGAGTTCGGCGATGGTGGTGTCGGTTTCGTGGCCGATCGCCGCGACGATCGGCAGCGGGCAGCGGAACACGGCATCGGCGACGATGCGTTCGTTGAACGCCCACAGGTCCTCCATCGATCCGCCGCCGCGCGTGAGGATGACCGCATCGATTCCCAGCCGCGGCCCCTGCATCGCCAGCAGGTCGAGCGCGCGGGCGATCTCCGGTGCGGCGGCCGCTCCCTGCACGCGCACATCAAAGAGCAGCAGTCGACACCCCGGGCATCGCCGCCGCGTCGTGTTGATCACGTCCTGCAGCGCCGCCCCGCTGCGTGAGGTCACCACGGCAATGGTGCGCGGCATAACGGGCAGCGGTTTCTTGCGGTCGATGCTGAAATACCCCCGTTGCCGCAGCTCCTCGCACAACGCGCGAAACTGCATCTCCAGCACGCCCTGCCCCACGGGTTCGAGCTTGTCAACGTAGAGCTGCAACTGGCCCTGGGCGTCGTAGTAGTCGACGCGTCCGGTGGCGACCACCGCCATCCCATCGGTTGGCGTGAAGCCCAGCCGTCTTGCCGCAGAGGCGAAGCAGACGCAGCGAATCGTCGCGCCATCGTCTTTGAGGCTGAAAAAACAGTGGGTGCGGTTGGTGAAGTTGCTGATCTCCCCCACCACGCGTACCGGCGACGGCATGGTGTCGGCGATCACCCGTTTGACCAGTGCCGAAAGCTGCGTGACGGTAAGCGGCCGGGACGCAGCGGCGCCTTCCTGTGTCGGCGTCGGCGCGGATGGCGGCGCGGTTTGGCCGAGCGATGGCGGATCGTCGGGTTTGGGGAAAGGCAGTCGCGGCATGCCGAATAAGTGTACCACTCCGTGGCGTGTATCGCCTTAACTGTCGCTAATTGCAGCACGAAGCGCGTATTAGCACGTCTAATACTGTGCTTCAGCGATGCTTGCGCTTGACACCACCGGCAAACTCCCTACTTTGTCGCGGTTCGCACTCAACATTCGCCGCTGCCACCACGCGGCGATAACATTGCTTTCCGGGGCTGACTTCCAACACCAAGGAGAGAAGCATGGCGCTTAACGTCGGTATCAACGGGTTCGGACGCATCGGGCGGCTGGTCTTCCGCGCCGGCATCGAGAATCCCAACATCAAATTCGTCGGCATCAACGACCTCTTCCCCCCCGAGGCGCTGGCGTACCTGCTCAAGTACGACTCCACCCACGGCAAGTTCAACGGTGAGGTCGAGGCGACGGACGGCGGCATCGTGGTCAACGGCCGCATGATCCCCGTCACCGCCGAGCGCGACCCGGCCAACCTGCCGTGGAAGCAGCGCGGCGCCGATTACGTCGTCGAGTCGACCGGCCTCTTCACCGATTACGCCGGTGCGTCCAAGCACGTGGCGGCCGGTGCGAAGCGCGCGATCATCTCCGCCCCCACGAAGGATCCGGACAAGGTTCCCACCTTCGTGATGGGCGTGAACGAGGGCAACTTTGATCCCGCGAAGGACACCGTTGTCTCCAACGCAAGCTGCACGACCAACTGCCTCGCCCCGCTCGCCAAGGTGGTGCACGAGTCGTTCGGCATTCAGGAAGGCCTGATGACCACGGTCCACGCGGTCACCGCGACGCAGCCGACGCAGGACGGCCCGTCGAAGAAGGATTTCCGCGGCGGACGTGCGGCGGGTGTCAACACCATTCCCGCTTCCACCGGCGCCGCCAAGGCCGTCGCCCTGGCGATGCCTGA
>CAZEFM010000002.1:0-80807 GCA_964511575.1 uncultured Phycisphaeraceae bacterium | reverse complement strand
ATCCCCACCATCAACGTGTCGGTGGTCGACCTGACCGTCCGCACCGAGAAGGCAACGAGCTATCAGGAAATCTGCGCCGCGATGAAGCAGGCGTCGGAAGGTTCGCTCAAGAATATCCTGGGCTACACCGAGGACGATGTCGTCTCCAGCGACTTCATCCACGACCCGCGCAGCTCGATCTTCGACGCCAAGGCTGGCATCGAACTGAACGAGCGCTTCTTCAAGCTCGTGAGCTGGTACGACAACGAATGGGGCTACTCCAACCGCGTCGTCGACCTGATGGTCATGATGGCGAAGAAGGAAGGCCTGCTGTAAGGCACGCCTCGACGCGAAACGATGAAGCGGGTTCGACGCAGGTCGGACCCGCTTTTTTTCATGTACGCGCCATCGCACAAATAAAGCCCGGGGATAGCTATCTCCGGGCTTTCGATGCAATCGCGCAGTCAAACATTCACCCGCGCCGACGTCGCAGCAACACCCCCGCGCCCGCGAACGCCAGGAGCGCCGCTGTCGCCGGTTCAGGTACCACCACGCCGCGCACCATCAGCGTGACCTGGCCTGTGAACGAGATCACCGGGTTGCCGCCGATCGCCGTGTCGAACGTCGTCACGCGTAGCCAGCGGGTGGGGTCGCCATCAACAAACTGAAAATCCATTTGCAGCGACTGATCGCCGCTGTACGCCGCCGAGTCGGTGACAAGGGATGTGCCCGCCGTGACGGCATTCTGGCTTGTGGACCCGGAAAATCCCGGCGCACGGAAGATCACCTCATCACCAACGTTGTGGCCCTCCCATCCCAACAGCACCGGCGGATCGGCGCGGTGCGACGAGGTCAGGTCATCCAACCAGAGGCGAATGGGCTGGTCGATCCCATCAACGTTGAGCAGCCGCAACTGTTCGAGAACGCCCCACTCGCCCTCCAGGATCGAGTTGGCGGTGACGCCGGCGAAACCGGTCACGGTCGTCGGGTTGATGAGGTTGAACGTGATCTGCTGCCATGTGCCATCGAGCGTGATGAGGTTGAGGTCGCGGTCGATGATTTCGATGCCGCCGGTTGATCCGCCGTTGGAGCCGATCGGCGCCTGCACGCCCGTTTCGCGCACGCCGATGCTCACGGCAATTGTCTGGGCCGCCAGTGTGCCGGGGAGCAGGCCAAACAGCAGCGCGCCCACCGTGGCTGCATGAAATCGTGCCATGGTTCCGCCTCCTTATTCAGAAATGTTGCGGGTCATTCCGAAAGGATACCGTCACCCGGGCCGATCACCAAGATGATTCTGTCTGCCGCATCCGTGGTCGACGACCTCAGGCAGGCGATTCCTCATCGGGATGTCGGCCGGAGACATGCGGAATGCGCGGCACGACCATGGAGACGACACCGGCGATGACCGCGATGGTGTACCAGCCGTAACCCAGCGCCATGCCGATGGCGGCGGCGAACCAGATGCTTGCCGCGGTGGTGAGGTTGCGGATCGTGCCCGTGTCCTTGAGGATGATGCCCGCGCCGAGGAAGCCAACACCGCTGACGATCTGTGCGGCAATGCGGGCCGGACTGTTGGGGTCGGCCGTCTGCGACAGATACGCGAAGAGCATCGCGCCCATGATCACGAAGATGTGGGTGCTGATTCCCGCTGCCTTGCGGCGCGATTCGCGTTCCGCGCCGACCATGTAGCCGATGACCATCGCCAGCGCCAGGCGAATGAGAAACCCGACCTCACGTTCAGACCATAGCGTTTCCAGCATCGCGTTGTGGCGGCAGCCACCCTCCCGTGTGAAACCCGATGGATCGTGGATTCGAAGCGGCGAAAGTATAGCAGACGAGAAACGTGCCGCGCTGGGCCTCGACGGGTTCATGCCAACGCATTCACCGCTGCG
Source organism: uncultured Phycisphaeraceae bacterium (assembly GCA_964511575.1). Taxonomy (GTDB): domain Bacteria; phylum Planctomycetota; class Phycisphaerae; order Phycisphaerales; family Phycisphaeraceae; genus CALKHT01. The sequence goes on along the minus strand of CAZEFM010000002.1, from coordinate 78,936 downwards.
CTACGGCTTGCGCATCGCCCGGATGCGTGGAATGAGTTGCCGAATGGCTTCGGGGTAGGCGAGGCACTCCTGCTCGAACACGCGGGCGGCGAGTGTATCGGCCGTGTCATCGGGGAGCACGGGGCAGGTGCGCTGCAGGATGGTTTTGCCGGTGTCGTAGGTGGCGTCGGCGTAGTGAACGGTGCAGCCCGACTCGGTGCGGCCGGCGGCGAGCACCGCTTCGTGCACGTGGTGGCCGTACATCCCCTTGCCGCCGAATTCCGGCAGCAGCGCGGGGTGGATATTGATGACGCGACCGGCATAATCGTCCGGCACCGTCAACAGGCTCAAGAAGCCCGCGAGGCAGACCAGTTCCGCCTGTGCCTGCCGCACCAACTCGAAAATCGCCTGCGAAAATGTCGCGGCGTCGGCGTAACCCTTGCGCGGCACGACCACCGAGCGAATCCCCCGACGGGCCGCACGTTCGATGCCCTTCACGTCGGGCCGCGAGCTGACCACCAGCTCGATCGTCGCTTCCAACTCGCCGCGATCGATCACGTCGGCGATGTTCTCCAGCGTTCGACCCGAGCCGCTGATCAGCACGGCCAGGCGAACCGGTTCACGTCTGCGTTGCTGTTCATCCAAGGTCGTCACATCCTGCGATTGATCGTTCCCGTCGCCGCAACGGGCGAGGTGTCGCACCGCACGCTGCGAACCCATTACCATACTCCAGCATGACGGCTGCGGAAAGCACACGCACGACACGGCTGGCCCCCTCGCCGACGGGGGCGCTTCACCTGGGAAACGCGCGGACGTTTCTGGTGAACTGGCTGATGGCCCGACAGGCGGGTTGGCGGATCGTGCTGCGCATCGAGGATCTGGACGGCCCACGCATCAAAGCCGGTGCCGATCAGCAGGCGATGGACGATCTGCGCTGGCTGGGCGTGGATTGGGACGACGGGCCGATCTGGCAGCGATCCGACCTGACGCCCTACATCGCGGCGTTGGAAACCCTGAGCGACCACGGGCTGACGTACCTGTGCACCTGCACCCGCAGGGAGATCGAACAGGCGCAAAGCGCGCCGCATGGCGATGAACACGAGTTGCGATATCCCGGCACGTGCCGCCGCGCCGATGTCAACGCCGAGAACGCCTGCACCCGACTTGTCGTGCCCGATGAGGTCATCGCCTTCACCGATGGGCTGCGTGGCCCGCAGCAGGTGAACGTGCAACAACAGGTGGGCGACTTCATCATCGCCACCAAGGCGGGGCTGCCCGCGTACCAGTTGGCGGTCGTGGTGGACGATGCCCGACAGGGTGTGACCGATGTGGTGCGCGGGGACGATCTGCTTGCGTCGACCGCGCGACAGATTCTGATTTACCGGGCGCTGCGGCTTGCACCCCTGCCGCGCTGGTGGCATCTGCCGCTGGTCGTCGGGCCGGACGGTCGACGGCTCGCCAAACGACACGGCGATACGCGGTTGATGTGGTATCGTGAACAGGGTGTGCCGGCCGAACGCATCGTCGGCCTGCTTGCCTGGTGGTGCGGCCAGACGACCGAACGCACCGCGATGCGCGCCAGCGAACTGGTGGATGTGTTCGACCTGAACCGGTTGCCGCGACATAACATGACCTTCACCGAGGAGGATCACGCATGGCTGTTGAGGAGTTGACCGTTGCGTGCTGGACACTGCGCTGCGGATACTGGGCTGTGTTGCTGTTGATCGCGTCGCTTGTCGGCTGCAGCGCGCAGTCGGCCGCCAACACCGATGGTGAGACACTGCGCGTGACCATCAACGGCAGAACGTTCAACCTTGAGTTGGCGCTCGACGATGATGCACGCTACCTGGGACTTGGCCATCGCGATCACATTGCGGCGGACGGCGGGATGCTCTTCGTCTTTCCCATGCCACGGCAAACGTCGTTCGTCATGCGCGATTGCCTCGTGCCGATCGACCTGATTTTTCTGGGGCCGCGGGGCGAGGTGCTGTCGACCCATCGCATGAAGGTGGAGCCGCCGGAAACGCGGGCCAACCCGGCACGTTATTACGCCAGCCACGGGTACGCCCAGTTCGCCATCGAACTGGCGGGCGGCACCCTCGACCAGCTCAAACTGCAGCGCGGCGACCGTATCGAACTGCCCTTCGATGCCCTCAAGGCGCGAGCTCAGTAAGTCGATGAAGCCAACAAGGTACGTTTCGCGCGTCCACTGTTATTCATACGGCTTCATCGCATGCGGGGAAGAACACTGGCTCTGATCGCACCGACGCTGCCCGTGGCTCATGAGTCGCTGGTGGATGCCGTGTTGGCGCATTGGGACGGCGATGATCGGCCGAAGCTCGTTTCCATGACGTTCGATGATCTGCAGCCTGACGGCGCGATGCTCGATCAGGTGGGCGTGGCATGGGTGCAGGTCGCTTCCGAGGCACAGACCGGCCTTTACGCCGCCATTGAACAGTTACAGGACCGACACGTGCCCACGGTGCTGACCCGTGCCGGGCAGAAGGGGTCGGCCGGCACGGTGTATCACGACGGCGTGATTATCGGCCCCGCCGATGCGCCGCCCGCCATCCTTTGTGCCATGCTTCGCGCGTTGTGGAGTCAGATCGACGCGATGCAGGCCATGCAGCTCGAACTCAAGCTGCTGCGCAAGCAACAGGGCGGGCTGTGCGGCCAGATCGAGTCGATGGACGAGGAACTGCGGCTGGCGGCGCAACTGCAATCGGAGTTTCTGCCGCGAAAACTGCCGCACGTGGGGCAGGTCGAGTTCCGCGTGCTCTTTCGCCCGGCGGGATACGTCAGCGGCGACATCTACGATGTCGAACGGCTCGATGAGGACCACGTCGCCTTCTTCCTCGCCGATGCGGTGGGGCACGGCGTGCCGGCGGCGCTGCTCACCATGTACATCAAGCGATCGCTGCAAACCAAGCAGATCAGCGCCGATGTGCCCAACCACTACACGCTCATTTCGCCCGACCAGGCGCTCCAACGCCTCAACAGCGACATGTGCGCCCAGCAGTCCGGCAAGGTGCGGTTCGCCACCGCGTGCTACGGCGTGATCAACTGCAGAACGCTCGAACTGACCTTCGCCCGTGCCGGGCACCCCTACCCCATGCTGCTCGGCGTTGATGGTTCGACGCAGCTTCTGGAAGCGCAGGGCGCGCTCCTGGGCGTGTTTCCCGAGGAAAAGTTCGAACTCATGAAGCTGCAGCTCACCCCGGGCGACAGGCTGCTGCTTTACAGCGACGGCTTCGAAGTCGCCTTCGATCCATCGAGCAAGCTCGAATACATGGATCAACTCAAGATGCTGGCGCACGGGCCGATCGATCAGACGATCGAACGGCTCAGCCACCAACTCGACCAGCAGCTCGGGTCACTGCACCAGGACGACGACATGACCGCGCTGCTCCTGCAGGCGGGTGCCGCCACGGCGATTGATGTCGACCATCAGCACGCTGCCCTCGCTTCCTGATGTGCTTTTCACGTGCCGCCTGCCGCCGCATCAATGAACCCCGCATCAACGAGCGTCTGATACGTCACGGTTTCGCGCCCTGACTTCTGCCTGCGCAGGAAGTTCACCACTGTTTTGCTCAGCACATCGGCTTCAAGATTGACGCGGTCCCCTTCCTTCGCATCGCCCAGCGTGGTGAGTTCCAGCGTCGTCGGAATCAACGCCACCTCAAATGTCGACTCCCCAACCGAGGCAATGGTGAGGCTCACGCCATCGATCGCGATGGAACCCTTGGACACGATGGAGTCCATCAGTTCAGCGGGGGGCTCGATCGTCAGGCGACACTCCTCCGCCTCGCGCTGCACTTTCGTGATGACGCCCACGCCATCCACGTGCCCCTGCATGAAGTGCCCGCCCAACGGCTGACTGGGCGTCACCGCCGGCTCCAGGTTCACCGCATCGCCAACCTGCAGATCGCCCAGCTTACTCTTGGCGAGCGTTTCCGCGATGACATCGAAGTGCAGCGTCGTCGCCGTCACTTCCACCACCGTCAGGCACACGCCGCTGATGCAGATCGAATCCCCATGCCGCGGCTCCCCGCCATACGCCGGCTTCCAATCGGCCCGGTCCACCACCACCCGTCTGCCGAACGCCTCCTCGCGCATCTCCGCCAAACGACCCTTCGCCTGCACAATCCCAGTAAACATGCTGATCCTTCAAATACAAGTTGGTCACAGATAAACACCGATGAACACGGATGCATCATAGTGTGTATGACAGGAACCCCTCCAACACACTGCTATCACTTGTTTCCCGTTCACCGAGATTTGTTCCCCTTCTCCCCTTCTTCTCTTTGCCTTCATCCGTGTCCATCGGCGTTCATCTGTGGCTAAAAAACTCACTCCCTCACCGGCAGGAACGCCATCGATGTCTGCAGCGAATAGTGGCACACGCACCCCGCGCTTGCTTCGGGGATGATCACCAGTCCCAGTGCCGGCAGCACGTTGATCCAGCAGCCCGTGCGTGTCGGCGCCAGCCGTGTGAACCGATTTGCCCCGCGTGCCGCATCGCTCAGGTCGAGCATCGTCGGGTTGTTGGCACGGAAGAACAGACGCTGCCCCGCCGCCGTCATCGTGCCGCAACTGTGCCCCGGTCGCGCGAACGTCCACGCCGCATCCCCGCCGTCGATGTTCAGCGGCTTGCCCGTGGCGAAGTCGTACAGGTAAGGCTCGCTCACGAGAATGTCGCCCATCACCACCGGGTGCTGCACCTGCTCGCCGTGATAGAGGTCGCCGCGCCGCCCGGGATGCTCCACCCGCCAGATCTCCTCCCCGTTAGCCGCACTGAGCACCCGCACATGATACGTCGCCCGCGCATCGTCCAGATCGCGCGTCCCCGCCAGCACCAGCCGGTCAGCGCTGTGCGCCAGGTAGACGATGTTGTTGCACATCGTCATGTCCAGCTTGCGCTCCCACAGATGTTCCCCCGTCGCCACCTCCAGGCACACCAGGTACAGATCACCCTTCGCCAGCGTTTCCAGCGGAATGCGGCCCGTCGCGTGATTCCGCGCTTCGGCGTTACGGCTTTCCAGGAAAAACAGCTTGCCGTCCGCCTGCGTGATCGTCGGGTTGATGATCGCGCCCCGACTCCACGTCCACAACGTTGTGCTGTCCGTCGGGTCGAGGCGAAACACCATGTCGCTCGTCACCAGCCCCTGCCTGCTGCGATAGTCCTGATCGATCATGCCCCGGCTCGGCTCGGTGCGCGCGGCTGTGGGCTTCTGTGCCGTGCCGACAAGACATCCGTTGCTGAACGCCATGTACCCCCAGTGATTCCCCGCCGGCCCCGGCACGCCGATCGCCTGCCGCTTCTCCCCGCTGGTGATGTCCAGCGTCCACGCCTCGCCGTTCACCGCGATGTACACGTGCTCCGCCGTCGCCGTCACGTACCCCGCATCGTAAGGCATCGAATAACGCTGACTCTTTGGCAGGTCGATCTCCCACAGCGTCGTCCCGTTGTATGCATCCACCCCCACCATCGCGTTCTCGCCCATCACGATCAGCCTGCCATCCACTGCCAGCGGCGGCGGACCACGCAGGTGACGATCAACCATCCGGTTCGGCCCGGGACCGCCAAACCACTGCAACTGCAGCCGCCCCGCAATGTGCTCGTCCGCGCTGAACGAGGTGTTCGCCGTCGAACCATACATGTGGTCCCACGTGCCCGCCCCATCCAACGGCCCCCGCACGATCGGCTCGCCATCCATCGCAAGCCACGCCATCCCCCCGCTCGGCCGAAGCACCCGCTGCACCTCCGCGTCGGGCCACGGATTCCGATCCGCTCTCGCCGTCGGGTTCATCACGATCACGTTCGCGAAATAATCCGTCATCGGGAGCGAATCACCCGTCACGTGGTGCACGGCAATCCGACGCCCGTACAACCCCGTCGATGCCAACGCCTCCCGCAACGCCGCCACATGCTCCGCCCGGCGATCCACCACCACGATCTGCCAGTCGGTCTGTTCCGCCAATGCCAACGCAAACGCTGATGCGCCGGCATTGAGCACCAGGCAGTACCCCTTTCGGCTCGCTGCTCCATTCACCACCCGTTTGGCGAACGCGGCATGTTCATCGGACATCCACGGTTTGCCCGGGAGGCGGTCGTCAGCCGATCCGACGAGCCCGATCGTTCGATGCTTCTTCGGCTTCGCCGCCCCCTCGCCAAAGCAGTACACCCGCCCCGTATCCGTCGTCACGATCAGCCGCCCGTGCGCCGCCGCGAGTCCCAGCCCCCGTCCGTCGATCGCCGCCTGCCACCGCTTTTTCCCATCCTTCACATCGAACGCCTTCACGACGTTCGCACCGCCCACAACCACCACATCCCCCACGAGCGCCATCGCATCGTGATGCGTGTTGTCGATCTTCCACAACTCGCACGCCGCAATGCCCTGCTGCGTTTCATCCAGCGACTTCGCCACTTCCAGCAACCGCGACCGCAACGGCCGGGCCGCGTCGCCCTGCACCTTCTTCAGTTGTTCCTGAATCTGCTTGTGTTCGCGTTCGAGTTGCAGCTTCCGCCTGACCAGCGCAACGTGCTGCTTGCGATCGATCGCGATGAGATGCGTGTCCGATTGCAGGTATGACCGATCCGCCGTCACCACCATCTGCCTGCCGGCGAAATTGACGAGCCGTTCGCGCGATGCCACATCGCTCACCGCCAGCGAACCATCGTTGCCTCGCCCCGCCACCAGCACATCGTCCATCAAAAGCGCAAACGTGCCGCCCACCCCGTTGTATGACTTCACCACCTCGCCCGTCGCACGGCTGATCGCGATCGGGTTGCTCCGCCCCGTCGGCAGAATCAGATTCTCCCGAGACGCCAGCATGTACCCCTGAGGCGAGTAGTCGCCCAGTTCATGCTTCCACACCGGCTCACCGTCCGCCGCGTTCAACGCGCACGCCCACACCCCCTGCGAGGGAAACAATCCCGCCGTCGCATACACCACCCCGCCGTCCACCAGCAGCCCCGTGCGCACCGGCCAGATGCTGATCAATCGACCGTTGCCCGGAATCATCCGATCGCCCGGGCCCACCCGGTGTCGCCACACCAGGTTCCCATCGTCAGCCGTCACACAGTACACGTACCCATCGTCGCTGCCGAAGTACAGCCGCCCCTCCGTAAGCACCGGCGCATAACGCACCGGCCCATCAGTGAAGAACGTCCAACGCACCTCGCCCGTGTCCAACTCGATGCAGTAGACCTGATCGTCCGCCGACGAGCCGAAGTAGACCGCATCGGCCGAGATGACCGGATGGAACGCGTGATCATCGACCACACGCGGCTCAATGGAACTGAGTTCCTGCCAGTAGCTCGAACGAGCGGGCTTGGGCCAGGCGGGCTGCGGCGGCTGCGATGCGGCAAACGTCCATTGTTCCTGCAACGACACCGGCAGCGGCTGCGCAGCCACCCCGCTCCGCGCGGCATCCCCGCGGTACGCGGGCCAATCCCCCATCGCCACCTGCGTCGTCGCAAACACCACCGCGAGCAACGCCCCCAATCGCCTCAGCCGACCCACAGGTTGCATCATCGCCGCATTATACCGGTCCCCCCGCGCGCCCCCTCCCTTCAAGCCCGGGGATAGCAATCCCCGGAGACTCTTCCCGTATTGATTTCGCAAAAAATTCGGGTATGATTCAATAGTCAACCCACCCTGCCCCCTCTCCCTCACCGCCTCGCGCCCAACTCCACGTTTTGACGATGCTTATGAAGCCAGAGGTCAAAGGTTTGGCACTCGGCGTTCCCCAATCCGAAATCCGCACTCAAAAATGTCGCCTTTGTCGTGGGGGTGACATCCTTAAAAATTGCCGGAACCCGTGAAATGCAAACCCCTTACACCCCACGACACCAGGTTGACCGGGGGGGGTGACACGACACGAGCCAGAAAACAGAGAGCAGAGGACAGATGCCAGTCCGCAGCACAGGTGGTCAGCACACCACGGCAATCCGAAATCCGCAATTTCCTCGCCGCTCTCTGCGGTGGAGCGCAACACCCCCCACTGATATCATCTGCCCTCTTTCAATGACCATTGAATCAACGATTATCCCTCCGGCTTTGGACCTGACATGAAACGCACTCATTCCTGCGGCGACCTGCGACCCGAACACGTAAGCCAGACCGTTACCCTCTGCGGCTGGGTCAACAGCTACCGCGATCACGGCGGGGTCATCTTCATCGACCTGCGCGACCGGGAAGGACTCACCCAGGTCGTTTTCCACCCCGAGAACAAAACCGCCCACGAACTTGCCAACCGTCTGCGCCACGAGGACGTCGTCGCCGTCACCGGTCAATGCGTCAAGCGTGAAGCCGGCATGGAAAACCCCCGCCTCGCCACCGGCGCCATCGAGGTGCAGGCCAGCGATTTGGAAATCCTCAACAAGGCCCAGACGCCGCCCTTCACCCCCGACGATGCCCACAAGGTCGGCGAGGAAACCCGCCTGCGCTATCGCTACATCGATCTGCGTCGGCCGCGCATGCAGAAGATCCTCAAGACGCGCTTCCGTGTCACCAAGATCATGCGCGATCACTTCGCGGAGCATGGCTTCTACGAAATCGAAACGCCGTTCCTCTGTCGTTCGACTCCCGAAGGCGCGCGTGACTTCCTCGTGCCCAGCCGACTCCAGCCCGGCAGCTTCTATGCCCTGCCGCAGAGCCCGCAGCTCTTCAAGCAGATCCTCATGGTGTCGGGCATGGAACGCTATTTCCAGATTGTCCGCTGCTTCCGCGATGAAGACCCCCGTGCCGATCGGCAGGCGGAATTCACCCAGCTCGATGTCGAGATGAGCTTCGTCGACCAGGACGATGTGCTCGAGGTGATCGAAAGCCTGGTTCGCCGCATCTGGAAGGAAGTGCTCGACGTCGAGGTGCCGCCCATCCAGCGCATGAGCTACGCCGAGGCGATGAACCGTTTCGGTTCCGATCGACCGGACATGCGCTTCGGCATGGAACTCATGGATGTGAGCGAACTGGCGGGCAAAACCGACTTCAAGGTGTTCACCGGTGCGCTGCAGGCGGGCGGCATGGTCAAGTGCATCCGCGTGGCGGCCAGCGACCTGCCCGAAGGTGTGGCGCTCACCCGCAAGCAGACCGATGAACTCGCCGAGTGGGTCAAGCAGTTCGGCGCGGGCGGGCTGCCCATGACCAAGGTGGAGGGCGGCAGGTTCGCCACCGGCATCGCCAAGTTTCTCGAACCCATCGCCGCCGACCTCATCGCCCAGACCGGCGCGCAGGATGGCGACTACCTCTTCTTCGGTGTCGCCGAGCGGCCGGCTGTGGTGCATCGCGTGCTCGGTGAACTGCGCGTGCGACTGGCGCGCGACCTCAAGCTCATCAAGGAAGGCGATTGGAAGTGGCTCTGGATCGTCGACTTCCCTGCACTGGAATGGAACCCCGACCAGAAACGATGGGACAGCCTGCACCACCCCTTCACCGCGCCCAACGATGAGGACCTGGAGCGGCTGGAAAGCGACACCGCTTCCGTCCGGTCCAAGGCATACGACCTGGTGCTCAACGGCTCGGAACTGGGGGGTGGGTCGATTCGAATTCATCGGCCGGACGTGCAGCAGCGCATCTTCAACCTGCTGGGCATCGACGATGAAGCGGCGAAGGCAAAGTTCGGCTTCCTGCTTGACGCTCTGCGCTTCGGCGCGCCGCCGCACGGCGGAATCGCGCTGGGGCTCGACCGCATCATCATGCATCTGGAGAACACGACCAACATCCGCGACGTGATCGCCTTCCCCAAGACGCAGAACGGCGCGGACCTCATGATGGAAGCCCCGGCCCCGGTCGACGACGCCCAACTCACCGAACTGAGCCTCCGCGTCCAGACCCACGCCAAACCGCCCAAGGCGGTGTGAGGCAGATCGCCGTTGCGCGATCGACATCACGTTGATGCAAGCCTTCTTTCCGGAGGACGTCATGCCCGCCATCGACCACGCATCCCGACCGACGCGCAAGTCTGTTGACGTTCGCGAACGGTTGTTGCATTACAACCGCATGCGCATCGGTGCTGCGGTGGGGTATGCCATTGGCACGCCGATTCTGTGGTTTCTGTCGTATTGGTTGGTCTGGTGGATCGCTGCGAGCATCATGGTCACGTGGGGCATCGGACGTGTCGCGTATGCCCATTGGATCGCAGGGGCCGCGATGGTGTTGCTGCTGGTGGAGGGGATGCGTTCGACAAGGTCGCTGTGGGATTTGAGCGATTATGCCGGCTCCGTTCTCTCCGCCGACGCCCCACTGACCGGCGCCGCCCATGTCGCTGGCGTGATCGCCCGACCGCTGACATTGGCCTACGCCATCTCGCAGTTTCTCTACTGCGCCCCGCGGACGATGGTGCTCGCCTACCGCAACGCCCGATTGCGACTGCATCTGAGCGACACGCAGATCGCCACAGCTCAATCAATCTTCAACGAACTGCAGCGCAGCGGCAAATGGGCGGACCTGGAAACGTACCTTGAGCACCGCAACGAACTGACCGCGCTGCAGCGGATGCAGTTGATCTGGATCAAGGAAAACCAAGGCAAAATGCAGGTCCGCGCCGACCCGAGTTACACGTGAATTTCACTGCTCGGGTAGTCTCGTGCGCCATTTCGATGGATCACGTGCCGCGTGGAGAATCGCATACACCGTGACACGCTGATCAGCGAACTCGTAGAAAACCGTGTATGGGAAACGTCGAACGAGGGCACGACGAAATGATTCATGAATGATGCTGTAGCTTCTGGGATAGCGACGGATGGACTGGATGCACGCATCCACACAACTGAGAAACTCTTCGCCCAGTCCGTTGCGGCGCTGCTCGTACCATGCATACGCTTCAGCGAGGTCAAGCTCAACTTCAGGAGCGACGATGATCTCAACCGACATGACGGTTCCGCACCCGTTTCAGAACGTCATCCCAGGAAGTCGCCGTCGCTGGATGCCGCAGAAGATTGGCGCGTCGTCGCGCCAGTTCTTCACGCTGCCAGTCATGCAGAGGCACCGCTTCGGGAGTCGCGGCAAGGTCGTCCCACAGATCCTCGACGAGCTGGAGCTTCTCAGCGGGACTTAAATCGAATATGGAAGGTTGGCTCATGTCATCGCTTCCGCACGGAACCGTCACCATCATTCTCGCACCGCCCGTGGCAAGGTCAAGCTCAAATGCCGTACAGTGGGCGGAGTTTGTTTTCCAGGTGGCGCATCAGCGGGTCGGCGGAGAGTGGTTGGCCGGTCACGTGCTGGCACAACGGTTCGGAGTCGTAGCGCATGCCCTGACTGTGGATGTTGTCGACGAGCCATTGCTTCAGTGAGCCGAACGCGCCCGCGGCGAACTGATCTTCGAGGCCCGGCAGGTCAGCCGTCGCCTTTTCGAAGAACTGGGCGGCATAGAGGTTGCCCAGCGTGTACGTTGGGAAGTAGCCGATTGCTCCCATGGACCAGTGAATGTCCTGCAGGCAGCCACGCCGATCATCGGGTACTTCGACGTTGAGATAGTCGCGGTACTTCTCGTTCCATGCCGCGGGAAGGTCATCGGTGGTGACGCTGCCGTTCATCATCGCCCGCTCCAGTTCGAAGCGCACCATGATGTGCAGGTTGTACGTCGCTTCGTCCGCTTCAACGCGAATCAGGTTCGGCTCCACAAGGTTGGCGGCGCCGTATACCTCGGCTTCGCTCAGGTCCTTCACCGCGTCGCCGAAATACTCACGCAGCTTCGGATAGCACCAGCGCCAGAACGCCTGCGATCGGCCGACCTGATTCTCCCACATGCGGCTCTGGCTTTCGTGGATCGCCAGGGAGACCGACCGCCCCATCGGGGTGTCGGTGTGCTCATCGCCGGGCAGATTCTGGTTGTAGATGCCGTGCCCGCTTTCGTGCATCGTTGAGCCTAACGCGTCCAGGAGATTGTCATCATGGAACCGCGTCGTCATGCGCACATCGTCACGATTCGTACCACTGCAGAAGGGATGGGTGGAAAGGTCGAGTCGGCCGCGGTTGAAATCGAAGCCGAACTGCGACACGACCGCGCGCACGAACTGCTCCTGTGCCGGGATGGGCAGCTTCATGCGAATGAAGCGATCGCTGGGTTTCTTTGTGCTGCCGGCGATGTCCTGAATGAGCGTGACGAGACGCTGCCGCAACGGTGTGAAGACCGAGCTGACGTATCGCGCGGTGCAGCCGGGTTCGTAACCGTCCGCCAGCGCATCCCACGGTTCGCCGTCGTCGGCCCAGCCGTAGCACTCCGCCTTGCGCCGCGACAGCTCGATCAGCTTGGTCAGCCAAGGGGCGAATCGGGCGTAGTCGTTCGTCTTGCGCGCTTCAGCCCAGTGATGCTTGGCAACGCTGGTCGTGCGGGCGATCTCCTCCACCAGCGAGGCGGGCAGTTTCGTCGCACGGTCGTACTCCCGGCGAATCACCCGCACGTTCACCGCGGCGGGCGACAACGGGTCCGCAAGAAGCTCGCTGTCCTGTTCGCATGCGGCAAGCGACTCGCCGATGATCGGTTCGATGAAGAGGGCGTGCCGCATCTTCGCAAGCTGGGCGAGCTGTCGGGCGCGGTACGCCACGCCGCCGGGTGGCATCATCACCTCCTGGTCCCATGCGAGGAGCGATGCCGTGCTGCCAAGCAGCGAAGCCTGCTGAACATGATCGATGAGAGTGGTGTACGCGGTCGACATAGAGCACCGGAAACAGAGGAACGATCGGACACGAAAGCAACATTATCGTCAGCACATCGAGCGGCGGTTCGGCGCGAAGGTGTGCTATTGTGCGGAAGTTTCGGCTTCGGGTTGCCGGGCGCCGAGCTGGTTGTTCAGCAGCAGCAAAGCGCTGGGGTTGTCCCGGGCGAGTTCGAGCAATGCGATGACCTCGTCCATGCTCTTCTCTTCCTCGACCTGCTCATCGATGAACCACTTCAAGGCGCTTTGGGTGGCGTAGTCGCGCAGCTCGAGCGCCAGTTCATACAGCTCGTTGATGGTGCGTGTGTTGAGCTTCTCCAGTTCCAGCGCCTTGGCGAAGACGGCTTGGGGGGAGTCGTAGTCAGTACGGGGCTTTTCGATGCCGGACAGTTCGACCTGCCCGCCGCGATCCAGAACGTACTGGATGAGCTTCTGGGCGTGGGTGAGTTCCTCGGCACGCTGGTGGTGCATCCAGGTGGCGAAGCCGGAGAGGTTCCGAGCTTCGAAATGTGCCGCCATGGCGAGGTAGTTGTAGGCGGCGGCCATCTCATGATTGATTTGTTTGTTCAGTGCGTCCTGCATTCGCTTATCGAGCATGGGATCGTCCTTGAGGTTCAAAGTTGCGGCGCGTTGGGGCGGCAGGCGGCCCGTCCCAAAGGATACCGCTGGCGCGCCAAGCTGTCGAAATTCCCCGATGTGCGGATCGGCATACGGGTCGGCGATCCGCCGATCCCGCTTCCAGCATTCATCGGAGGCGAACGCTCGCAACCTCCGGATCGACCCTTGAGGCAGCGACCCGCATACTCGAATACCGCGAACAGGACTGCCACAGGCATAAGTGAAGCTTCGGTGAGGTTGCCGGGGCGGATCGACCGAACCAACAGGAGTGGAGCGATGAGACGAACGACGACGGTGCTGGTGATCGCCACCGGCGGAATGTTTCTGGCCAATGCGCTGCCCGCGCAGCAGTATCAGGAGGATTGGGAGACGTCACGCTACCAGCGTGAGGGGTTCACCCAGGATCGTTCCTCACGCATCGGGCAGCGACAAACCGGGCAACGCTCGATGACCCAACGCGAACGACGGCTGCAACAGCAGGTGAACGTCGTGCGAGCGGCTGACCTGATCGGAACCGATGTGCAGACGATGCAGGGCCAGTCGCTGGGCGAGGTGCATGATGTGGTCATCAGTCAGCCGGATGGTGACATTGCTTACGTGGTGGTGGGCAGCGGCGGATTCCTCGGGATGGCGCAGCGTTTCCATGCGCTGCCGCCTCAAACGCTGCGGTTTGCAGAGGATGAGGATGTTCTGCTGACGAACGTGAGCCAGCAGCAGTTTGAACGGCAGTACGCGATCGATGCGGATCGCTGGCCTCACCCGATGCAGTACACGGGCAATTCGGGCCATCAGCCGCAGGGGCAGTCGCTGCGATCGGGCTGGCAGCAGCGCGGCACGCAGGGACAGGGCAGTGGCGCGGCGTTCGGTGGACGGCAGGACCCGTACCGCGATCGTGACTACGACGTGCGCTATCAGCAGGATCAGCGGTTCGGCCAGTCGCCGTATGGCCAGGATCCGTACGGGCAGGATGGTCCCATCGACCGCGAGGTGCGGTGGGGATATCGCGAGTATGACCAAGGCGGCGGCGTCGACATCCAGCAGGAACGCCCCACCGATCGCGAAGTACGTTGGGGGTATCGCGGGGATGATGAGGGCAGCGGCGCGGAGATGCGGCAGGACGGCATGCGGCAGGACACCGCGATGCGCGGCATGGCTGAGCGGGATATGTGGATGTACCGCGTGAGCGAGTTGCGAGGCCGTAAGGTGATCGATCAGAACAACGACACCGCGGGTGAGATCAGCGATCTGGCTCTCGACCTGCGGCAGGGACGGGTGACGTATGCGCTGGTCGATGTGAACGGCTGGGCACGACAGGAGATTGTGGCGGTGCCGTTCCAGGCGCTGCAGTTGGACACGCGCCGGCAGGCGTTTCATGTGGATGTGGCGGCACAGACGCTGGCACAGGCGCCGCGGATCAGCGAAGCGACGGATCTCGGTGACCCGCGCATTGCCCAGCAGATCAATCAGTACTGGGGCGACACGCAGGTGTTCGCTTTTCCCGGTCAGCAGCAGTTCCGCGGCCAACAGCAATACCGCGATCAGCAACAGTTTCAGCAGCAGTATCGCGACCCGCAATATCGGGAACAGCAGTACCGGGAGTATCGCGAGCCACAGTATCGTGATCAACAGTATCGCGACTATCGTGAGCCTCCATACCGCGACCAGCCGTTCCGCGATGACACGCAGTGGCAACAACAGCAGCGTTATCGTCAGCAGTGGCAGGAGCAGCCACAGCAGTTTCCGCAACAGCAGTATCGCGATCAGCAGTCGATGCAGCAGCGCGAGATGATGATGCGGCGATCACAGCAGTATCCGGGCGTGGAGATGCGTGCCAATGTTGAAGATGTTCAGCAGCAGAACGGCTGGACACGGCTGGAGGTTCGCGGGCAGGATGGACGCCAGTACCAGGTGCAGTTGCCTGAAACGGTGCGCCTCTACATCGCACCGGATGGTCGGGCGTTGCTGCTGGCGGACGATGTGTATCGCGATGGTCAGCGCATTCGTCGCCAGGATGTGCAGCAGTTGCAGCAGCAGATGCAGTCGCGTCGCGGCCAGATGCAGGGCGATGATTGGCAGACCTATGGTTTCCAGCAGGGTCAGCAGGAACAGTCGCAACAGCAACAGATTCAGGCGCAGATCCAGCATGCCGAGCAGCAGCAGAACCAGACACGCATTCAGTTGCAGGACCAGCAGGGTCGGCAGTACACGGCCCAGATCGGCATGCGCGGCCAGATTCAGGTGTTCCAGAACGGACAGGTCGGCCTGCTGATGGATGACATCCGCCAGAACGGGCAACCGGTGCAGTTGCAGCCCAGCCGACAGATTCAGCAGGGACAGGCGATCTCGCTGCGTGGCCAGATTCAGCAGGTGGATCAGGATCAGATTCGCTTCCAGAGCGAGGATGGTCAGATCTACACGCTGGAACTGGACCGGCAGGTTCAGATCGTCGGTACATCGGGCGGGCAGGCGATTCTGATGGGACAGAGTCTGTTGCGCAACGGTCAGAATGTGGAGTATCGGATGCTGCAAGAGCAGCAGCAACGACAGCAGCGATGAAGGTGAAGCTGGTTCTTTCAGCTGCTACGAACGTTTAACCTCAGGGCGCGGCTCGCTGTCATGGCGGGCTGCGCCTTTGTCTGGAAGTGGAGCCACGGTTCCGGGGCGAGGATTGCGATGACGTTGCGGTCAAAGGTAAGGGTTGGTCTGCCGTTCCTGAGCGATGGTGGTTTCCGGGCCGTGTCCCGGGAGAATGCGGGTTGTCTCGGGCAGGGTGAGCAGTTGTTCGCGGATGGACTGGAACAGTTGCGTGCCGTTGGATGTGGGGAAGTCGTATCGGCCGATGGAGTTGTTGAAGAGGGTGTCGCCGACGATGGCGAGGTTGTGATCGGGCTGATAGAGGCAGATGCCGCCGGGGCTGTGGCCGGGCGTGTGGCGTACCTCGAACCTCACCGCGCCTGCCGGATCGTCGGGAGGGGTGAGTGTCAGTGTATCGCCATGCTTCAACGTGGTGGTTGGGTCGGGCGCGACGACCGGATCCGCGAGCATGATGGACAGGTTGAGGGCGGTGTCGCCGGGGAAGTTGCGTTCGGCTTCGTGGATGACGATGGGGATCTCGGGCCATCGCTGGCGCACCTGGGGCAGCCCCGCGATGTGATCGACATGGGCGTGTGTCAGCACGACCTGGAGAGGCGTCATGCCCTGCTGCTCGATCCAGTCGAGCATCGGCTCGGGATCAAAGCTCGCATCCACGATCCAGCACCACCGCCCCACCGCGACGACATAACAGTTGGTCGCCCACGGCCCGAGCGTGAACGTCTTCACAAGCAACTCACTCATCGTTCGATCAGCATAGCACCTGCAGGCAACGGGTGCATCCGGCGTGTGGGCATCCAGGCGGCGACTTCATCGGGCGATGCTCTTGCTCTTCTTCCCGTTGAGGTAGCTTTCGATAACGGTGCTGGTCAGGTCATCGCTGGAGCAGTAGTAGGCGATGCCTCGGGTGAGGCGGGTGAGCTGGTCGACGAAGCCGACCCAATCCATGCCCCAGTAGTCCTCGACGAGGGCGAACGTCGCCAGTCGGATGCCCTGCTGCTGGCAGCGCAGCGCCTCCTTGAGCGTAACCGTGCTGGTCTGTTCGGTGGGCGGGTAGAGCAGGTAGAGCATTTCGACGCCGCCTGCCGTCGTTTCGACGTGGGCGGTGGGTTGACCATCGGTGATGATGAAGATGACCTTGTTGGCAGCGCCGCGCCGGTTGAGCACCTGACGCGCGAGACGCAAGCCCATCTGCAGATTGGTGAAATGCTGTGGGACGCGCTGCGGTTCGGCCTGTGCCTGCTCGAGTGGGATGCGCAGTCGCACCTGGTAGTCACGCACACTGATCGGCTTGGGCATGACCAGTGGCAGATCGCGTTCGGCGATGACGTTCGCCATGGAGTAGAAGCCGACGAAGTCGATGGTGTCCTGGGGAAAGCGGGTGCGCATCAGTTCCGCCATGCCGAGGGCGACGCGTTTGGCCTGATAGAAGCGGCCCCAGCGCATCATCGAGCCGGACATGTCGATGAGCATGCACATGGCGACGTCGCTTTGCCCTTCGGTGAGGTGGAGTTCGAAGTCGTCCGTGTGCAGGTGGATGGGAAAGGCGTTGGGACGCGGACGGGAACCGGCAGGCGTTGGAGCAGCCGGTGTGCCTGCTGTACGACGGATGGCGTTGCGGAGCGTGGCGCCGAGATCGAGTTCGCTGAGCTTGTCGCCGAACTGATACGGCTTGGTGCCTTCGGAGCGTTCATCGCTTCGGCCGGGGTTGAGCGTGAGGTGGCCCTCGCGGCTGCCGGTGTGCAGCCCCTGAAAGATGTCCAGCAGCGAGCGATGCTGGATGCCGCGGACCATGCGCGGTGTCAGCCGCAGTTGCCCGGTCGATTCGTCCTTTTCCAGCAGGCCGGCGTCGATCAGTTCCTGAATGATCTGTTGCTCCTGCTCGTCGTCCATGTGTTCCATGGCGTCGAGCGCCTGTTGGCCGTACTGAAGGATGAACTCGACGACCTGTTCGCTGGGAAAGAGGCTGTCGGGCGTGGGGAACGGGTCGCCTTCAAATTTTCCGTACTGATACTTCATAGGTATGCCTGTTGTTGAGCCACTTCGACTATCATAGGTCGTTTGGCGGTCTGAACCGAGCGTCGGGTGGGTGTCCCGGGGGCAATTCATGTCGTTGGAGGCAGGGTGGTGGGTGAGGAACGACGACTGGCGCTGATTACGGGGGCATCCAGCGGGCTGGGGGCGTCGACGGCGGCACGTCTGGCGCGACGGGGGTACCGCACCGTGCTGATTGCCCGGCGGGAGGACAAGCTGGCCGAGGTGGCTGCGGCACTTGCGCCGTTTGCGCCCAGCACGCCGTATCCGCTGGATCTGTCGGATGCCACGGCGATCGAGCCTGCGATGGGCGACATTCTGCGAGAGCACGGGCCGGCGGACGTGTTGATCCATGCCGCGGGTTACGGCATTCTGCGAATGTTTCTGGATCAGCGACAGACGGAGATGCAGCGGCTGATGCAGGTGCATTACTTTGCGGCGGTGCAGATGATCCGGGCGATCCTGCCGGGAATGGTCGAGCGTCGCCGGGGTCATGTAATTAACGTTGGGTCGATCGCGGCGAAGGTCGGCCCGTGGGGGCACTGCGGTTACTCGGCTGCCAAGGCGGCGCTGCTGAGCCTGACGCAAACGCTCGCGGCGGAGTACGGCGATCGCAACATCCGCTTCAGCTACGTGCAGCCGGGCATCGTCAGCACCCCGTTTTTTGATGAGCCGAGCTATCAGAACCTTGGCGTTCAGATGCGCAAGCACGCCCTGCCGTGCGACTACGTTGCCAAACGAATGGTGCAACTGCTGGATCGCCCGCGACTGGAACTGGTGGTGCCGCGACATCACCGCATTGTCGACTGGCTCAAGCTGTTCATGCCCGGGGTGGTGCACGGGCTGATTGCGCGCAAAAGTCGGCCACCTGCTGCCGTTGAGGATCGTTGGCCATGCGTCAGCGAAACGGACGGGGCTGCGTTCAGGATGAGGCCGCCGCATGAGCCGGCGCGTGAATCGTGAACACGCAAGGCTATGCAAACGTGTGAGTGGACGTTATCTTTCGGGTGCGGAGGCCATCCACGGTTCCGCTGCGTTCATCTTCACTTCCGGAGCCATCCGATGACTGCACGGAACACTTTGGTGTTGGCGATCGTCCTGGCGAGCGGTCTGCTTCAAGGATGCGGTGCCACGCACAATGCCCGGGACAAATCCGCGGTTGATGGGAAAGAAGTTCGCTTTCGTGCGCTGGTATGGGAACTTGCGCTTGACTCGCAAGCGGTGAGTTCCTTGAACTCCGCAACGCTCGCAAGGACGGAGGATCTCGAAGGGGCGCTTGCGCAAATAGGGGATGCCCGCATCCTCTACACTGTCGACCACTCCGTCAATCTGGTGAACGACCGCATCGAAATTGGTGCACGAGCGCCCGTCGTCGCCAACACACGCCGAACCGAAGCGGGCGCACAGTTGAACACCGTCCGTTTTGAGGATGTGGGCGCGCGGTTTCAAATCAAAAGCAAGGTTGGGCGGACGCCCGGCGTGTCGGTGGAGATCGAACTGGCCCTCATGTCCGACAGTCCAACGGTCATTGCCCAGGACGTTCCCGCCCCGATGATGCGAACGGTCAGAATGACCATGAACGGCCCGGTTCGGTTGGGCGAACCACATGTTCTGATCAGCACGGACAATGCGGCCGATGGTGCCGACACTCGTGCAACGGCGTGGATCGTGCACATGCTCTTTACCACGCATTGAGACGCGCAGCGGTGACTAGGACGGCGGTGCGAGGGTTATTTCCCGCGGGACATACGCTTCAGGTACTCGCGCAATGCGACGGCGTTGTTGTGCTCGGTGTCGCGGGCGGCAAAGAGAAGTGTGATAGACTTTTTCCCCTTATCGTTCAGCAGTTCCCGCAGCTTGTCCTTTTGCTCGGCGAGTTCCTTGAAGTAACGCTGCTTGAACTCGGACCACCGTTCCGGGTCGTGGTTGAACCATTTGCGCAGTTCGGAGCTCGGGGCGATTTCCTTCAGCCACTGGTCCACGTGGGCTTCACTTTTGCTCAATCCGCGGGGCCACATGCGGTCGACAAGGACGCGTCGACCGTCGCTGGCCTGTGGCGGGTCATAGATGCGTTTGACGTGAATGTCCATGCCACGTTCCCGACATTGACATTATAAATCGGTGGCGAGCCGTCGGTACCCGTTGAACGACATTTGGGATGCGGAGCCAGGGCACGTCACGGCCAGACGACGACTTCACGTTCCAGCATGACGCCGAAGCGGTCGAAAACCACCTGCTGGACGTGTTCAAGCACCGCCATCACGTCGGCGGCGGTTGCATCCTGATGTGCGACGATGAAGTTGGCATGGTGCCCGGAGACTTCAGCACCGCCCTGCCGGTAACCCTTGAGGCCGGCGCGGTCGATCAGCCGTCCCGCCGATACGCGCTCATCGTTGACGAGCGGGTTGCGGAAGGCACAGCCTGCGGAGTTCTGTGCCAACGGCTGGGTGTTCTTCTTGTAAAGGAAGATTTCCTTCACCCGTTTGACCAGGTCGTCCGGATCGTCCTCGGCAAGGGCGAACTCGACGTCGAGAATGTAGCGGGCAACGATGTTGGCTTTGCGGTAGGAAAAGACCAGATCATCGCGGTCGCGGTAGTAGACCTGCCCCGTCGAGTCCATCACCTGCACACGGTGGACGCTCTGGCCGATGTCGCCGTACGCCCCGCCGGCGTTCATACGAACCGCCCCGCCGATGCTTGCGGGTATGCCCGCCAGGCACTCCAGCCCCGCGAGCCCCGCCTTGGCGGTCTGCAGCACGAGCTTGGACAAGTCGAACCCCGCCCCCGCCATCACCCGGTCGCCCGCCACCTTCACCCGGCGAAAATGCGGGTCATCCAGCGACACGACAACGCCCGCCACCCCCTCATCGCGCACCAGAAGGTTCGCCCCGCTGCCCAGCACGTAGACGGGCACCCCCTGCTCGTGACACCGTGCCGCCAACGTCGACAGTTGCTGCACGCTGGACGGATGCGCCAGAACCTTCGCTGGTCCGCCGACGCCGTACCACGTGAGCGGCGCCAACGCGGCGTTCTTCTCATGCCGTATGTTCAGATCCGCGAAGATGTCGTCCAACGCGTCCGCCTGACCGAGTTGTTCCACCTGATCCGTCACACCGCACCTGTCCGGTTCGTTGCCTCTGTCGGGCAACCACTCTACCCCAATTGCATGCCCCACGCTCACGGCCTGTCTTCCCTTCCATCGGCTTGTCCGGTGCCACCACTGTAAACGCCACCGGCTGTCACGCCCATCGGGTCGAATCCCGCAACGCCCCCCCGGCGATTGCCGTGTTGACTGACGGTTGCGCGGAAAGGTTAAGCCGCGTCGCCGCCTGCGGCAGGCGATGACTGCAAGCCGGCGCTGAGCACGTCCCGGCCTATTCGAGCGCACTGCGGTACACTATGCCCCATGGCGGGTACCGCTCCTCTACGTCTGATCCTGCTGGCCAACCGCAACAAGCCGCCTGTGGTGGAAGCACTGGTGAGTTTGCGGCCGTGGCTGGAAAAACGAGCACAGATCGTTGCGGAACCCGACCCTCGATCACTCACCCGGGTGCTGGCGGAACAACTCCCCGAGGCGGATCTTGCCCTGGTGCTCGGCGGCGACGGCACGCTGCTGGCGCAGGCGCGGCAGCTTGTCGATCGCGACATCCCGCTGCTGGGCGTGAACTTCGGCAAGCTTGGCTTCCTCGCCGAGTTCAGCGTCGACACGCTCAAGGCGCATTGGGACGCCATCGCTTCGGGGCGGTGCCACACCAGCCGTCGGCTGATGATGCGTGTGGCGGTGTATGGCCCGGAGGCACCGGACTGTGGTGAAGACCCGGAAGCTGCCCCGCCGCCCCTCTTCGAGGCGCTGGCCCTCAATGATGCGGTCATCACCGCCGGGCCGCCCTATCGCATGATTGAAATGGCGTTGATGATCGATCCCGCCACCATGCGATCGAGTGCCACGGGGATGAGTGCCGACGGCGTGATCATCTCGACGCCCAGCGGTTCGACCGCGTACAACCTTGCCGCCGGTGGGCCGATCGTCAGCCCCGAGGTGGATGCTTTCTGCGTGACGCCCCTGTCGCCGCACACGTTGGCGATGCGACCGCTCGTCGTCAGCGCCACCTCGAGTATTTGCGTGGGCGTGACCCGCGCCAACGAAGGGACCACGCTGGTGATTGACGGCCAGGTTTCCACCCCGCTCGCCACCGGGCATCAGCTTCTGATCCGTCAGCACCCCAAGCGGCTGCGTATCGTGCAGAATCCGGATCTGAACTACTGGAAGATGCTCGCCAAGAAGATGGGGTGGGCGGCACGACCGCGGGCGAAGTAGCGCTTTCCCGTTTGGATAAGGGTGCAAGAAAAAGCACGCGGTCCGACCGGTGTGGGCGGAGTCGCGTGCCGTGGTTGGATTGGGTGTTCGCGAACGCTGTGGTCATCAGCGTGCGAGGCCGAGCGAGATATACACCTCGGAGAAGTTGTCCAGGCCGTAGGTCTGCACCGATCCATCGCCCATCGAGATGTTCATCTGGTCGTTATGCCGGACGAGATCGAAGTTCTGGAAGTGGCCGGCCCCCTGGTTGTAATAAGCGTGTTCGAGGGTGCGGGTTTCGCCGATCTCGCCCGGATCGTTCCAGAAGGTGACCCAGTCGGTCGTCAGGCCGGAATCGGCACCGCGCGGCTTCCCATCGGCGTACAGCATCGTCTTGGACGGGTTGCTGATGCGATTGGCGTTCCCCAGCACGCGCAGGTGGTTCTGATAGGAACCCAACGCGGCCTCATTGAAGCCGTAACTGATCTTGGCGTCAGGCGCTGCCCACGCTTCGGGGACGAACTCCAGCAGGCGGCAATTGTCGGGCACCTCATCCTGCGAGGGGCAGATGAAGGGCTTCATGCGGGTTTCGTCCTGCAGGTCTGCCGCCATGTTGCCCCGGTCGAACGTCACGCTCATGTACTGCGCCAGCGCCGCGACGAAGGGGAGCGGCCGACCGAAGCTGTCCAGTTCCATGTTCGGCACATCCCGGAAACGCTTGTCGAAGAGCTTGCCGGCAATGGGCAGTTGGTCGTTGCGGTCCACACCATGGGCGACGGCGGCGGTGCCCATCTGTCGCAGTTGCGAAGCGCACTGGATGCGTCGCGCCGATTCCCGCGCCTTGGAAAGTGCGGGCAGCAGCAGCGCGATGAGCAGAGCGATGATGCTGATGACCACCAGAAGTTCAATCAAGGTGAATCCGCACAAGGGACGCGCGAAAACAACGGCTTGTCGTGAGGTGCGCATGTTGGAACTCTCTTGTGAAGGTTGGGCGTTAATCACTTCAAAGCCACGAAACCTGCGGTGAGCAAAGCGATGGAGCGCGGTTAAGCGCTCCATCGCCTGGGGTGTTCAGTGCCGACGCCGCTTGACGAGCAGCGCCGCTCCCAATCCCATCAGTGCGATGCTGGCAGGCTCAGGAATTGTAATGAAAGTCGTGTCGTTGGACGCGTTGTAGATCGCCACGGTGCCGTTGACGGCGTTGAACCATGATTCGCTGAGGATATCGGTGCGATCGCCGTTGAGGGTGATCGATCCGCCGGTGAAGATGAACTGCGCATCGACGGCGCCGTTTTCAGCGAGAAGAATGTTGTTGGCGATGAGTGAACCGCCGCTCATAGCATAGTAGCTGCCCACGGCGGCAGTGGAGCGGCCGAGGATCACGTCCAGATCGGCCATGAGGATCGTGCCGCCGGTCTGCTCGACGACGCCGCGGCCGCCATCACCGACCCACAGCCCGCCGCCGCCGGTGATGACGACCTGTCCGCCGTTCACTTCGAGGTGCCCCGTGTGGAACTCGGTTTCACTATTATCCATATGGCCCCCCAGCGCCACACCACCGTTCGCCTTCAGATCCAGAATGTTCAGCGACCCACCGTTGACGATCACACGCGAGTCGCCCGCCGCTTCACGCCCCACCGAGAAGAATCGGAACTGCGAAAAGGTCGCCGAACCGCTGTCGATCAGCAGCGTTGCGTTGCGCTGGATATAAACGCGTCGGTCAGCGGATTCCGTGTCGGTAAACGTCGCGGTGCCGCCATTGACGTGGAACAGGTCATTATCCCCGGATTTGCCAAAACGCACGTTCCAATCGGCGTTTGTGCCCGTCATGCTCACATTGAGCAACCCGCCGTTGAGGTAGTAGCTGCCGTCGCTTCCGGGGTTGTCCGACAGAAACCAGCCGCGCTTGACAGTGGAATTGACGACCCCACCGTTCTGCGTGAATGAACCGGGGACATTGTGCCCCACCATGAAGAAGTCGCCCGTTTGATTGATCTGTCCGTTGCCGGCGACCAGCACGTCACTGCCGAAAATGTTCACGCCGTTCCTGAAATGACCACTGACGTTCAGGATGCCGGTGCCGCTGACTTCGGTATCACCGCCCATACGATCGAAACTACCGTTGTGCGTCACTTCCCCTGTGTTGATCAGAACATCCGTTGCGGGGGCGGGAACCAGGCCGGTGCTCCAACCCGTGCCGTCGGACCAGTCGCCCACGCCGCCGATCCAGGTGCTCTGCGCCATCGCGGGCGCCGCCAGCGCCATGGGGACAACCAACATCGCCGCTTTGCTCGATCGACTCAACATTTGCGATCCTCCTTAAAGGTGCGTGTGTATGTCAGGGACCACATTACAGTCACCCGATGTGCGGGTAACTTTTGCGTTCTGTTCAAGTCGCGTGAAAGTTGCCAACCACTTTTTGACATCCCCTCGTCCCCCGAACGTCGCCTTACTCAAACAGCGTCTGGATGCGTGCATCCAGCACATCGTGCTTCTGCCATGCATTGCCCGTCGATCCGGCGAAACCGACATAGATGCTCTGCGGCTGATCCAGCGTTTCAAAGAGGTTCAACCGCGTTGACAGAGTCGGCGCCAGCGGTCGCTGCGGATGATGAGACAGGTAGCACCGAACCAATCGGCTGCTGGCCTGATACTCGACCCAGACGTGGATGGGTTGACCATCGTTCAGAAGGAACGGCACGCGCTGGGCGGCTTCGTTGATCGACTGGCCGTGCAGCCGCACACCCACATATTCGCCTTCCGGCTCGTTGTGCTCCCTGTCGCGGAACGACCAGGTGTCCAGCACAATCGCGAAAGCCGGGGACAGGTGATCTATACCCAGAGCATGACCATGGACGCCCAGTTTCGTGATTGCCTCGGCATCGGTGTGCAGGACAAACGCCATTCCGTCGCCGCCGATGCCGATGGCGGGTGTCGCGGTACCGCTGGAGGCGACGCCCGGATCGGACATTCGCACGACGAAGTAGGCCTGGAACGACATGTCGCGATCGAACCGGATCGGCCGTCGGGCGAACATCGTGCCCACCCGATTCGCCGCATTCCTTGTCAGGCGGACGCCTTCGTCGATCGCCGTTGCATCACCATTGAGCAGCCACATGGCCTCCAACTGTTGCGATGCGAACTCCACCGAATCACCGAACGAATCGTCGCGGAATCGCATGAATCGCAACTTGTCCAGCAGCGATTCATCGCGGCGGATCGTCTGCCCGTCCGCCGCCGCGGATTGCGACTGCTCCAGCGTCAGCCGCTCGGTCGCGTCCGGCTCATCGGCCGACCCCATTTCGACCACGCCATCGAACACGTGGACATTGCTCGTGCCGTTCTCAAGCACTTCAACGCCGAATTCCGTTCCCAGATCGACGATTTCCGCGAACGGCGCGAGCACGGCGAACTGGCGGGCCGCTTCAGGCACGTGGGCAACGAGCTTGCCCTTCGACAATTGCACGGTGTTGTCGTCGCGCAGTTCAAGGCTGCAGGGCGCTTCGAGGATGACCGTTGCCCCCCGAGCCAGCCGCAGCGCGGCATAGCCAGCGGTCAGGGTGAACCGATCGCCCTGCCGCAGCGCGACGCCTCGTGACAGTTGGTCGGGGCGATCCCATGTCGCCGCGTAGGTTTGATCGATCTGCGCCACGACCGGCGGCAGGGATGGCGGCACGTGCACGGTCGTCTCAGGCGGGCGCTGGGCCGTCTGGTTCAGCGGCTGCCACAACATCCACGCGCCAAAGGCCGCCACCGCCAGAAGCGCCGCGACCATGATGCGACGCACGGGAATCCGAAGCCCCGCCGCGTCGCCGCTGTGCGTCTTGCGATAGACGCTGATGCCCGCGAAGCTGAAGATCGCGCCGTTGTCCTCGTGCGAGTCGTCGTCCGAATGCCGCCGATGCCCGGTCCCACGTCGATTTAGCGACGATCGGGAAGTATCGGGCTTCACCCGCTCATCCAGTTCCACCAGTTCGGCCGAGACGCCGCGTTCCTGCTCACGCAGCATCTGCAAAGCGAGCAGCGCATCCTCATCCTCCCCCATGGCACTATCGCAACTGTCCCGCAGCGCCTTGCCGTACCCCTCGAGCATCATTCGCCGTTGCAGTGCGATCCGCATGAACAGGCGTCGTCGGGCTTCGCTTGCTGTCAGATCCGCATCGAGTTGCGCCAGATCCTCCCTGCCGATCGTCCCATCGAGATAATCCAACACCAGCAGGATGAAAGGGTCATCCTCCTGCGTCAGTCGCGATGCGGGCGTCAGCTCAGCCATCACCGCGCCTCCTGTCGCATCTGCTGTTCGACGCAGTTGAGCAGGGCGCGATGAATGCGCGTCAGCGCCACCTTCACCGTGTTCGTTCGTCGGTCGAGCATCTCCGCCAGCCGTCGCCCGGTGAGGTTCTCGCGGTACCGCAACTCGATCAGACGCCGGTTGTAGTCCGACAGGCGACTGATGCACCGATGCAGGGCATCGCTCATGTCCTGGGCGTCATCGCTGTCGATCTCCCCCCACTGCTCGTCGATCATCGTTTCGACATGCTCGCTCAGCAGCAGCGGCTGACGCGATCGGCTGCGGTAGGCATCGATCGCGCGATGGCGGGCGGCCTGTCGCAGCCAGCGAATGAGGTGCTGCTCGTCCTTGAGGGCATCGCGCTGGTCGAGCACCTGGATGGACAACTCCTGGAACACGTCCTCCGCCAGATGGGGGTCCCGCACCACTGCATCAATGCGGGAGAGCAGCAGCGCGCGATCGCGGATGAGCACTTGCAGAATGATCTTTTCGGTTATCGCCATGGAGTGCAACCACGTTCGTCCGTTTCTTAGAACGGCTCAGGCGTCAAACGCGGTACATCCGTCACCGCACTGGTGAAGAAAAACTTTTTCGTCTGGCAGGCCGCCCGCCGACACGGCCAGCGCCGCCAACGACAAGCCTCCCAAGTCTCCCGGGACGCCTCCCGCGAACCGGACGCAAATGATTATACCAAAGGTGGTTGTGAGGGATGGGCTCGCCGGCTTCACCCGCCTGCCGTCAGGCGGCGTCGCAACCCGTCGACAACGTCGTCTCCCATTTATAATGCCGGCAATACCCCGGGCGTGCCGATGAGAAGTGAACCGCCCGTGTTCGGCGTACCGATTCCTTCTAACGAGTTCGCCCGATGCCCAACCACACCACCACTGTCGGCAAATACCTCACCCATCGGCTCGAGGAACTGGGCATCGCCCACATCTTCGGGATCCCCGGCGACTATGTCCTGCGGTTCTATGACCTGCTCGTGGAAAGCTCCATGCGGATCATCGGCACCTGCGACGAGCAGGGCGCCGGTTTCGCCGCCGACGCCTACGCCCGGGTCAACGGCATCGGGGCGCTGTGCATCACCTACTGTGTCGGCGGACTCAAGACGCTCAACGCGGTCGCCGGTGCATATGCGGAGAAGTCGCCGCTCATCGTCATCAGCGGCGCGCCGGGCATGAGCGAGCGCGAACGTTCACCGCTGCTGCACCACCGCGTCAAGGACTTTCACACGCAGTTGCAGGTGTACGAAAAGGTCACCGCTGCGGCCGTCGCGATCGAGGACCCCGCTTCAGCGCCACGGCTTATCGATCACTGCATCAGCGAATGCGTTCGGCACAAGCGGCCGGTCTATATTGAGATCCCGCGCGACATGGTGGATCAACCCTGCGCCGCGCCGGTTCGTCTGGAGCCGGAGAGGTACAAGAGCGACTCCCGCGCTCTGGCTGAGGCTGTTGAGGAGGCATCGCAGATGTTGCGTGCCGCCAGGCACCCGGTGATCCTCGCGGGGGTGGAGATCCACCGTTTCGGATTGCAGGAGCAGTTGCTCAAGCTGGTGGAGAAGTCGGGCCTGCCCATCGCGGCGACGTTGTTGGGCAAGTCGATCATCTCCGAGCGTCATCCGCAGTACCTGGGGGTGTACGAAGGCTCGATGGGGCGTGAGAGCGTGCGCAAAGCGGTGGAGAACGCCGATTGCGTGCTCATCCTCGGCGCGTTCATGACGGACATCAATCTGGGGGTCTACACCGCCAACCTGGATGTGTCCCGCACCATCAATGCCACCAGCGAAAAGACGTCGATCAAGTATCACCACTTCGAAAACATTCTGCTGCGTGATTTCATGGAAGGGCTTATCAAGTCGAACCTCGGCCGTCGGGCAAAGGTGAAGATTGCCCGGCCTGAGCCCGCGCCGTTCAAACCACAACCGAAGAAGCCGATCACCGTTCGTCGTTTCTTTGAGCGCATGGATGAGTATCTTGATGAAAGCACCGTTGTCATCAGCGACATCGGCGACAGCCTGTTCGGCGCGGCCGACCTGACGATTCATCGCCGCACCGAGTTTCTCAGTCCCGCGTATTACACATCCATGGGTTTTGCCGTGCCTGCTGCCATCGGCGCACAGATCAATTGTTCGGATCTGCGGCCGGTCGTCTTTGTTGGCGACGGCGCATTTCAGATGACCGGTCCGGAAATGTCAACGGTGGCGCGGTACGGACTCAATCCCATCGTGTTCGTGCTCAACAACAAAGGCTTCACCACCGAACGCTACATCCACGAGGGCCCGTACAACGACGTGCACGAATGGGCGTATCACCTTCTGCCCACACTCCTGCGCAAAGGCTGGGGGTGCGAAGTTCGCACCGAAGGCGAACTTGAGGAGGCGCTCGCCCAGGCACGTACGAACACCAACAGTTTCTCGCTTATCAACGTCCACCTCGACAAGATGGACCGTTCCAAGGCGTTGGAACGTCTGGGCAAACGCCTGAGCAAACGTGTGGCGAAGAAGTAACGTTCGCTCAATGCCCCGTGGCGGGTCGGCCGTGCGGCGGGGGTTCGATCGGCGGCTCCGGATGCGCCGGTTTTGCATGGGCTGAGGGGCGGATCGTCGCGCCACGCTCGCGCGCATACACCTGCGTCACCTCCGCGCCCAGCAGCACGATGAGAAACGTGTAATAGAGCCACACGAGCAGAATGGCCAGCGACCCCGCCGCGCCATACGCCGAGCCCACCCCCGCATAACCCAGGTACAGGCTGATGCCCCACTTGCCGATCACGAACAGCACCGCAGTGATGAACGCGCCGAACCATGTCTCGCTCCATGCGATCTCCACGTCCGGCAGATACCGATAGACCACCGCGAAGAGTAACGTCGCCACAATCAAAGACACGGCGATCTCCACCACATGCGGCAACCACGGCACGTTCACGGGCAACATCCCTTCCGCGATGTTCGCCATGCCGGTCAATACCGTGCTGATCACCATCGAGGCCAGCAGCACCAGCGCGATCGCGCCGAGCATGAGGAACGAGATCAGCCGTACACGAATCATGTTCCACCATCCCTGATCTGGATCGGGCTTGACGTTCCATACCTGGTTGAGTGCCGCCTGGAACTGAACGAAGAATCCTGTGGCTGCGAGGAGGAGCCCGATGAGCCCGATGATCGCGGACACGCTGCCCACACCGGGGCGATCGGCCTGTGCGATCACGGTCTGCACCACGCTCGCGCCTTCGGAGCCGATCATCTCCTCAGCCTGACTCGCGATTTGTCCGGAAGCGGCCTGCTCGCCCCAGATCAGCCCCAACACGAAAATGATTAACACAATGAGCGGCGCCAACGAAAGAATGGCGTAGAACGCCAGTGCCGCGGCCCAGATGAAGGCGTTGTCCGCCATCCACTGTTTCACCGAGTCCCGCACGACCACCCACGTTCGGTTGGCGACGTCCATGGCTCCACCTCCAGCCGGATCGTATCCGTGGCGTGGCGGCCGGGCCGCTAAGCCCTCACCTCAACACAATCTAAGGAATCACCCCGTACCGACCAGAACCTGAACCGTCAGCCGTCCCACGTTTACCCCGGCCGCGTTCATCCTTACAGTATCCGCCATGAACGCGACTTCCCCTACCACCGCCGCCCACTCCGCCGGCGTGCCCGATGCTCTGGGCCATTTCGGCGCATTCGGCGGTGTCTTCGTCCCCGAAACGCTGCATGCGGCTCTCGAGCAGCTCAAGGCCGAGTACGCCAAGGCACAGCAGGACCCCGCCTTTCAGGAGGAGTTCGACGGCCTGCTCCGGTACTACGTGGGGCGGCCGACGCCTCTGTACTTCGCCCGCCGGTTGACCGAACACGTTGGCGGGGCACGCATTTTCCTCAAACGCGAGGATCTGGCCCACACCGGGGCGCACAAGATCAACAATTCGCTGGGTCAGGCCCTGCTCACCCGCCGCATGGGCAAGCGCCGCATCATCGCCGAGACCGGTGCGGGGCAGCACGGCGTCGCCACCGCGACGGCCGCAGCGGTCTTCGGCCTGGAATGCGATGTGTTCATGGGCTCGGAGGACATGCGTCGCCAGCGTCCCAACGTGCTGCGCATGCAACTGTTGGGGGCGCGGGTGGTGCCGGTCGAATCGGGCTCGCGAACGCTCAAGGACGCCACCAATGCCGCCCTGCGCGACTGGATGTCCTCCAGTGAACACACGCACTACATTATTGGCTCTGTCGTTGGGCCGCACCCCTTCCCGATGATCGTCCGTGACTTTCAATCGGTGATCGGCCGCGAATGCCGGGCGCAGTGTCTGGATCAGATCGGCCGGCTGCCGGACGTCGTGGTCGCGTGTGTGGGCGGCGGGTCGAATGCTGCGGGCATCTTCTATCCATTCATCGAGGATGCGGACGTGCGGCTGATCGGCGTGGAAGCGGGTGGCCGCTCCGAGGCGCTCGGTGAGCATGCCGCCCCGCTTTCCTTCGGTGAGCCGGGCGTGCTGCACGGGTCGCGCAGCTATGTCCTGCAGGATGCCGACGGTCAGACCGCCAACGTCCACTCGATTTCCGCCGGGCTCGACTATCCGGGTGTGGGCCCTGAACACAGCTACTGGCGCGACACGGGCCGGGCGACGTACGTCCCCGCCACCGATGCCCAGGCGCTGCAGGCCTTTACGACGTTGACGAAGCTCGAAGGCATCATCCCCGCACTGGAAAGTTCCCACGCCATCCATCAGGCGATTCAGACTGCCCGTGAACTGACACCCGATCATGTCGTTGTGGCGAACCTTTCCGGGCGAGGCGACAAGGATCTGGATGAAGCGGTACGCCTGCTGGGCATGAAATAGGACGCATCCACCCTCCGAACCAACAATGCTCGACACGCTCTACACAAATGCCAACGATCTTTTCACCCGCGGCGGGTGGGTGATGTGGCCGTTGTCCGTGTTGAGCTTCGTTGCCGTGACGTTGATGTGCGAGCGATGCTGGTTCTGGCTCGTGATGAACCGGCCCGGCCGGTTGATGCAATTGCAGACGATGGCACGGTTGTTGCGAAACGGCGACCACGATGGCGTCCGCTCGATGGTGGCCCATGATCGCAGCGTGTACGGCCGCATCGTCGATCAGCTCCTCGCCGAGCGGGTGACCGATGCGTCAGCGACGGCGGCGGTTGAATCGCAGCGCCATCGCATGGAACGCTTCATGCCCACGCTTTCGACGATCATCACCGCCGCCCCCATGCTGGGCATTCTCGGCACGGTGACGGGCATCATCCGCAGCTTCAACCTGTTGTCGCAGGAGGTGTCGGCCACGGATCCACGGCTGGTGTCGCAGGGCATCGCCGAGGCACTGCTGACCACGGCCGCGGGTCTGGCAGTGGCGCTGGTGGTGCTCTTTCCCTACAACGCCTTTCGGGCACAGATCGACCGGGCGATGGGGCGGATCGAAGCG
This sequence comes from uncultured Phycisphaeraceae bacterium, assembly GCA_964511575.1. Taxonomy (GTDB): domain Bacteria; phylum Planctomycetota; class Phycisphaerae; order Phycisphaerales; family Phycisphaeraceae; genus CALKHT01. The sequence continues at coordinate 47,027 of CAZEFM010000002.1, read as the reverse complement.
CTCGTCGCCGCCGCCGAAACGAAATCCACTTCTTCGCCGCGTGAATCCGCCGTTCCCGAGTCGCGTTAATCCCGGTTCGCATCAACATTTCTGATGCGCGACGACAAAGTCGCCGATGAACTGGTGGAATCGCCCGATAAGACTTCCGTCAAGCGTCGCGTAGAATTCGCCGACTGCAAGTACGATAAACACGCTGTGCTTCGCGCCGCGCCGAAGGAGCCCTCGCAGGCTGAATCGGCCTTCCGCCGAGCCGACGAACCAGGGAATGACAAGTCATGCTGAGTCCTGATATCGCTCGCATTCGCAGTTTTGAGGTCGTTCCGTCGCTGCCCCCGCAATTGCAGCCGCTGCTGGACATCGCCTACAACCTCTGGTGGACGTGGCACCCCGAAGCGGTGGAACTGTTCGTACGGCTCGACCGCAACCTCTGGCATGAAACCAACCATAACCCCGTGAAGATGTTGGGCGTGTGCCCGCAGGAGATCCTCGACGAGGCCGCCCGCGATGAGGGTTTTCTCACCTCCTTGTCGCGCGTTACCGCCAACCTGTCGCGGCACATGACCCGCACGCCCTGGCTGGTAAGGCAGAACATGGACCCGGGGACGTTGTACGACGGCCCCAACATTGCATACTTCAGCGCGGAGTTCGGGCTGACGGAATGCCTGCAGGTCTATTCCGGCGGGTTGGGGTGTCTTGCGGGCGATCACCTCAAATCGGCGGCCGAACTGGGCCTGCCGCTCGTGGGGGTCGGGCTGCTCTATCGGCACGGCTACTTCCAGCAGTACCTCAACGCCGAGGGATGGCAGCAGGAGTACTACCACGACCTGGATTTCCCGAACCTGCCCGTGAAGCAGGTCCGCGACAAGGACGACAACCCGATCAAAGTCAGCGTCGAAATGCCCGGCCGCACCGTGTACATCGCGGTCTGGGAAGTGCTCGTTGGCCGCATCAAGCTCTACCTGCTCGACACGAACGTACCCGAGAACGATCCGATGGATCGCGGCATCACCGGTCACCTTTACGGCGGCGACATGGAGATGCGCATCAAGCAGGAGATCGTGCTGGGCATCGGCGGTATGCGTGCCCTCGATGCGGTCGGCGTGAAACCCGAGGTGTTCCACATGAACGAGGGACATTCCGCGTTCCTCGCACTGGAGCACATTCGGCAGCTCGTCGAAAATTCCGATCTTACGTTTGATGAGGCAAGGCAGTTTGCCGCAGCGTCACACATCTTCACGACGCACACACCGGTTCCCGCTGGTATCGACCGGTTCCCGCCGGAAATGATTCAGCGGTACTTCAAGCACTACCACCCGGCATTGAAGCTCGACCTTGAGGGCCTGCTGGCACTGGGACGCGAGAACGTTTTCGCCAGGAACGAGTTCTTCTCGATGGCGGTACTGGCGCTGCGCACCAGCGATTGGGTGAACGGCGTGAGCCGCCTTCACGGCGCCGTCAGCCGTCGCATGTGGCAAGGCATCTGGCCGGGTCTGCCCGAAGAAGAGGTGCCCATTTCCCACGTCACCAACGGTGTGCACGCGCGGTCATGGATCAGCGGCGAATTGATCAACCTGCTCGATCGATACGTCGGCAGCCGATGGCAGAACGACCCGGCCGACCATCGTGTGTGGCAGGAGGTCTACGAAGTACCCGATGAGGAGTTGTGGCGCGTTCACGAACGGCGGCGTCAGGCGCTGATCGTCTGGACGCGACGGCAACTCAAACGGCAGATGGAGGCACGCGGCGCCAATCCGGCGCAGGTGCGAGCCGCCACCGAACAGCTCAGCCCCGATGCGCTGACCGTCGGCTTTGCGCGTCGTTTCGCCACTTACAAGCGCGGCACCCTCTTCCTGCGTGATGCGCAACGCCTCATCAACCTGCTCGCCGACACCGAGCGGCCGATTCAGTTCATCATCGCGGGCAAGGCCCACCCGGCAGATGGCGGTGGCAAGGAACTGATCCGACAGATCGTCAACTTCGCGGAACGATCGCCCCACGGGCACAAAATCGTTTTTATCGAAAACTACGACATCAACGTGGCCCGCTATCTCATCCAGGGATGCGACCTGTGGCTGAACAACCCGCGACGAGGCATGGAAGCCTCCGGCACGAGCGGCATGAAGGCGGCGCTCAACGGTGTGCTCAACTGCTCGGTCATGGATGGCTGGTGGGACGAGGCGTACGAGCCGGAGATCGGCTGGCAGATCGGGCGCGGCGAGGAATACGCCAACCCCGAAACAGCGGACGACATTGAAAGCCGGGCGTTCTACGACCTGCTCGAACATCAGATTCTGCCGATGTTCTACGATCGCGACGAGTTCGGCGTGCCACGCGAATGGGTGGCGTGGATGAAAAAATCGATCGCCACACTGGCACCGCTCTTCAACACCAACCGGATGGTGCAGGATTACGCCGAGCAGTTGTACGTGCCGGCGATCCATCGCGCCCGTAAGCTCGGCGCGAACAATCTCGCGCGTTCGATCGAACTGGCGCATCAGAAGGATCGGTTGCGCGCCAACTGGGGACAGTTGCGCATCGAGGATGTGAAGGCCCCGACAAGCAAGCCGCTGGGTGTAAACGATCGACTTGAAATCGCCGCGGTGGTGAATCTTGCCGCGTTGAAGCCCGACGAGGTGCGCGTGCAGGTGTGCGTGGGGATGCTCGACAACGATGGCAGGCTCATCGATGCAACGGTGCACGATCTGGAATATGACTCGGATCTGGGCGATGGTCGCCACCAGTTCATGGGAACGATCACGGCGATGACCAGCGGGCGGCACGGGTTTGCGGTTCGCATCATCCCCGGCGGCGACCTGCTGGAGGGCGTTCAGGAGCCGGGCCTGATTTACTGGGAGAACGGTGTGGCTCCGGACCCAAGCCGACGCCCCGCAGCCGAGAAGGTGGCGGGATGACACGTGTGAAGTTCGGCGGGCTGAGGTGAGTTGGTCAAAGCTTACGCCCTTCTTCGATCTGAAACTCGGTGTTGATCGTCGCGGCGGCTTTCGCGCCTTCGGCGGCGGCGACGATGGCGAACTGAACATCGCGCGATGCGTCCCCGATCACGAACAGGCCGGGCACACCCGTGCGTTCCCGGCGATCGACTTCCACACCCCCGCCGTCGGCGATGCGACAGCCGAGATTGGCCGCCAGATCGCAGCTTTGCTTCTGTTCCGTGTTGAAGAACAAGGCGCGGCGTTCGAGCGGTTCGCCGCTTTCAAAGACGATGCGTTCCAGTTTGCCGTCGTGTCCTTCCACCCGGGTGATGGGCTCCGTACGCAGGCCGATGTTGAAACGCTGCAGCTTGCGCAGGTCGCGCGGCCGCAGTTGCGGGTCACCATCGCTGAGGATGTATACATCCTTCGACCAGGTCAGCAGCGAAAGCGCCAAACCAGCGCCCTTGCGACCGTGACCATACGCCGCGATCGGCTGATCACGCCATTCCCAGCCATCGCAATACGGGCAGTGATGCACACTCTTGCCATACAACGGCTCAATGCCGGGAATGCTGGGCAAAACATCGCGCACCCCGGTTGCGAGAACCAGCTTCGCGCTCGTCAATGTTTCGCGTTCATCGATCGTCACCTCGAAGCCGCGTTCCTCGAGACAGCGTGCACTGGTGACGCAACCGCCCTTCCACTGCACATCGTACCGGGCGAGTTCTTCACGGCCGAAACGCAACAGATTCAGTGGATCAATGCCATCGCGGGTGAGATAGCCGTGCAACGCATGGGAGCGCACGTTGCGAGGGCGTCCATGATCGATGACGAGTACGCGTCGTCGGCAACGTCCGAGCAGAAGTGCAGCACTGAGTCCGGCGGGCCCACCGCCCACAATGATAACGTCGTACATGCCACCATTGTAAATCAGGCGGATGCGCCACCCATGTCGTTCGGCAGCGTTCCTGCGCGTGCAACGACCCTATTTGCAACTGCGTGATTTCCTGATGTCACGTGATGCAACCTCGTGACTGATCACGAACGTAATGCAGTGGGCGATGTACAGGAATAACCATCGTTGCGCTTGCGCTCCCGGTTGAGGATTGTTTCACGCGTGGTTCGCGAACGTGCGCCATTGGCCTTGACCCCGCCGCGGTTGCGGGATTCCGGCCGCGGATCATCCGCGACGTGGAGTTGTCCCGTGGCGGCGAGCAGTTCATCCCGACGCCACGACTGCATGCCCGGACGTCCCGATGGATCGGGTTGGCACAGGTAGATTTCATGGGCAGGGCGTCCGATCACCTGCATGCCCGAGGAGCGCAGCATCGCCTCTATGCCCGCATGGTTAGGCGCCCACCAGTTGGTTGCGTCGTTGGCGAGTCGGTGTTCGATGAACGCCATTTTCGGCCAGCCCGGATCAAGCATGGCACGACGATCGTTGATGTCCTGATCCGCGGTGTCCTCATACACGCTGGTGCCGGGCATGGTTAGCGACTGAAACACCATCAACCGACGCACCTTTTCCGCCACGAGGTCAAGCGCCAGCAACGGATACCGCAGGTGGTAGAACACGCCCATGAAGAGTACGAGGTCGAACTCGTCGCGCATGCGGGCCAGCTCGTAAACTTGCATCTTTCGGAACGCGATTCGGTCGTGCAACTCAAACTGTCGTGCTGCCCAGTGTGCCTGCGCAAGATAACGGTCATCGCAATCAATGGCGAGTACGCTCCCGCCACGTCGCGCCAGTTCGAAGGAGTAAAACCCAGCGTTGCAGCCGATGTCCAGCACCGTCCAGCCGGTGAGATTGCGCGGCAGGTGGTCGGCAATCTGCGTCCATTTGCAGGTGGGGAAGTCGCCGAGCGGATGCTGAGGGGCCGTCTGCGAGCCGTCGGGCAGATGGAGATTGTGGAACCATGGACTAAGCTTTTCGATTGCCTGAGCGATGGTCCCTGTGTCGAGTTCATCGGCGATACGGTCGGTTATGGCCGGTCCATGCTGCAGTCGTTCGCCGTGGCGATACTCGTTTACATCCTGGACATATGCTTCCAACTGAGCGGCACGATGAGCGGCAGTGTGATGGGTAAGCACCCGCTGCCGCGCCCGCAGACCTATGGCGACACGTTGCCCATCGGGCATGTCACGCAGGTAACGCAGCGAGTCCTCCGCATCCTGTGCGACAAGAATTTCTCTGCCGATTTCGAAGAAGTGATTCAATCCGTCCCACATGTCGCTGATAATCGGCGTGCCGCATGCAGCCGCTTCAAAGAGGCGGACACTGGGCGAGTACCCCGCCTGAATCATCTCGTCACGGGTGATGTTGAGCGTGAACCGTTGACGGTTATAAAACCAGGGATGCTGCGCCGGTGGCAGGTGCTCAATGCGCCGCGTGTTGGCTGGCCACTGAATGGCGTCGGGATACTGCGGCCCGGCAACGATGAAACGTCCTTTGGCCCACTGACGTGCAGGTTCAAGCATCAAACTTTCGACGCGTGGCTGTCGATCGTCGCTGTAGGTGCCCATGTAGCCCATGTCCCACGTTGGCGCGACCGCTTCGGGGCAGTAAAGCTCGGGATCGAAACAGCAGTAGAGCGGCCGTGCCATCGGTGAGCCGTACTCACGTTCGATGCGCTGGAGAATGGGGCCGCCACTGAACGACAGGTACAGATGATAATCGCGGATCAGTTCGGGGGTGAGGTATTCGTGATCGCCACGGCGGAGCTTCGCCAGTGTCACCGGGGTGTCGATGTCATAGAATGCCGCGACGCCTTCGGTGTTGCGGCACACCCATTGACCGATCGTTACGCCATCGGGCACGTACGATCCGACAATCACCAGATCGGCTGAACGAATGGTGGCTTCGTAACGCTGTTGGAGTTCATCGACCGACTGATAAAGCTCGGTGCGACCGAACGGCGGATCAGGCAGGTCGCGATTGGCGGCATACCAGGGAACATCGCGTTCCAGGAACAGCACCGGGTGGCCCCGCCGTGTCAACGCACGCACGAGACTGCGGTATACGGTGGCATGTCCGTTTCCCCAACTCGAGGTGATCGACAATCCCAGGATCACGATGTTCAGGGGTTCGGTCATGTTACTCATCCCCTCCGCCTCCACGCGGATACTGCTACGTCCAATCCCCGTCGCGTATACGGGGCCGCACTGCTCGCGATCGTTTCGCCGGTTGGCGCACGCCGAGCAATTGCTCCACCTGCCGCACCCGTTGCGCGTAGGTGTGATCGCAAAGCACGCGACGCAGGGCGGCGGCGCCGATCCGCCCGGCGCGCTGTGGTGTCAGCTCCAACAGATGCTGCGCCACCTCCTGACCGTCGTGCGCGACGAGCAACTCGGCCCCGGGTTCGAAGAACGCCTCCACGCCTTCCCACGCATCGGTGATCAGGCACGCCCCGGCACCGGCCGCTTCAAACACCCGCGTCGCCGGCGAGAACCCGTAGCTCGCCATGCTTTGCCGGCTGATGTTCAGCACAGCACGTGCCGAACTGTTGAAGGCGTTGTGATCACGTGTGTAGACGTGCCCCACATACCGCACGTTGGGGGCCGTCGGCTTATCCTGCCAGCCGCTGCCTCCAAGCACGAACTGTTGATTTGGACAGCATTTGGCCACGTCGAGGAAGAACGATTCCACCCGCGCCTCGCGGTCGGGAAGCCGATTACCCAGAAAACCCAACGCTCCCGCAAAACGTTCATCCGGTTGTGCCGGATGGTGTGTGTGGGGGTCCAAACCGTTGTAAATCGGAACACAGGTTCGCGCGCCGAACGAGGCATACTTGCGAATGACCGGCTCGCCCCCGCCATAGGTGAGGATCAGGTCGTAACGGGGGATGTGCTGCCGCATCGCGTCGTCGGGATCCGCAGCGATGCGGTCGAGTGTTGCGGGGGCATCGACGTCCCAGAAGATGACAGTCGTGCGGGGCGACTTCAGTGTGAGAACCGCTTCTTCCAGGAACTCATCGTAAACTCCGACGCCGCTGGCTTTGACGACGACGTCGGCGCCGCGCGCTGCCTCCAGCGCGCGGCGGACGCCGTCGTCGGTTGCCGGGTACACCACAACGTTGGCCCAGTCCGGGTCATCCATGTCTCGATGCTGCTGCCGTTCGAACGCATCGGGTTCATAGAACGTGACACGGTGGCCGCGTTCGTGCAGCGCACGGACGATTCCACGGTAGTACGTCGCCGCGCCGTTCCAATAGGCCGACACCAGGCTCGAAGCGAAGTATGCGATGTTCAAACCGTCACCCATCGGCGTTGAGCCCCTCGTCGTCGCAGGGCCTGCCCTTTTAACTTGAAACAGATGCTCAGCAGTTGATCGACGCGATGGCCGCAGGTGTGCCGACGCAGCAGTGTCTTGCGGCCGTGCGATGCGATCGAGGCGGCGTACTCAGGATCGTCCAGCAATGCTCGCAGATGTGCTTTCATCTCGTGGCGATCATGAGCGACGAGGAAATCCTTGCCCGGCGAGAACAGCCGTTCGCAGTCGTTCCATGGTGCTGACACAAGAGGAATACCGCATGCCAGCGCTTCGAATGGCCGAATCGTGGGAATCCCTGGAAGTGATCGCACATAAGGTCGTCGCGGCACATGCACGGTGACCTTGTACCGGGCGAAGACCTCAGGCACTTCGTAGTTCGCCACCCAGCCGCCATACTCGATGCCCGCATCTTCCAATGCTCGGATGGCATGGTCGGGATAACGCACGCCGTAGACCTTTGCCTTCAGTCCCAGTTCCTTCACAGGTTGGATGAGAAACTCGTTGAGCTCCGCCGCGCGTTCATCATCGCCCCAGTTGCCCACCCAGACGAGGTCGCCTTCGCGTTCAACGGTGGGCATCGGCTTGAAGACGCGGGTGTCCGCCGCTTCATGCCACGTCCATGCCTCGCGCACCTGACCGCTGCGGACGTACCGCTGTCGCAGGCATTCGCCGAACGCCAGCACGCCGTCGTAAGCGCTCAGATCGTACTGGGCGATGGCTCGCGGATCGCTGACACTACGATGGTGCGTGTCATGGAAGAGCAGATGGAAACGTCCGCCCCCTGCACGAATCTTGCCGATCTTGCTGATCAATCGAGGATCGTTCCATTCGTGGACGATGACGAGGTCAGCATCGTAAAGAGCATCGTACAGATCGATCTTTTCCGGATCGTATCGAATGCTGTCGAGCTTCGGATATGCCTTGCGAAACCGTTGAATCGCCCGCATGCCGTGCTCGGCGAGCAGATGATTGAGACTCCAACTGTTCGCAGGTTCATAGACCTGCACATCGTGGCCGCGTGAGCGCAACTCCATGACCGTGCCGCGGAGGAAGTGGGCGTTGCCGTGATTCCAGTCGGAGATCAGCGAGTGATAGAACATGACGATCTGCATAGTGGTTCCTCTTGCGCTCCTTTGCGCGTGTGTGGGAATGGAGTGGATGATCAGAGTTTGGACATGGCCGAGCGTCGACTCAGCCGGCGGTCGTTCCGATCGGTGGTAACAAAGCTTGCACGATGCCGGTAAATCAGTCGGTGATATGCATCCAGATACCGTCGCGCCATTTCCTGGGCGGTGAACTGCATCGCTCGCTCCCGCGCGCGCTGCGCGAGGATCGGGCGGCGTTCATCGTCCACGATGAGCTCCTGAACAACACGTTTCAGCGCATCGATGTCGTCGGGGTCAACATAGATGGCATCGTCCTGCCAGATTTCGCGGAGAGGGGGAATATCGCCCAACACCAGCGCGCATCCCGACATCGCGGCTTCGAGAATGGACAACCCGAAGGGTTCATACCGCGCCGGATGGACATAGATGGCGGTGCGTGCCATCCATTTGGCCAGCTGCCGGGTGGAGAGGCGGCCGAGGAACTGCAGATTCGTTCCCGATGCCTCCGCGATACCCGGACCCGTACCGCTCGCACCGTTGGTGGCGGTATCGCCCGCAACGTAGACCGGCCACGGGAGAGCCGGAGCGACGCGTTGCACCGCCCGAAGATTCTTCGCCTCGTCCCACATGCGACCGGCGGTGAGGACGATGTGCTCCTTCTTTCCCGGGGTGAACACCGAAGGATCGCGGCCGTTGGGAATAACGTGTGTGTGCGGAATCCATCCGTAGCAGTCGCGAAGCGCGGTGAGCATCGCCTCGGTGGGTGTCACGACCAGGTCGGCACTGCGCAAGCCCCAGCGTACTTCGTGGCAGTAGCGATTCCAGCTTGCGCCGGGTTGCGCACGTTTCACACCGCGCCACCACGACAGCACGCAGGAATGACCGACAACAACGGTTGGTGCGGCCCACGGCAGTGCGGCGTGCACATAGCTGTTCAGGTGAATCAGGTCCGGCCGCACCAGTCGGTGCAGATCGAGCAGCCACTGACCCGCACGGTGCAGGTCTTCCCACGGCTGATCCATCCATTCGAGCTTGAACTGGCTCTCGAAGTAGTCGACGCCAACGGCGCTGATCTCATCGCGCTGGTCTCGTGTGAGCGCGGCGCCCATGGTGGCGAGTGTGACTTCCACCCCGTGCCGCATCAATGCATCACACAGCGTAAGTGAATAGTTCCAGACTCCGCCCACGGTGTCGGTGGTCATGAGAATCTTCATGGGCGACCCCCTTGTTGTCCGAAGATCTGATCGAAATTGCGTTGCGATATGTCGCTTGAAAGGGAAGGATGGGATGCGTTCGACTGCATCGTGACGAGTGCTTTGATGAAACCGTTCGGACGCTCGCGCGTGTCACGCATCGCCTTCGGCAGTTCATCCAAACGGTATGTATGGGTGTAGAGCGGTTCGGGGGTGAGTTGCCCCTGCTCCACCGCCGCGATGGCGCGACGCATGCCGTTGATATAGACGTGCTCATCACGCTCATGCGCGTTGATGACATCGATGCCACGCCAGTTCCATTGCTGCATGTCGACCTGGCGCAAGCCATCCTGGTGATATCCGGCGATGATGAGGCGGCCGCGCTCCCGCACCAGTTGCGATGCGACGTCCAGCGGCATCTGTTTGCCGGTGGCTTCAATGACGCGCGGGCACATTGCCCCGTGGGTGAGCTGTTTCACCTCGTCGACAACGTGTTGTGCATCGGCAAGTGCAATGGTGTCCCGGGCGCCCATCTGCCGGGCGACCTCCAGCGCGGTGGCGCGTCGGGAGATGGCAATCACGTGCGCTTTGGCACGGGTGATGAGCTGCGTCAACAGCGCGCCGAGGAAACCCACGCCGACCACCGCCACCGTCTGGCGCGGTTCGATGGCGCTGCGTTCGAAGATGTTCATCGCACACGCAAGCGGCTCGCCGGGAAACGGCCGATCATCCAGTGTGGCCGGAAGCTTCACCACCGCGTGTGCCGGTGCCACGTCATACTCGGCAAAAGCATTATTGGAAAGGAATGCAACGCGATCGCCTTCCCTTAAGTTGGACACTCCCTGCCCGATCGCATCAATTCGTCCCCATCCCTCGTGTCCGAGTTGCCCCGGCGACATCGGATACGTGAACCAGGGACGTCCTTCGAACGGCGGGACGTTCGATGCACAAACGCCGCATCCCTCAAGCCGGATACGCACATCGCCGGGGCCCGGCTCCGGAATCGGGTGACGCGTCAGGTTGATGCGCCCCGGCGCAGCGACGACCGCCGCGGTCATCAAACCCTCAGCGCGAAGCTGCAGCATGGGACTCACCGTGGGCATGCATCCTCCCTGATGGGCTCGTCGGTCTGAAGACGCTCGCGCTGTCGAAGCCAATGGTAGAGTCGTTCGATGCCCTCCCGTACACCGACACGAGGACGCCAACCTGTGACACGTTCAAAACGACTGGTGTCGGAAACGTAATACCGTTGATCCGCCGTGCGCCACTGATCGAAGACAACACGAGGACGCGTTCCGTGAATCTGCTCGATCATGTCGAGCAGTTCGAGCAGGCTGATCGTGTTGTCCGGCCCGCCGCCGATGTTGAACGCCTGCCCCTGAGTCGTCGGCATGTGATCCATCGCCAGTTGCATGGCGTGGATGAGATCATCAACGAAGAGGATGTCGCGCACCTGTCGGCCATCACCAAAAAGCGTGATCGTGCGATTATTCAACGCATTGATGAGGAAATGGGCGACCCAGCCCTGATCCTCCGTGCCACGCTGATGCGGGCCGTAGATGCAGCTCATTCGCAGCACGACAGCAGGAAGCTGAAACGTGCGGGCATAGTCGAGTACGTACTGATCGGCGGCGCCTTTCGAACAGCCGTATGGGCTGCAGAACTTAAGCGACTGTTCCGCGATTCCCGGTCGGCCGCCTTCCACCCGTTCGTAGCGCAGCTCGCGGCGACGCAACTGCAACGTGTCCAGTTCGCCATAGACTTTGTTGGTTGACGTGAAGAGCAGTCGCGGCGGTTGAGGACACGCCCGAACGGCCTCAAGGAGATTCAGGGTGCCCCGTGCGTTGACTTCGAAGTCGAACATGGGATCGACGAGGCTGCTCGTCACCGCCACCTGTGCCGCAAAGTGAAAAACATGCGTCGCGCCACGAACAGCCTGACGCAGGGCATCCGCATCGCGCACGTCAACCTGTCGCAATTGCACATGCTGACCGTGTTTCTGTTGCAGCGTGTTGAAGTTCTCGCGAACGCCGCCGCGTGACAGGTTGTCCAGCAGGACGACTTGCCGTCCGTTGCGCAGAAGGTGATCGGCAAGGTTCGTGCCGATGAACCCCGCGCCCCCGGTGATGAGCACATACGCCTGGCCATCCTCCCCCTTCGAACCATCCGACCGCGTGATCGGTCGTGCCATGCGGTACCCACCGGCTGACGCAGCACCATCGCCGCGGCGCACTTCATGTTTATCGTCGCGATGATTGCCTGTCATACCGTCAGCCCTCGTTCGGCAAGTTCTGCGTGTGCCTGTTCGACGCGGTCGTTGGCGGCTTGGCCGATGAGCCATTCCGCCAATTCCTTCATTCCGGTGTCCAGTGTCACCTGCGGCTCATAACCGAGTATCCGCCGCGCCCGACTGATGTCGGCGAAGCAGTGGCGGATGTCACCAACGCGGTAGGCGCCGCTCAGCGTTGGCGTGATGTGCGACTTGCCCATCAGCTTCGCCAGCCGCTGCGCAATCTCCAGAATGGTGTGGCTGTCTCCGCTTCCGATGTTGAAAACCTGCCCCGGTGCCGCGGATGAGGTGATCGCCAGGCGGCAGGCCCGGGCCACGTCGTACACACTGACGAAATCCCGCTGCTGCAAGCCATCTTCAAAGATGATCGGCGGCTTTTCGTTGAGCAGTCGGGATGCGAAGATCGCCAGTACACCGGTATAGGGGTTCGACAGCGCCTGTCGCGGGCCGTACACGTTAAAGAAACGCAGTGCCACCGTGGGGATGCCGTACGCGGGCCCCACCACCAGAGCCATGCGTTCCTGGGCATACTTGGACAACGCATAGTTGGAAGCGAGTACCGCGGGTTTGTGCTCCGGCGTTGGTGCGGGCGATAGGGGAAGGCCGTCCCGGCCGCGCACCTCCCAGTTGCCCGCCTTCATCTGTTCGATGCTTCGCGTGGCGTCGACAATCGGGTGCTGTCGATCGTCGAAGTACAAGCCTTCGCCATAGATGCTCATGCTGGAGGCGACGACGAGTCGTTCCACCTTGTGTCGCATCAACCGTTCGAGCAGCACCGCCGTGCCGATCTGGTTGACGCTGGTGTACTCCTGCACCTGATACATGCTCTGTCCGACGCCCACCATCGCCGCGAGGTGGACGACGGCGTCGACACCTTCCAGGGCGCGGTCCACGGTGGCGGCGTCGCGGATGTCGCCGTGCATCCGCTGAACATCCTTGTCCAGATAGGCCGGCCAGTCGCCCTCCGGACCGTGCACCTGCTCGCTGAGACTGTCCAGCACGCGGACGCGATCGCCGTGTTGCAGCAGGTTGTCCGCCAGGTGCGACCCGATGAAACCCGCCCCGCCGGTAATGAGAACTGTTCGGCTCATGTAAAACTCCGATGCTCCCGTACCGGGCCGGCCCGACGTGAGCTCGGCTCCAGCAGCATTGGGCACTCAATTGCAAACCCCATGCCGCCTCCGCAACCCACCCTGCTTCGCTTCACTTCCAGCGATCTGCGCTTATCCCACCCCGGAACACTTTGCATGGGGCGTTGCACGTTTCGATCATCGCTTTCCATCCTTCACGCGTCCTACGTCTCGATGATTGCGAACGACAGCAAGCAACGTCTGCCCTCATGTGCAAAGGTTGCAATCGCAAGGACGCGAAACAAACCATCGATCCCCCGCCGGAAAGGTGCACACATCCTCACGATTGTGACCGTGCAGCGAAAGGCGATTTTTATCAGGGTTGCGATGGTTTTCTTTACGGGTTTTCCCCCATATCATTGCCGCGCGCCGTCACCTCGGGGTTTACCCGATGTGTGGCGATGCCGCTCACCCTGCGAGTTGATCTACCGCACCCCAGCGAACAACACCAACCATGCTCAAGCAGTTGCCGCCCGAATCTGTCGTGCAAGCGCTTCGCGCACATCATGTGCATCCGGCGCAGATTCGCCTGAGTGCTGAGACGGACATCGACCTGGCCGGCCACTATCGATCGCATTGGCTGGTGACGACCGATGATCGCCTCTTCGTGGTCACAGGTCCGGAGGCGGTGGACGTGCAATTGGTGCTGAATCTTGACGACATCAGCGAGGTGCGCACCCAGGCGGTGGTTGGATCGGGATTGCTTCAGGTGTGCGAGCACGGCGTGATGATTGATGTGTTGCGGTTCAGCAATCGATTGGCGGGCCGCTTCAACACCGCCGCGCGACTCGTGGATCGCCAGCGAAGAGGCGATGCATGCGACGAGGCATCCGAATCGCTACCTCCATCGTCCGATCGCGGGGAGATCGGGCGGGGTGCAGCCCTGCTCCGCATGCTGAAGCTGACATTGGCGTACCGGCGGGCGGCGACGTTGATGATGTTGATTCTTTTTGCGGGGATCGTGCTCGATCTCGTGTCCCCCCAATTGACGCGGATCCTCGTCGATCAGGTGTTGCCGGGTAGTCATGCGGAGGTGGAGCAGCTTCGCGTTGAGCCGGATCGATTCGCCGAGCAGATGCGGCTGCTGCTTCTGGTGGTCGGGGCGTTGGTGGGGATTCAGATCGTTCGTGCGGCGCTGAACGTGGCCAACGGGATGCTGACCAGCCGGGTGGGTGCGGCGATGACGTTTGATATTCGCCGTCGCCTCGTCGCGCATCTGGAACGCCTGTCGATCAGTTATTACGACAAGCAGAACGTCGGCGCACTGGTGGGACGCGTTGCGTATGACACTGAGGCGTTGCACGGATTCGTCAGCCAACTCACCAGCGGGTTCCTCTTTCAGATTCTGCTTGTGGTGGGCGTGGGGGTGATGATGTTCAGCATGAACCCGACACTCGCCACGTGGACGCTTCTGCCGGCGCCGCTGGTGATCGCGGGCAGCACGGTGTTCTGGCGTTACATCTACCCCCGCTACTATCGTCTGTGGGATGCCAGCAGCAAACAGGCCGGCATGTTGTCGGGAATGCTGACCGGCATCCGCGTGGTAAAAGCGTTCGGACAGGAACAGCGCGAAGCCGATCGATTCAACCGCATCAGCGATTCGCTACGCTCCTCACGTGTGAACCTTGAGAATGCATCGAGCGTGTTCAACCCGATCATGAGCGTGGTGTTTCAGCTCGGCGGATGGCTTGTCTGGTTCATCGGCGGACGCGGCGTGCTGGAAGGCAGCATGACGCTCGGCGAACTCATGGCGTTCTTCGGCTATTTGTGGATGTTCTACGGACCACTCGGCTCGCTGACGCAGTTCACCAACTGGCTCACCCAGTTCGTGACGCAGACCCACCGAATCTTTGAAGTGCTCGATGCACCCATTGCAGTGAACGAACCGGACAACCCCGTGCCTGTGGGCGAAATTCAGGGAGATGTCACGTTCGATCATGTCTCGTTCGGTTATCACCGACACCAGCCGGTGCTGCAGGATGTGAGCTTCACCATTCGGCGTGGGGAGATGATCGGCGTTGTCGGTCGCAGCGGCTCGGGCAAGAGCACTCTCGTGAATCTCCTGTGCCGGTTCTACGATGCGGACCAAGGCAGCGTACGGATCGATGGCATCGATGTGCGACAACTCTCGCAGCAAACGTTGCGACAGCAGATCGGCATCGTACTGCAGGAGCCGTTTCTGTTTCACGGCAGCATCTGGGACAACATCACCTATGGTCGACCGGCGTTGGAATCCGCAGGGTGCGATGGTGGATCGCACGCCTCGGCTGCCACACCTGAAGCGGTTATTGCCGCAGCAAAGGCTGCCAACTGCCACGATTTCATCATGCATCACCCGCACGGATACGACACGTGGGTAGGCGAGCGCGGCGCGGGTCTGTCCGGCGGTGAGCGACAGCGCATCAGCATCGCACGGGTGCTGCTCACCGATCCGCGCATTCTGATTCTTGATGAGGCGACCAGCAGCGTCGACACCGAAAGCGAGTCGGCCATTCAGGCGGGTATCGCGGAACTGGTCAGGGACCGTACCACCATCGCCATTGCCCACCGTCTGAGCACGCTTCGGCACGCGACGCGCATTCTTGTGTTGGATCGGGGCCGCATCATTGAATCGGGCACGCACGAGGAACTGCTTGCCTTCGACGGGTTATACGCGCAGTTGATACGGCTGCAAGGGCATGCGGACACATTCGATGACGAGGCGATCACTCTTGCCGCGAGCGCATCGCGTGCAACGGTATCGCAACGGACACAGTCGGGCAGTGTTGCCGTATCGACGGCCTCAGTGCAAGAGGTATGGCAAGGTGGCAAACTGCGGGGGGCGGGTGAAGCACACGCCGCGCATCGGCCGCGCTGGCTGACGCCGGATAGCGCCACGATCGGCACGGGCAAACGCAACACGTTGCGCGTCACGGTGCATGGCGAGCGGTCGTGGGATGGGGTGTATGTCCTGCGGTGTCTGCCGGTGCACTATCCCGAAGGCTATCTGTCGCTGCGTTGTCTGGATGAGGACAAACGCGAAGTGGAGGTCGGCCTGATCCGCAGTCTTTCCGATTGGCCAGCGATCCCTCAGGAGCTTGTCCGTCACGCGTTGGCGAAACGGTATTTCGTCCATACCATTCGCGCGATTCACGACGTGCGTTCCGTCAACGGATTGCTTCGCTTCGATGTGGAAACTGATCTGGGGCCGTTGCAGTTCAGCATGCGTCCCGATAATGACCGCGCGCAGGACTACGGCCGCAGCGGCAGGATCCTGCTCGACCTCGATGACAACCACTTCCTGGTACCCGATGTGAACGCGCTGCCGCCAGCGGATCGTCGGCGATTCAGGCGACACATCTACTGGTAGGCGTGTGACCGTCTCGCGATGTATCAATCGAAGCGCACGCAGTCGGCGTACTCTTCCAGCCGTTGGTCGATGTCGCGGCGGGAGATCGTCCGCAGCCGCTCGAGGCTGAACGCCTCAATGGTGAAGCTTGCCGCGATGGTGCCGTAGGCCAGCGCTCGCTTGATCGCCTGCAGGTCGAGCCGTTCGCTTTGTGCGAGGTATCCCATCATCGCACCGGCAAAGCTGTCGCCCGCACCGGTGGGGTCGACCACGTTGATGGCGGGATACGCGTGCATCACCCCCAGCCCATCGGTGTGGTTCAGCAGGCAACCGTGCTCGCCCTTCTTGATGACGACGAACTTCGGCCCCATCTCGATGATCTTCTGCGACGCGACCACCATGTTGTTCTCGCCGGTGAGCAGCTTCGCCTCCGAATCGTTGAGCACCAGCCCGTCGATGTGCTGCATCAGTGCCTGTAACTCGACGAGCGCGGTGTTGATCCACAAGTCCATGGTGTCAGCGACCACGAGCTGCGCATTGGGAAATTGTTTGCGCAGTTCCATCTGCCCCGCGGGGTGCGTGTTGGCGAGGAAGACGAAGCGGCTGTCGCAGAACTGGGTGGGCACGGGCGGCAGCGGCTCGGCGAGCACGTTGGGCTGCACATCCAGCGTGTCGCGGTCGTTCATGTTCTGGTGGTATTCACCCGTCCAGCGGAACGTCCGGGACCCGGCGCGGCGTTCCAGGCCCGCGGCATCCACCTTGAAGTGCTCGAACACCGCCATGTGCTCATCCGGGAAGTCATCGCCGACGGCCGCAACGATGCGCACGGGTGCGAAGAAGCTCGCCGCCGCCGCAAAATACGTGCACGAACCGCCCAGCACGTTCTCCGCCTTGCCCAGCGGGGTGATCACGTTATCAATACCAATGCTTCCGGTGACGATCAGACTCATGCGTGTTGCTCGTGGGGGATGAGGATGGCGAAATTCCGCAGCGGTGCGATCGACTCGACTGCTTTGTGATTCAAACGGAGCGAGAATGTAGCAGTTTCGGCAGGAAATCGCCAGTTAGCTGGCCGGGCGTTCCATGCCGCATCGCCAGCATACCTCGAAGTGCGCATCCACTTCCGCCCCGCAGGAGGGGCAATTCCAGCCCGTGGCATCGATGTCCTGTTGCTGCCGCGCGTAGAACGCTTCGGCAATCCGCACGGCCCGCTCGTGATCCTCATCACGCACCCAGATTTGCGGCAACGTCTGATGCGTCAGCGGCAACTCGCCCCGCGCTGTGCCCAGCGTCTGTCCCTGAATGAACGACACGATCCCCGCCTCGCTAAGGTCGGCCTGCAACAGGTTCGCTTCCAGTTCGTTCGCGGCCGTAGTGACCAACTGCATGCACTCACTCCAGCTCCGATGCGGGGGTCGCCGTGTCGAGTTGTTCAGCGACATCCGCCACCCATACAGCCTCACGCAGCGCTTCGGGATCGTCGAACACCGTCCACACATCGCCCGGAACATCGGCGAATGCATCCTTCAATCGCTCATCATCCACCTCGCCCACGCGACGGATGGCGATGTGGCGAATCTGTTCGGGAAAGCGACGGGCGACCTGGCCGTAGACCTCCGGGTCCTGTTCCGTCGAGTCGCCGACCAGCACGAACTGGCGGTCGGGAAACGCCTGGAACATCGCAGCCACGGCGTCCACCTTGTATTTCAATGGATCCTGCAACAGCGAAGCAAACGTACGATCCTTGAGGCGGAATAACCGCATGGTGATATCCCCCGCGGGAAACCCCGCCTCATCAAGAAAGTCGGTGTAGGCGGGATAAAGCTGCCACGGTGCTGCGGACAGGTAATGAAACCGCACACCCCGTGCTTCCCACGCCTGATACAACGCCGACATCCCTTCAACGGGTTGGTACGGCTTGGCGAAGGCCGCTTCGATCAGCGCCTGCCGATCACTGACGTGGCTCATTTTAATGGTGTCATCGATGTCCGAAATGACGGAGACGCCCCGAGGCGGAACAAGATGGACGCGACCCGGAAAGGTGCGGTGCAACGCATCCTGCCCCGGCGCGAGTTCCACCGTCAGCCATGTCGCACCTTCCGCCACCTTGTCGGTGGGAATGCGCACAACGGTTTGAGCGTGACCATTGGCGGCGGTTGGTCCGATGTTGAACGATTCGTCCGCAAGCCGAACGGTTACGGTCTTGTTGCGTTCGTTGTCAACGACAAACCATGCCAGCCGTCGCCGTGCCAATTCACCGTCGAGGCCGTCCCCATTCAGATCCAACGCGTCGATGACGCTGCGCAGGAGCAATTGTCGTCGGAGCGAGTCGTGCTCAGGTTCGAACACCCAGATGTGCAACGGCACCACCCATTCGCTGGTCATCGGGTCCAGGCGCGCCGCGGTCGGCAGAATCAGCACCTCTTCATCCGACCGGATCGGCGCGGCAGCAACGGTCGACACAAGGCCGAACAGGCAACCGAAAGCGGCAACTAATCTCATGTACGGCCCCCATCGCGTCGGAATCGATATCGCCGTCACAATTGTACGGCGACAGCCGCGCCAAACCGCCGCTGCCTGACAATAATCATACAAGGAGCATTGCCATGCCAGGCCAACCCAACCGTGACCAACCGACGAAGCCGACCTCCGAGCCCTCCGGTCCACGCAGCATGCATGAGGATGTTCCGGTGTGGTGCGACTGCTGCAGTTGCGAGCCGGAACCACGCTGGCAACAGGTCGAGGATGAGATGGAACGCGAGCGCGCGGAAGCGGACAAGCAGGACTGCGACTGACATCGGGAATCCCGATTCCGCCAAGGCGCGGAGATGTCAGGTCGCCAATGGTCTTGTTCGCGGACCGGTAACGCTGGTTTAACACCGCTGACGCTTATATGACGGCCGCGCCGCTCTTTCGCAGGACGCGGTCGAGTTGGCGGATTGCCTGCTTGATGCGCTGCTCGTTTTCGACGAGTGCCAGCCGCACGTAACCTTCACCGCCTTCGCCGAAGGCTGCGCCGGGGGTCATGGCGACCTCAGCCTGATCGACCATGGCCATGCACAGGTCGATGCTGGAGTTGTTGAAGCGGGCCATGTGTTCGGGGCTGATCTTCGCCCAGACGAACATGGTGGCACGCGGCGACTCCACTTCCCAGCCCAGTTTGCGAAGCCCGGCCGCGAGTACATCGCGCCGCTGCTGGTAAATTGCGCTTTGCTTCTGCACGTGCTCATCACCGCTGCGCATGGCGATGATCGCGGCGATTTGCACTGCCTGGAAGATGCCGTAGTCGTAGTAGCCCTTGATCGTCGACAGCGCCTTGACCATTTCAGGATGGCCACAGCAGAAGCCGATGCGCCATCCCGCCATGTTGTAGGGCTTGCTGAGGGTGGTGAACTCGACGCCGAACTCCTTGGCGCCGTCCGCCTGCAGGTAACTGGGCGCGGTGTAGCCGTCGAAGCACGTTTCCCCGTAGGCGAAGTCGTGCAGGATCATCACCTGGTGCTTGTCCGCCATGCGCACGACCTGATCGAAGAAGGCCGGCTCCACGGTCATGGCGGTGGGGTTGTGCGGGTAGTTGAGGATTACGCACTTTGGCTTGGGTGTGAGCATCTCCAGCACGCGATCGATGCGATCGAGGAATGCCTGATCGTTGCCCAGCGGCACCGACACCGTGCTCGCCCCGGCCAGCACCACGGCATAGGTGTGAATCTGGAACGCCGGATCCGCCACCACGGCGATGTCGCCCGGCCCGAGCAGCGCCAGACACATGTGGCTGAACCCTTCCTTCGAGCCGATCGTCGCGATGACTTCGGTCTCAGGGTCGAGTTCCACGCCCCACCGCCGCCGATACTTGAGCGCCATCTCCCGGCGGAGGTTGTACACGCCCGCCGACACCGAGTAACGGCTGTTGCGCGGGTCGTTCACCGCCTCGCGAATTTTCTCCACCACGGGATCGGGCGGAGCATCGCTGGGGTTGCCCATGTTCAGGTCGATCACATCCGCCCCCGCCTTCCGCCGCTCATAGATGAGCTGCTTCAGTCGGCCGAGGATGTAGGGAGGCAGACGGTCAATGCGACTGGCGGGTCGGATTTTCATACTGGTTCAGGGTTCGGGTTCAAATGGTTCGGGCGTAGGGTCGGCGCGTGTTGGTCGCAGCAACCGTACCACCCTGAACGCACACTTAAGGTTGATTCAGTTCGGTCCAGGACTTCCAGCTTTGATTCAGGGCCGGGTCGAGGATCACCACATCGGCTTCCTCGAGCATCGTGGCCCGCAGGCGGCGCATGAGCGTATCCTCGATGCGACGACGCACGCTCTGCGCGATGCGTTCCTTTACATCGTCAAATCTTACCGCGTCAGCCGGCATTTTCCTTTCCAGCTTCAGAATGGCGAACCCCTGCTCCAGGGCGATGGGGTCGCTGATCTGCTGTTCGGCCATCCCTGCCAGCGTTTTACGCACCACATCGGGGAATGTGGCGTCGTGGGGGCTGATCAGGGGCAAGAGCCCGCCCTGGGCGCGGCTCACGTCGGTGCTGTGAGCGATTGCCAGATCAATGAACGACTCGCCCGCTTTTGCCCGGCGGACCAGTTGGGCGGCCTGCGTGAGGTTTTCCGTGACGATCAGGCGGGCTTCGTACCGCTCGCCGTGTTGCAGTTCGAACGCCTGGCGGACGGCCGCATCGGTAACTTCCACCTCCCGCTGAACGAGCAGCCGCAGCGCCGCCGACCGCTGCAGGAGTTGCTCGAACCGCTGATCCCCCAGGTTTCGACGCTGGCGCAGCTCCGCGATGAGGCGGGCGCCTTCCTGGGGATCGTCCGAGAGCAATTGAGCAAGAATATCGCGCTCGGCGTCGCGGAGTGTGGGGCCGACCTTCAATCCGCGGCGGGTCAACTCCTGTTGGATCCGTCGATCCAGGACGAGTTCGGCGAGCGTTTGGCCCCCGGCGGCTTCGAGCAACGGCAGTCGCATGGAAGCGAGGGTGACCGGCTCGCCGTCGACGTATGCCAAGGGTTGGGCGGCGGTTGCCTGTGGATTTACCCCGCCGCTGGCGTTAGATTGGGATGCGGCACGACGACCGGCGGCCGACGTGGGCGGGTCCGTTTGGCAACCCGCCAACGCAAGCGCTAACGCCAGAAAGACATAGCTGTTGTGTCGCATGGGCCCAAGCTACGACTGGCTTGGCGGGCTGTCAATGGGCGTTGCCCCGCATCGCCGAACCGTTTGCCCCTAGCCGACCGCACCGCCCGCGGGCTGCCCACCTTGGAGGACGCATGGCCGAGAAACAGAAGATCGTGGTCTGTCCGTACTGCGGCAACGCTCAACACGCGAGCGACCGGTGCGAGGTGTGTCGCGGGTTGTTCGAGCCGTTGAGTCGGCGGGCGACCCAGATCGCCATGGGCCCGTGGTTCATCCGCGACGGCAGCAACCCTTATCTGCCCGGGTGCAGCTTCGACATGGTCAAGCGGCAGATCGAGTCAGGCAGGATCAAACCGCACACCGTGATGCGTGGCCCAACGACGCGGCAGTTCTGGACCGTGGCGCGGCGGGTGCCCGGTGTGGCCGTGCTGCTGGGCTACTGCGATGCGTGTGGCGAGCATGTTGAACGGAACGCCCGCATGTGCCGCCGCTGTGGCAACACGCTGCTGGCACGACACGAACGCAACGAACTGGGGCTGCAGTATCCAACCGATCGTGAGGCGGCGGAGGCGCAGCGCTCGCTGGAGCGGCAACTACAGCAGGCCGCAGCGCCAGCGGGCAACCGTTCGACCGAACCCGGCCGTCCGGAGGCTGGCTCGGCTGCGCGACCTATGGAATCGCGGGCGGCTTCGGCGCCAGCGGCGGCGGGCGCGGCGCGCTCGGTGCCGGGCGTGGGAGCGAACCTTCTCGATGAACTGTTCGAGGACGACGCGTTAACCGCTGATCGCGCGCGACTGGCTGAGCGACGCCACAGCACGCTGCAGTTGGATGCGAACATGGAAGTCGCTGCCCCGGCACATCAACAGGATGAGCCGGCCATTCCTGCGGAATTGGTCGAGGGCCGTTCACGGCGTGCGCCGAAGCCACATCGCACCTCCGCGACGATGGGGCTGCTCATTGCGACGAACCTGGCGATGGTGATCGCGGTGGTGGTGCTTGCCGTGGTGCTGATGCGAAAGGATGGTCCCCCGGAGCTTCCCACCGGTGATGTGGTGACGCCGCGCGCCGGTATAACGCCGATGCCTGCGCCGGTCTCGCCGATACGGGAGGACGCCCCCCCACCGCCTTTGACCCCTGAGACGCCGACACCCAATGAGGTGGATGACGAAGTGACGTTCGTTCGGCCGCTGCCGCCCACGCCGCCGCAGTCGGAGATCCCGGCGATCGCGCAGGCGCGTGCGCTGGCGGATGCGAAGAAGTTTGAAGAGGCAGCCGCGGTGCTCGAGGCTTATCAGCGCAACACCCCCGCCGACCAGCAGCCGGCCGATCTCACGGATCTGATCGCGCACTTGCGGGAGCAGGCGCGATTATCGGAGATCGAGGAGGCGGGGTTCTTCGAACGTTGAGTGATGAAGACAAACGAGGCGTCGGGCGACATGGTTGCCCCAGGGCCTTTCGGAGTGAAGCGTGACGATGACGCGACGGATTTACATGGACAACGCGGCGACAAGTTTCCCCAAACCGCCGGCGGTGCACGAGGCGATGACACGTTTCGCCACGGAGTTGGGGGCGTCACCCGGCCGTGGAGCTTATGCCGAGGCACGTGAAGCCGGACGGTTGATGCAACAGTGCCGCGAGCGCATCAACCAACTCATCAACGGCGAGAACGCCAACCAAGTCATCTTTACGCTCAACACGTCCGATGCGTTGAACATGGCGATTCGTGGCGTCGTTCATCACGCCGCCGGCAGCACGCAACGCAAGCCACACGTCATCACCACATGGATGGACCACAACTCGGTGTTGCGTCCGTTTCATGCGCTGGCTTCGTGGGATATGGTGGAGGAGACACGCATACCGTGCGACCCGACGACTGGTCTGGTCGACCCCGATGCTGTTCGGCAGGCGATTCGCCCCCATACCTGCCTCATTGCCGTGGTGCACGGCTCCAACGTGACGGGCACCCTGCAACCGATTGATGCGATTGGTCGCATCGCGCGGGAACATGATGTGCCGTTCCTGGTGGACGCCGCCCAATCGGTGGGACACGTGCCGGTGGATGTGCAGCGGGATCAGATCGACCTGTTGGCGTTTCCGGGACACAAGGGGCTGCTGGGCCCGCTGGGCACCGGCGCGCTCTACATTCGACCGGGCATCGAGCAACGGATGCGCACCACCCGCGAAGGCGGCACCGGATCCATCAGCGAACAGGATGTGCAACCCGAGTTTATGCCTGACCGATTCGAGCCTGGATCGCACAACGCGATCGGCATCATCGGATTGTCCGAGGGCGTCAAGTGGATCCTCGATCGTGGCGTCGATCAGCTCTGGCAGCACGAGCAGTCGCTCATTCGCACGATGATCGAAGCGCTCGACGACACCGAGGGGTTGCCGGGCCTGCACTACTACGGCCCGCGAGGCGTGAAGCATCGCTGCGGCGTTTTCTCCGTTCGCATTGATGGCTTTGATTCGCCGCAAAGCCTTTCGGATCTTCTCGAAAAGGAATACGGCATTCTCACCCGTTCGGGCATCCACTGCGCGCCACTGGCGCATCAGACGATCGGCACGCATCCGGCGGGCGGGGCGACACGGCTGAGCTTCGGGCCCTTCCTTACCACGCAGGATGTGCTCTACGCCTGTGATGCCTTGAGCCGAATCTGCCAGCAGCAGCTCGTGGGCCGGTGACATTGGGTCGACGTGCCGATCCCGTTGGATTTCCTGAGTTGGTGCTTCAAGACAGCTTCCGTTTGTGCCGATGATGCCGGTCGTACGGAGGAGTCGCGATGCTGCCCAACTTCATTGGTGTCGGGACGCAACGGGCGGCGACGACCTGGCTGCACTATTGCCTGGCGGAGCACCCGCAGGTGTTCGTGCCGCAAGCCAAGGAATTGCACTACTTCTCCAATGCGTTCGACCGGGGGCAGGCGTGGTACGAATCACATTTCACCCCCGCCGCAGGTCAACACGCGGTCGGCGAGATCACCCCGAATTATCTGCACCACGACCGGGCGATCGACCGCATCGCCGATGTGATCCCCGATGCGAAACTGATCATCGTGCTGCGTGAACCGGTGAGCCGGGCGTATTCGGCCTATCAATTGTTCCGCGAACGCCACTACGCCGATCGCACGTTCGCCCAGGCGTGCATCATGGGCAGCGACCTTGTGCACCACAGTATCTACAGCGATGCACTGGAAAGGCTGTTTGCTCGCTTCGATCGTCAGCAGATTCGCGTATATCTCTACGATGACATTCAAGCGGACGGGTTGGCGGTTTTACGTGATCTCTATGCCTTCGTCGGCGTGGATCCATCGTTTGTGCCGACCACGCTGCGGCAGCGGGTGAATACGACGGTGCTGCCGCGCACGCAGAAGGTGCTGCGTCGCATCGGCGCTGGTCGAGCGATTGACGCCGTTCGTGGCACATGGATGGGCGAGTGGATCAAGCGCCGTTTCGCCCTCAGCGGCAGCAACGCGGGTCAGGACAACGACCTGCCCGCCGATGCCCGATTACGCCTGCAGCGTCTGTTTCAGGACGATGTCGACCGGGTGCAGCGCCTTATCGGTCGTGACCTGTCTCGCTGGCGGGCGGCCTGAACACGTGTCGGTATTCTTCCGCGTCCGTGGGAAATGCGCGCCCGCGTTCAAGTTGACCCCCGGTTACGCCGAATCTTCCGTTTGGGCAGGTTGCGCCGGTTGCGCAGTCTGCACGTTTCATGGGGTGACCCGTTCACGGAGACTGGCCTTGCGCTGCAACCCGCCGATCGCACCGGAGTGTCGACACTACCGCGGTGATCGCCCGTGCGCTTTCGCCCGGCCGTGTCAGGGCTGCAACCATTACGCCCCCTACTCGCATCGTGTCTGCATCATCAAGCTGGGCGCGTTGGGTGACGTGGTTCGCACGTTGTGCATTCTTCCCGAGCTGCGCCGTCGCTATCCCGATGCCCACATTACCTGGGTGAGTCTGCCCAACGGCTGCCGCATGATCGGCGAGCACCCGATGATCGATCGTGTCGTCACGTTCGATGCAATGAACGCCATGGTGCTGCAGCAGGAGCAGTTCGATACGCTCATCTGCCTCGACAAGGAACCGCAGCCCTGCGCGTTTGCGATGACGATCCGCGCGCGGCGCAAGCTGGGGATCGGCCTGAGCCGTCACGGCAAGCCCGTGCCGCTGAATCGTGAATGCGAGAACTACTTCCACCTGGGTTTGAGCGACGAACTGAAGTTTCGCCGCAACACCAAGAGCTACCCGCAACTGGTTTACGAGGCGCTGGGTTGGCGGTACGGCGGGCAGCGATACGAACTGCCGTTGAATGAAACCGCGGCGGATCAGATGCGCCTGTTGCTCGCCAACCAGGGTTGGCGGCCGAGCCAGCGCACGATCGGGATTTTCGTCGGCGCGGGTCGCGTGTTCGCCAACAAGATGTGGCCGGCGGCGCAAACCACCGAAGTGATTCGACATCTGCGAGCCTCCGAGCCGGAGGCAACGATCATCCTTCTGGGTGGCCCGGATGAACGCATCACCATCGACCACATCCTGTACGAACTGCGTGATGGCGGTGAAGCGAACAACGTGATCGACAGCGGCACCGAGCACGATGAGCGGTCGTTCGTGGCGCTGGTGGATGCGTGTGACGTGGTGCTGGCGGGCGACACGATGGCCATGCACGTGGCGCTGGCACGGGGGCGACGTGTCGTTGCGTACTTCGGCCCCACCTGTGAACAGGAAATCGATCTTTTCGGGCTCGGCGAGAAGTTGGTGGCGAAGGTGGCGTGCGGCCCCTGCTACAAGCGCGTGTGCGATCGCGGCGATGTTTGCATTCAGGCGATCACCCCCGATCGGGCCGCCGCTGCGGTGCTGCGACAGCTTGCCGCGTGTCAGGAGACACCCGCAACGATTCCGCTTCCGGTACTGCCGGTTCGCAAGGCAGGCTAAACGGCGTTCATCGCCCGGATCATGCCATGAAGCAGTTCTTCCTGCTCCTGACGCTGACGATTGCCGGTGGAATTGCAGCGCCGTATCAACCCTTCTGGGGGTTGCTGCTCTATTACGGTTTGGCGGTGCTGCGACCGCAGTACATGTGGGAATGGGCATTGCCCGTGGAATGGCGCTGGTCGCTCTTCGCCGCGGCGATCGTTGTCTTCAGCGTGCTGGTGAACCTGCACCGCGTGGTGATCCGGGGGCGGATCACGACGATAACGATGCTCATGCTCGGCTATGGTGTGACGCTGCTCATCAGTTGCGTTGCCGCGGACAACCCCGCCGTCGCCATCCGTTGGGGTGAGGAGCACGCCAAGATTCTGTTCATCGCCATCATTGCCACGTTCTTCATCGATCGTGTGTGGCACGTGCGATGGATGGCCGCGATGATCTTTGCGATGCTGGGCTACATCGCCTGGGAAATCAACTTCCTCTACCTCATCAACAATCGTCTGGACGTGTACCATCACGGCTACGGCGGCCTCGACAACAACGGTGCCGGTCTGCTCATCGCGATGGGCATTCCCCTGGCGTATGCGTTCGGCGTCGGCGCAACGAAGCGATGGCAACGGGCGGCCGCATGGGGTGCCGCGCTCATCATGCTGCACGCCGTCATGATGACTTACTCGCGCGGCGCGATGGTGGCCACACTCGTGGGAACGGTGTGGCTGTTCCTGCATCACCGCAATCGCAAACAGACCGTGGTCATCGCGGTGGCGGCGTGCCTGGCGGTATCCGTGCTGGCGGGGCAGGAGATTCGCGAGCGGTTCTTCTCCACGACACGCTATCAGGAAGACAGCAGCGCCATGTCCCGGTTGGACAGTTGGGAAGCCGCCTGGGTACTCGCCTGGGAGAATCCGCTCACCGGCCATGGCCTTCGCAACGCGAACATCTACAGCGCCAACTACGGTGCCGACCGGCAGGGTCGTACCATCCACAGCGTTTACCTGCAGATCGCCGCGGACTCGGGCATCCCGTCGATGCTGATCTACATGACACTGCTCGCATTGACGCTGATCACGTTCGGCCGGTGTCGGCGCATCTGTCGCGAGTTCCTCAACGAGCCCGATGCCTCGCGTGCTCCGCCTGCGGAACGTGATCAGGTGGCGCAGCTTGAGTTGATTGCGCTGGGGTTGCAGGGCAGCCTCATCATCTTTGCGTTCGGCGGCATCTTTCTTTCGGTGGAAGTGTTCGAACTGCCGTGGCTGCTGATTGTGCTGGGAGCTGTGCTGCCGACAACGTTGCGCGAGCATCTGACCGCACTGACGGAGCAGGAAGAAAAAGCCCCCATCGAGCGGAAGCGAAAGCACCGACGCGTGTCACGCACCAACCGTGCCGCCCCCGCGATGGGTGGCATTGACGATCTACTGCATAACAGGAAAGGCTGGGTTCATCCGTGAGCACCCTGCAGGTACAACTCGATCGAACGCTCGCGCACACGGTCGCGCTGACCGATCGCCTCAAGCAACGCCGTTTTCGGTTTCAATGGCTCTCCCGCGTGACCGCCGCCGTCGATTTCATGGCACGCGGCATCTATCACGTGTGGCGCAATCGCCGCTATCTCACCACGTTGAAGCTGATCAACATCGCGCTGGTGAACCTGCAGTTCAAGATGAAGACAGAATACGTGTTTGGTCGGCCATACAACATGAAGATCGAGTCGACCAACATCTGCAACACCAAATGTCAGCTCTGCCCCACGGGTATCGGCCTGGAGGGTCGCCCCAAGGGCAAGATGAAGCTCGACCAGTTCAAGTCGCTTGTCGATCGGTTGCGCTGGCACCTGGTGGCGATGGATCTGTCGATGTGGGGCGATCCGCTCATCGTGCCGGAGATCTTCGACATGATCCGCCACGCCCACGATCGGCGAATCTGGACGTATATCAGCTCCAACCTGCACGCGTTCAAGCCGGAGAAGGACCACGCCCGGCGACTGGTGGAGAGCGGGCTGGACATGCTGACCTGTTCGCTGCACGGCGCATCGCAGGAAACGTTTGCGATTTATCAGCCGGGCAAGGATTTTGCCAGCACCGTCGCCAAGGTGCGACACATCATCGAAACGCGCAACGCCATGGGCAGCGCCACCCCTGTGGTGCAACTCAACTTCGTGGTCACCCGTCACAACGAACACGAACGGGCAGCCTTCCAGCGGCTCGCGGATGAACTGGGCTGTAAAGCGGTTTTCTCCACGGCTTCGATGAACATTCGATTCCTCGGGCAGGACAAGAAGCTCACGAGCCTGGGACTGGCGCCGGATGTGCTGGAGAAGCGCGTGCGGGAACATCTGGACCAGTGGCTGCCGCAGGACAAGGAATACGTTCTGAAGCCTTATCAGGAGATTGCTGCCACCGGCATAAACAGCGAGGACTACAACGGTCACAAGCTGTTTGACTGTGCGTGGCCGTGGCGCATGAGTGTTATCAACTGGGACGGCGCGGTGTCCACGTGCTGCGGTTCGTTTGACCCGCGTGAGGACATGGGCAATGTGTTTGAGCAGTCGATGAGCCGCATCTGGAACGGCGATCGCTATCGCATGGCGCGGCGAAGCTTCCGCAAGCGCGTCGAACAGGAACCCGGTGCGGACAATCCCTGCACGACTTGCCCGGGGTTCATGCTCTGAGCATGGATTGTGAACGGTTCACGGACGTTGCCATGAGCACAGCACATCCATTGCGGTTCACATCGCAGGCGCTGGCGCCGCTGGTGCTGCACGCCCGGGTCATCGCCAACAGTGGCGGTGGGCCGGACAAAACCATCATGCGCTCCGCGCAGTACGCCAATCCGGACCGCCTGCGGATGGCGGCGATGTACATTCACCCTCGTCGCGACAAGGGCATCGAAACCATCCGTCAGCAGGCCCGCGCGGCTGATATGCGGCTGTTTGAGGTTGCCGAGACGTGCGCCCTGGACGTGGGATCAATCCGTGCCGCCATCCAGTTGTGCCGTCAGCAGCGCGTCACGGTGTGGCACGCCCACGATTACAAAACTGATGTGCTGGGGCTGATCGTACGCAGGTTCTGGCCCATGAAGCTCGTCTCGACGGTGCACGGATTCACCCGTGAGACGATCCGCACGCGCTTCTATGCCCAAATCGACAGTTGGGCGCTGCGTCGGTACGACCATGTCATCGCGGTCAGCCCGCAACTCGTGCAGCACTGCTACGAACACGGTGTGTCGCCTCGAAGGATCAGCTACATCCCCAACGCCATCGAACTGAACGACTACCACCGCACCATGTCAATGCGCGAACGGCGGACGGCGTTGGGCGTGTCACCCGACCCGCTGATCATGGGCGTCATCGGCAGGCTCAGCATTGAAAAAGGTGTGGACCGTGCGATTCGCCTGCTGGCGTATCTGCGGCAGGGGTATCCCAACCTCGAGCTGCACATCGTTGGCGACGGGCCGCAACGCAAAACGCTGGAAAAGCTCGCGAAGAACCTCAACGTGAGCACATGCGTGCGGTTCTGGGGGTGGCAGGAGCACGTGCTGCCCTTCTACGAGATGATGAACGTGTTGCTGCTGCCCAGTCGTACCGAGGGGTTGCCCAACGTCGTGCTCGAAGCAATGGCGATGGGCGTGCCTGTTGCGGCGACCAGTGTGGGCGGCGTGCGCGACCTGCTCGCATGGGGGGCCTGCGGCGTGGTGCTCGATCACGATGAATCCACCTGGCCGAACCACATCGCCCCGCTGCTCGCCAGCACGGATCGGCGCGACGAATTCGCCCGCCGCGCAAGGGCACGGGTGGAAAAGCACTACACGTTTGCCGGCCGCATGGCGAAGGTCTTCTCCGTGTACAGCAAGGTGCTGCGCATCGCATCGTTGAATCGCCCGCAGAAGCAATTGCGTCAGGCGGCGTGACCTTCGCCCAATCGAATCAATCGCGATACTTGCTGTGGCATTCCTTGCACGATTGGGCAATCACGCGGAACTCGGCGCTTAACGTCGCCGCATCGGCGTTGCCCGCCACGAGCTTTTCCTCAAACGCCGCCACCTTCTCCGCGTCGCGCCGGAGCAATGTGGTGAACTCGGTCGGCATCGTTTTCACTTCCGCATCGTCCGGCAGATTGCGCAGCAGGTCCGCCAGCCGCCCCGCTTCGGCAGCGGGAACCAGGTCCGGGTGCGACGGCGGCGCCTTCCAGCCCGCCTTTTCAATTTCCTTGAGATGCGACAGGGCGTGATCGATCGCGACCATCGAATCCACGAGGCCGCTCGGCCGTGTGATCTCGGGGAAGTCCGCTCGCGCCTGTTGCAGCGTTGCTTCATTCGCCACTGTTGCCGTGGCAACGCAACTGTACAGCCCCTTGTAACTGGGCGATGTGCCGGACACCTTCATCCGCTCGACCGCCTGCTCGGGGGTGAGGCGTCCCAGAATCACCGCTGCTGAACCCGCCGCCCCCGCGCTGCGATGCTTGCCGTGATGGCAGTGCACGTAGATCGGGCCATCCAGATCGCGCACCGCCCGCGCGATCGCCAACTGCTGGTCGGCATCAATGCCGCCGTAGCTGATCGGCAGGTGAACGTAGCGAATGCCCTTCGCCTTGGCGCGGTCGACTTCGGGCACCGCGCCGTCTACGGAGATGATTGTTTTCACGCCGAGCTTTGCCAGCGTGTCGAATGCTGTATCGTCTTCCGGTGCGGAGCCGCTGTAGATGCCTTCAGAAAACGCGACCACGTTGTGGATGCCCGGGTAGTCCACGGCCTCGTTCGCATCGACGCTGGGCAGCTTCAGCGTGCCGCTCGATGAACCGTGTTTCGACTGAACGTTGGAAAACTCCTGGCACGCAAACGTGCTGAGCATGCCGCACACGACGAAAGCAGCGAGGACCCGATGCATGGATAAACTCCCGTGGCCCGTATACAGAAAACGATGAGGCGCAGGATGTGCCCCGTGATCGAAATGAACGTACCGCAAGCGCGAACGGGGTGCAACACCCGCTCATCGCGCCAGATGGTCGTCGTGGTGGCGGGGCTCAGATGGTGCTTTCGGTGACGCGGAGCACCTCGTCAACCGTGGTCAGCCCGCGTCCCACCTTGCGAAAGCCGTCCTCACGCAGCGTGACCATGCCGCGTTCGATACACATGCGGCGGAACTCCGTCACACTGGGATTGCCTGCGATCTTGTCGCGCAGCGTGTCGTCCAGAACGAGCAGTTCGTACAAACCGACACGCCCGGAGTACCCCGTGTTGCGGCACTTGTCGCAGCCTTCGCCCATCCACAGGTCCGACGCGTCGATGCCGTGCATCGCCAGCTGTGCCAGCAGTTTGTCATCACCCGGTTTCTGGACGCGACAGTTGCCGCAGATACGACGCACCAGTCGCTGAGCGAGACACGCGTTCAGTGCGCTACCGATGAGGTAAGGCTCCACGCCGATGTTGATCAGTCGCGTGACTGAACTGGGTGCATCGTTGGTGTGCAGCGTGGAGAGCACGAGGTGGCCCGTGAGCGACGCCTGAATGCCGATGCGCGCCGTTTCGCCGTCGCGAATTTCACCAACCATGATGACGTCGGGGTCCTGACGCAACAGGCTGCGCAGCGCTGCGGCGAAGGTCATGCCGATCTTCTCGTGCGTCTGCACCTGGTTGATGCCGTTGAGGTGATACTCCACCGGGTCTTCGACCGTGGAGATGTTCAACTGGTTGCGGTCCATCTGTCCCAGCGAGGCGTAGAGCGTGGTCGTCTTACCGCTACCCGTCGGCCCGGTGACAAGAATGATGCCGTGCGGCTGCGATATCTGATGTTTCCACATCAATAGCGCATCCTCATCCATGCCCAGCTCATCCAGCTTCACTTGGATGGAGCGTGTGTCGAGGATACGCATGACTGCCTTTTCGCCCTGGGCCGTGGGCAGCGTGGACAGACGCAGATCCAGCTTGCGGCCGTGCACCATCGCGCGAATACGACCGTCCTGCGGCAGGCGGCGCTCGGAAATGTCCAGGTTGGACATGATCTTCAAACGTGAAATGATGGCCGCGTGCATGTGTGCCGGCGGGTTCATCGCCTCGAACAGTACACCGTCGATGCGGAAGCGAATCTGCAGCTTCTTTTCCTGCGGTTCAATGTGAATGTCGCTGGCACCGTCCTTCACCGCGGTGAAGATGAGGTAGTTCACGAAACGAATGACCGGCGACTCGCCCGCCATCTTTTCGAGGTCGACCTGCTCTTCCTGCGTCTCGACGACTTCGACGTCGTCTTCCTCGATGCCGGCGATGATCTGATCGACCGCGACGGTTTCTCCCGCGCTTTCATCCTCCAGCAGCGACTCGATCGAGGAGATGATGTCCCTGCGGCAGACCAGCACCGGCTTGAGCGACACGCCCAGACGATGCCGCACCTCGTCCAGCACCGTCAGCTTGTCCGCGTGAGTCATGCCCAGCAGGGCACGGTTTCCGTCGGAGATCAGCGGGATCACGCCGTGCGTCTTGCAGTAGTCCCGGCCCAGCCGATCAACGTAGCGCAGATCCACATCGGCGGCGGTGAACCGCTGCAGCGGCAGCCCCGAACTGCGTGACACCGCTGTCTGCACGGCTACTTCGTCAACGCCCATTTCCAGCAGGACGTCCACCACCGTTCGGCCGGGCGATTTGGCCACCACGTTTCGCGCGCTGGTGAGCTGTGCCGCGGTGATCGCGCCGTCGTTGAGCAGCATCTGCCCAACGTCCATCACCAAGGCGTTGCTTGTGTCGTTCGCATCCTCCTCGGGCGACCACAGATCGCTCAACGATTCCGCCGCGCGGAACGCGCCGAACGTCTCGATCGACGGCTCATCGGAACGACTGTCACGAAACATATCGAACGCCATGGCTCTCTCGCTTCCCGAGGCTCGTTTGCGCGATCAGCGACGCCGCGGCCGCGATCCACCGGACGCGCCGCTTTCCATCTCGAGGGTGTACACCGTGTCGTCGGCAATCAGCTCCACACGCATGCTGTCGATCGTGCCCACCGTGAAGCTGCCCAGTTCCTGCCCGGCCTGAATAAGCTGGCCGTTGATGATCGCCACGGGGGTGCGGCCCTGCATCACCGTCTGCAACTTGTAGCTGGAGAGTTCCGATTGGAGCTGACGTCGCCGCATTTCCGCCTCGCGCTCCGCGTGGGACGGGTTGGGCTTCTTCGCCTCCGCCTGCTTCTTCTCAACCAGTGGGTTCGCAAACGGATTCTTTTTCACGTACTCGATCGGCACCTGCTGCCGGGTGGGATCATCAGCGAACATCGCCACGATCGCATCGGTATCGCGAAAGAGCGTCTGCAGCGTTTCCTCCGCCAGCGGATTGGCATCCGACTTGCCCGGGTTGGCGAGTTTGGCGAGCACCTGATCGATGCGCGTTTCCACATCGGCGCTGACGTTGCCGCTGATGTCTCCCTGGGTCAACCGCATGCCATAGAGCGCCCCGGCCGCGATGAGCGTGACCAGCAGCAGCAACACCGTCGTCTGCCCCAGGATCCCCCCGCCATCCGTCGTTGCCGCAAGTTCATCCCCGTCCGCTGAATCATCACTCGCGACAACACCGCCCAACAGCGACATCGTGCGCGGCTCCTCCGCGCTCACCGCGGGGTCCGTGTCCGTCTGTTCCGTCCCGAATTGAGACATAGCCTGCTCCCTGCCGTTGTCGAGCGTGTCCCTGCCGCGTGCCGACCCGCTGCGTGCTTATTTGCCTGTCGCGTGCGGGTCCCGTGGATCGAAGTAGATGCTCAGCACCACTTCCGCTTCCATGCTTCCTTCTTCCGTCGTGAGTTTCTTCAGCTTCATCTTGGGCATGCGCGTGATGCGGCGCAACCGCTCCAGGTCCAACAGAAAGCTGTAGAACCCGTCGAAGTTGCCCAGAATCACCATCTTGATCGGCATCTCCGCATACTGTGCGGTGGTGATCGTCTTGTCCGTGCGCACGCTCTTGGGTTTGAGTTCGTGCCGATCCGCGAGGTTCCAGACCTCCTTGAGGATCACTTCCACTTCCTGTTCCGCGGGCAGCTTCTGTTCGAACACCTCCACCGCCTCGGCCAGCTTCACGATCTCAAGGTCGAGGTCGGGAATGGTGCGTGTGGCGGATTCGAGTTGCGTCAGCTTCGCCTGCTTGTCGCGGATTTCCTCGCGCGCCTGGGCGATCTGCTGGTTTCGCGGCTCGAACACAAAGTAGTACGCCGCCACCGGAACACCCAGCAGCAGCAGAATGAAAATGAACTCGCGCAATCCGAAACGCATGGTCGGCTCCTCTTGAGGGGCAGGCTCAGTGCAACGAACGACTCACCTGTCCGTTGGCGTTCGCTGCGGGTTCCCTGCCGGAACCACCGCCGCGTCCGCGTCCTCCAGAATGTCGTGATCGAACTCCACCGTGTCGGCCATCGGGTTCTGCAGCAGACCGCGACGCACCCGTTTGGGGCTCAGCGACCGCATGTCCACATCCTGATTCAGCTTCAGGTCGATCCGGAAGCGACGCATTTCCTGCCGATCCACCGCCACCTGTTCGCTGAAGATGAGCGCCACATCATTGAAGAGCGGCGACCGCCCCAGCGACGTCATGAACTGTGCCACCTGCACGTCGGTCGGAGCCACGCCCAGCAACTGAAACGTGATCTCCGTCGGCTTGATCTCCACCTCGTCGATCGCGTCCTCTTCCTTCTTGTTCTTGCTCTTGGACTTGGTCTGCTTGGCGCGCTCCAGAGCTGTCTGCGCCGATGTCGGCACATGCAGCACCTTCGTGTCCATCGAGAACTCCAGCAGGCTCAGCGACGTGGGCATGTTGTTGATCAGTTCCGCCAGCACGACGCTGCGCGGCACCGTTTCGATCAACGCGGATGTCACCTTCGCCTTGCGGATCATCTGCTGCTTGCGGCGCTGCAGTTGTTCAAGCTGTTCGATGCGTTTGGCGGCTTCGACGAAGTCCTGCTGCACCTGACGCTGCTGCTGACGCACTTCGGTGCGCTGTCGGTCCGTCACGAAGAACGCCGCCGCCACCGCGCCCATCACCAGGATGAACAGCGTCAGGCAGATCAGGTTGGTCCGCCGCTGGATCCGCTTCTCCAGGTAATCCTCCGGCAGAAAGCTCATGTTCTTCGGCATGACGGTTGATCCCTTCCGTGTGGGGCGATGTTCCACTTAACGTGCAAACTGAGCGATCAAAGACAACAACGCCTTCTTGCTCAATGCACATGATCCGGCCACTCGCCGCGCACGTCCTATCCTTTTCTCACAGGTTCGCTTCGCTGAGGCACAGCCCCAGCGGCACCGCCCAACCCGGTTGCGGTTGCCGCATGTCCACCCCCGTGGGCTCGCCCATCTGGCTCAATCGCACCATGCGCGCCAACGGATCGCCCAGTTGTGCTCCGATTCGCAATGCCCGCGCGATGCGCTGACAGTTCGACACGTGATGCGCCTCGCCACCGAGGAACACCAGCTTTTCGATGCGGCGGTCGGGGAAGAGGCTCTGGTGATAACGCACGCAAAGTTGCAGTTCATCGATGATGCAGTCGATGGTTTCGTCGTCCGGCGACGTCCGGGGCGGTGTGGCCACCTGTGTCGGTGCGACCGCAAGCGCGGCTCCGCCGTCCCGTGTGGGAGGCATCGCCACCGCAGGTTCGCTTCCGGCCGCTGGTCCCACCGTGGGCGCGACACGCGACGCACCCGCGCCGCGAAACCGCGCCAGCCGCGCCTCATCGAAGCTCAACTGCATCGCCTTGGCGCATTCCCGGGTGATCTGGTCGCCGCCGGCGTGAATCGTCTTGGCGAACACCATCGTCTGACCGTGCGCGATCACCACCTTGGTCGTGCCCGCACCGATGTCGATGAAGCAGGTGGTCCGGGCGGCATCGTCCGCGCGGCGGTACAGGTGGCCGAACGCTCGCAGCATCGCCACGGGCTCCGCGTGCATGCCGATGACATCCAGCTTCGCCTTCCGGGCTGCATCGATGTAACGCATGACGGTGTCGCGGCCGATCGCCAGCGCTATCACTTCCTGTCGGTTCGTCCCCTCGCGAATCCCCTGTTCCACCTGAAAGCTGCGCACCACCATCCGCAACGGCTCGATGTGCAGCCGCTCGCGCAACGCTTCCGCCACCGCGACATCGAGGTTCTCCCCTTCGGCACGCGGCATATCCAACTGGTGCAGGATCATCTGGCAGGCGGGAATCGAGCAGATGACCTTTCTTCCCTTGAACGGCTGGGCGCGCGTCAGTTGTCGCAGGGCCTCGCCCACGAAAGCGAAGCGTGCCGCCGGGTCGTTCCGCGCCGATTCGGGGATCGTCATCGCGCCCGCCGCCACCATCTGAGGCGGGTCGCTTGCCACCACCTGCAACAGCTTGATCGAGTCGACCCCGAGGTCGACGCCGATGGGCGAGTAACGCTTGTTGGACAAACCAAAGGCCATGACTTCTCCGCCACCGTCGCCCCGCCGTCCGTTCGGGACGCTTCCTCCATCCATGCCGCCACCGCTCCACGTGACGGCCTTTCCCCGACCACATCGACCCAATCACCTGGGTGGTTTAGTCCGATACGTGCGAATCCCTGTCGGTTGCGCCGCCTGTAACGCCTGGCCCGGTTGCAGGGACCGAGCATCACCCTCGCGCCTGTTTTCCCGCTACGATATGACCATGCGTGAACTGACCCCCAAACAGATTGTGGAAGAACTGGATCGTTACATCATCGGCCAGACGGCTGCCAAACGCGCCGTCGCCGTCGCCATTCGCAACCGCTGGCGCCGCCGTCGCCTGGCCGAGGAAATGGCACGCGAGGTCTACCCCAAGAACATCGTCATGATCGGCCCCACCGGCGTGGGCAAAACCGAAATCGCGCGACGGCTCGCCAAGCTCACCGGAGCCCCGTTCGTCAAGGTCGAAGCGTCGAAGTTCACCGAGGTGGGCTACCACGGCCGCGATGTCGAATCGATGGTGCGTGATCTGCTCGATGCCGCGCTTTCCATGGCGCGCAGCGAACAGGCCGAGGCCGTCAAGGAAAAGGCGGCCGCCAACGCCGAGGAGCGCCTGCTCGACCTGCTGCTTCCGGGGTCGGGCGACCTCTCCCCCACCCGCACGGTTGATGACGACATCGCCGCCAGCGCCGCCGCCGATCGCCGCACCCACACCCGAGATCGGCTGCGCGAGCAGCTCAAGGCCGGGGCGCTGGAAGAACGCGAGGTTGAAAGTGTCGTCACCAAGCGGCCCGCCGTCTCCTTCATGTTCGCCAACATGGGCCTCAACCAGATGGACCCGGACATGGCCAACATGTTCGAGAAGATCATGCCCGAGCAGTCCAAGCGCCGCCGCATGAGCGTCGCCGAGGCACGGCAGATGTTCATCGAAGAGGAAACCGACAAGCTCATCGATCAGGATGCGCTCACCCATGAGGCGATCGAACGCACCGAGCAGAGCGGCATCATCTTCATCGACGAGATCGACAAGATCGCCACCCCCACCGGCGGCGAGGGACGCAGCGGCGGGCCCGATGTCTCCCGCCAGGGCGTCCAGCGCGACCTCCTGCCCATCGTCGAAGGCTCAGCCGTCACCACCCGCTACGGCATCGTCAACACCGACCACATCCTCTTCATTGCCGCGGGGGCATTCCACACCGCCTCCGTCAGCGATCTCATGCCCGAATTGCAGGGCCGCTTCCCCATTCGCGTGGAGCTCTCCCCGCTCACCCGCGACGACTTCATCCGCATCCTCACCGAGCCGGGCAACGCACTGACCCGTCAGCAGCAGGCACTGCTGGGCGTGGAAGGGCTGGAGATCATTTTCGAGGATGCCGCCATCGGTGCGATCGCCGACTTCGCCGCGCAGGCGAACGCGCGGCTGGAAAACATCGGTGCACGCCGTCTCATGACGATCGTCGAAAAGGTTTTCGAGGAGATCAACTTCGACGCCCCCGAACGCGTCGCCGCCGGCGAAACCCGCTTCGTCGTCACGCCTCAATTCGTCGAGGAGCAGGTGGCCGCGATCGTGAAGGATGAGGATTTAAGCAAGTTCGTGCTTTAGGAAGTGAGGCATGATCGGAGCATCCCGTTTGCCACGAGAAGGCCCATAAAGCACAGGAACGATCGGGCGCACACAGCACCGCAGGCGCGATGGCAATCGTCCGCGCGCCTGCTCCCTTACTTGTGCGGTTTTGTGCCCCTTCGTGGCAGACGCGAACTCAAACCACCGCCGGTTCGTCGATGCTGCTGGGGTAGTCCAACTGCTCAACGATCCCGTTGGCTTCGTCCACGAGGACGACCTTGGCGACGTGCTCATCGATCCGCTGCTCGTCCAGCAGGCCGTACGCCACGATGATGACCTTGTGACCCTTTTCGACCAGGTGTGCCGCCGCCCCGTTGATGCCGATCACCCCCGAACCCGGCTCACCGCGGATCACATACGTCTCAAACCGGGCGCCGTTGTCGATGTCCAGCACGTGCACCGCCTCGTTCGGTCGAATCCCCGCCGCGCGCAGCAGATCCGCATCGATCGTGATCGAACCGACGTAGTTCAGATCACAATAGGTGATCGTCGCCCGATGAATCTTGCCTCGCAGCACCTTACGCAACATGTCTGGTCATCTCGGGTTAGGTTCGGGTCAAGCCCCGAACGGACCCGCAATTATACGCCCCGCCCCCCACCACGACAAAAAACCGACTCACCACCCCGATCCGATGACGCCCCACCCCCGGCGTGGTCGCTTCAGCGAACCACGGCCTTTTTATCCTCGATTCCGTCGCAGGATGAGAATCCCGCCGAGGCTGAGTAGTGCGAGGCTGGTCGGCTCGGGAATCGATACGGAAAACTCGGCGGCGAAATCGCGGACGAAAGCCTTCTGCGCCAGTGGCACGCGGCCGTACCAGCCTTCGAAAAAGCTCTCCAGCGTCGCGTTATCCGCGAGCGGGCCCTGGTTGAGGTAACTCAACGCCGTCCAGCCGTTGTCGGGATCGGCTTCGAACAGGGAAAGGAGTTGGACGGCCACGATCAGGTTTTTGTCGCGGTCCACCGGGTTGGCGATCAGAGTTGCCCTGTTCGCCGCGAACCACTCGGCGAAGGAGACACCGCCCGGCAATTGGCCGGCATTGATCCGTTCCTGGGCGTATTCGTGCAGATGCGGGGCGTAGCTCTGCCAGTTCCAGTAAGGCGGGGAGACCGACCATGTCTGCGCCATGCTGCGCAGCGCGAAGAGCGACGCCACCTCGCACAACGACTCTTCGAGCCAGTGCTGTGGATTGGCGCCCGGCCGCGTGTTCATCCAGATGTGTCCGAACTCGTGTCCGAACTGAAACGCACATTGAGCCCAGTAGGTGCCCTGAATGTTGAGCAGCACGTGGTGCTCGCCGTTGGCGGTCTTGGCGTAGAACACCTGCGGGCTGCCGGTGGTGTTGGTGATGAAGATGGGGTCGAGGTGCCGGTCAGGCATGTGGTTCCAGATCGCCGCGGCGGCGGAGCGTGCCACCGCCTCGATGTTCGAGGGCGGCACATTCCAACCCTCGCTATGGGCGACGATCTCATTCAGCTTGTTCGGCGTGAGCTGGCCGAGCGATTCGCCGCTCCCCAGAACAAGCCCCATCACCCAGACGATGCACAGGATCGAGGCACGGCATGCTCGTTGATGCTTCATATGGAACTTTCTGATTCGATCGTTTGCCGACCCACCCGGAAAGTGTGTGACGCTGCCCACGCAGCCGAACGCACGACTATTTTAACGTCAAACCAAAAAATTGCGAGGCGAAAGCAACGGCGGCGAAATGGAAGGGCCGTCACTGCTCATGTGAGGGATTGGGGACCGTGAGAGTGTCACTTTTGGCTATCGGGCAGCCGTCGGTTGACGAACGGCACTTGCAGGGCCAAGGCCATCCGCCGACGCAGCTTACTCATCCAGGCCGCAGGTTTGCAGGGCGCCTGGGCCGAAGGTGACGGCGTCTTTGCCCTGGCGCTTGGACTGCATCGCCATTTCGTCGGCCTTGGCGATGAGTTCCTCGGGGGTGCGGCCGTCCCAAGGGAAGCCGGCGAGGCCGGCGGAGATGGTGAGCGTGTCGCGTGCTTCCTCCAGCAGCTTGGGGAAGCGGTGCTGACAGATGGCGTGCTGGAAACGCTCGGTCATCATGCGGACGTTGGCGGGGTGTTCGCTGTTGGGCTGGCGCGGCGCTTCGGCGTCCCAGAAGATGACGGCGAACTCATCGCCGCCGATGCGTGCGACGACATCGTGATCGCGAACAACGGACTGCATGAGCCGCGCGGTTTCGCGAAGGATTTCATCGCCCGCGCCGTGGCCGTAGCGGTCGTTGTAGATCTTGAAATCGTCGATGTCGAAGACGAGCACGGTGACGCGGAAGCGTTCCTGGGCGGCCCGCTGGAGGATGTTGGTGAGGAATCGGTTGAAGTACCGCCGGTTCCACACGCCGGTGAGTTCATCCTTGAGTGCCATCTGCCACAGGTCGACGATGTGGTTCTGCAGCGCCAGCCAGTGTGCCAGCCAGTTCGCCCATCGGACGAGTTCGGCGGGGTCGGCTTCGGGGGCGTGGAGATAGCCGAAGGTTCGCCCGGCCATGGTGACGGCGGCACGGGCATGGCCGGCGGGCACGGGTTCGAGCGTTCGCGACCAGGCGATGTCGGCGATCCGCGACTGCTGGGCGATGAGCCGGACAGCCACCTCGGGCAGGTGAGCGGGATCGCGGATGAGCTGGTCGACCAGGTCGACGTCACCCAGCGGGCCGTTGGACGGCGCGGGCAACGGCGTGGTGCTGTTTCGCGCGGCGGCGGCGAGTTCGGCAGCGTAGTTGGCGGCGCCGTTGCGACGCTCGGCTGCGGCGCGCACCGCCTGACGCAACGCCCCGCCGTCGATCGGTTCGTGCAGGTAGTGGTCGAACCCGGCTGACAGCGCGGGGGCGAAGTCGTTGCGCTGCTGAGGCGGACCGAGCAGCAGCAGCGTGGCGGTGGGTAGCAGGCGGCGGAGCGCTGCGGCGGTGTTCGTCGCGTCGCCGTTGAGCGAACCGACGGTGGCGATGACGATGCCAGGCCGGGTCTGTGCCGCTTCGCCCAGCGCCATGAGGTAGTCGGAAATAATGCGGCAGGAGGTGTTGAGCTTGGCCTCGCGCAGGGCGTGGGTGATGCGTTCGGCCCGCTCGGCGGGTGCGATGATCAACACATCGTGCCGTTCATCGAGAGGCGGCACCGCAGGCGGCGCAACGGGTACCGTGGTGCTCTGATTCATGGGAACTGCTCTAACGAAGGACTCTTTCTTCCAACTCCGGGGCACAAATCAAACAAGCGGCGGGGTCAGCGCGAAGCGACATCGCGTGGCGGCGTGTCGGGGTCGCCCAGCAGCATCGCCAGTTCCTCCGCGGTGAGCAGCGGCTCGGTGTCATGCTCGTCGGCGTCCGCCTGGTCCGGCGAACCACCATCGCGCTTCACGCCCGACGCATCGGCAGCCTCATCCTCCGCGTCGAGGGACGCACCCTCGGCATCGCG
Source organism: uncultured Phycisphaeraceae bacterium (assembly GCA_964511575.1). GTDB lineage: Bacteria > Planctomycetota > Phycisphaerae > Phycisphaerales > Phycisphaeraceae > CALKHT01. Next base: position 5,245 of record CAZEFM010000002.1, on the reverse strand, counting down.
GGTGAGGCGGGTCAGCTGCGGCCGTCCGCGGCTTTCACCCACCTGTTCCTGGAACTGCCAGCAATCGGTATCGGGAAAGTAATGCGCCACGGCAGCGAGCAGCCGATCGAGGCTGGCGAAGCGGTGCGCCTGGTTGACGATGAGCACGCTCCTGCCGGTCAGGGCGAGTTCGACCATGACGGCGGGGGCATCGGTGACGAGCCGGACCGCACTGGCGCGGCGCTGCAGCGCCTGCATGAGGCGTGTCGGCACCGGCGCGGAGCTGTGCGTGAGGACGATGACCTCCACGGCATCAGACCGTTCCGGCTTCGACGTTTTGCCATTCACTGCAACTGGCATGTTTGCAATTCTATCGCCTTGCGACCGGTTCGGCCATGGGCGGTGACGGATGTAAAGCTAGGTAAAATGCGTGTTTTGGTGGCCTATCACATTTTTTATCGCCCCATGATCGACCCGCCCCCCCGCGAGGGAAGCCGCCCTGCTTCCTGCGATTTTCCGGCGCAGCGTCCGCATCGTTCGCATGGATCTGGGCCCCGTTCGTTGATCGGTGCAGCGTTATCCGGACCGGTGAAGGCGAAGTCTGGTTGGATTGTTTGCGATTTTCCGGTTGGGCAATTTAGCCAGTCGCGCCGCCGTCCGATAGAGCTTTGGAGCGCCGATCTTTTGCTATGGAAAGCGGGAACACAGTCATGAGTGGGAACGATGGGGCCCAAGCGGTCGAACAGAATCGGTTCCGCAAGCCGGACAGTCAGCAGGCGGTGAACCTGCTGGGCGAGCTGGAGGAACGCCTTGCCCAACTGAAGAACTGGCAGAGGGAGAGCGAGGAGCAATACGAATCGCTCCAGCAGCAGGCGCAGCAGCTCGATGAGGAACGCCGTCAACTGCAGGACTACGGCAAGCAGCTCAGCGAACAGGCGCAGGCACTCGATGCCGCCCGTGAGGCGCTCGATCGTGATCGCGGCGCGCTGGGTGAACTGCAGCAGCAGCTCGAAACGCGCGAACAGGCGATCAGCAACCGTCAATCCGAACTCGATGAGCGTGCCCGCGATATCGAGAACCGTGGCCGTCAGCTCGACGAGGCGCGTGCCGCCTTCGATGCGCGCGAGCAGGAACTGCAGCAGGCGCTGGCGTCGCTGCACGAGCAGAAGTCGCAACTCGATGCGCACTGGCAGGAATATCATCAGCAGAAGCAGCAACTCGACGAGCTGCGCAGCACCATTGATGCCGATCGCCATGATGTTGCCGCGCGAGAAGAGCAGCTTCGCAGCCGTGGCGATGAGCTTGCCCAGCGTGAAAGCACGCTCGCGGAACAACAGAATCAGCTCACGCAGGAACAGCAGCGCCTCGAAGGATGGCGTCACCAACTGCAGGAGCAGCAGTCGGCTCTCGATGCCTCACAGGCAGCCTATCAGCAGCAGCGCGATGCGCTGGAAGCGGAAAAGCAGCAGGTGCAGGCCCTGCGCAGCGAATGCGAGCAGTGGCAGGCGCAGTTGAACGAGCAGCGCGATGCGTTGCAGGCTCAACAGGATGAAGCTGGGCGTGCCAAGGAAGAACTGGCGAAGCAGCAGGAGCAGCTTGCCGCGCAACAGCAGGAGCTTGTCCGGGAGCGTGAGGCGTTGGCGGAGGCTCAGCAGACGCTCGCGCAGGAGCGTGCTGACCTTGATCAGCAGCGTGAGCAGTTCGCCCAAGAGGCGGCACAACTGAAGCAGGATCGCAAGGCGCTGGAGCAGCGGCGCATTGCGCAGAAGCTTGAAGCGGATGCGATCGCCGCGCAGCAGAAGCAGCTTGAGGAGACGCGTCTGCAGCTTGCGCAGCAGATGGCGCCGGGCGACTCAGCGGTGGGCATGACGCCGCCGCTGGACGATGCGGAGGTCGCCCGGCTCAAGGAGGAGCTGGAGGAACGCAAGAAGCAACTGCATGCCCGTGAAGCGGAGCTTGAGAAGAAGTTTGCCGAACTGGAGGAGCGCGCCCGCCGCGAATCCGCACAGGGCGAGCAGGCTCAGGCGCAGCAGACGCAGCTTCAACAGCGCGTGGCTGAACTGACTCAGCGCGAGGAACAGCTCAAAGCTCAAACCGCCGAGTTGGAGCAGCGGCAAAAGGCGCTGGAAGCCAAGGCTCAGGAACTCGCCAAGCGCAGCAGCGAACTGGACAACCGCGGCAACGAACTGCGTCAGCTCGCCGCCAAGCTCGACAGCCAGCGCAACCAGCCTGCCAATGCAACCGGCGACCTCGCCAAGCGCGAAGCGGAGCTCGAGCGCAAGCTCAACGAATACCGACAGACACTCGAAAAGAGCAAGCAGCAACTGCTGGCGGAGCGCGAACATCTGCGGCAGAAGGAAGCGTCCATCGACGCCAAAACCGCCGAGCTGCGCGAGAAGCTGGAGAAGGTGAAGCTCGCGGAAACGCGTTATGCCGAACGCCGCGCCAAGCTGCATCGATACAAGAGCCTGTTGCGCGAACGCTCCAGCGCATTGCGCAAGGCGGAGCGCAAGGCCCAGAACAGCCAGCAGCAGGTCACCGCACTGGAACAGCAGCGGCAGATGCTGCTGGAGGTGAAGAAGTTCCTCGAATCGAGCGAAGCGGAGATGGTGCGTCGCTGGGCAACGCACAAGAGCGCGGGCGTTGTCGTCGGCGCGCTGCTTTGCATCCTGCTTCTGGCAGGCATGAGCTACTTCGCCGCCGAAACGTTCGTCAAACCTGTCTGGAACATCAACACCATCATCACCGTGGATCAATCCTCGCTCGAGCAACGCCCCGCTGCCAGCGAGTTCATCGCCACCCATCACGCGGCGTTGTTCAGCGATGAAGTGCTCCGCGAAGCGATGAATCAGTTGTCGCAGCGCAGCACGCGGCCGTTCGCCTCGCCCGAGGCGCTCAAGCAGTACCTCACCCAGTCGCTCAGCATCACCTCGCCGGGCGAAGACCAGCTGCAACTGTCGCTGCAGGACACCGAAACCGACCGCGCCTCAGCCGCACTCGATGCGCTGAGCAAAGCCTACGTTAACTACCAGACCTTCCGCACGCAGCGCGGCGACGAAGGGGCGTTCAAAACCCGCGTCACCGCGGAACCTGCCGTCGACGCCGTGCCCGTCAAGGATGAACGCCTCATCTACGCCGGTGCCGGGTTCGGCGGGGCGCTCGTGGTCGCGCTCTTCATCACCCTGCTCATGCGGTGGTGGTTGCTGCACGCCACACGCGTCTTCGATGGCGAATCATCCGTCGCGCTGGCCGGGCTTTCCGATGGCGTCCAGTGGGCTGAGGAAGATCAGCAACCGACCTCCGACGCCTGACGCACATCGCCTCACACGCTGAACGCCGCGTCTTCCCACGCGCTGCGACCCGTGGCCGCATCGGCGAGCGCTTCGTTCAACCCGCGAAGGTCCAGCACCACCGGCCCCACCCGTGCCGTCGCCAGGTCCACCGCGATGCGATAGGCCGTCACGTCGAGGTCACCCTCGCCCACGCCGCAGCGCCCCACGCTGCCCGTCATCTGATCGCTCAGCCGCGCCACACGCAGTCGGCTGCTGTACCGCTGCACCGTCGCCACCGGGTCCACCTGCTGCGTCAACAGCATCGCCGGGTCGATCGCCATCCCCAGCACCGGCATGTCGACCGCCTCCACCCACTGCGCAAGCGCTTCCCACTGCCCCTCGCCCTGCACCGCCAGCGTCACCCCCCGGCCATCAGCCGCCTCGACCAACGCACCTTTCGCATCCTCGCCCATCTCCGCCACCGGCAGCATCAGCGACACCGGCACACGTCCCAAATCCGCCGCCAGTTCCACCGCCGCCAGTGTCGCCGCCATCGCCCGGTCCACATGGGCCGGATCGACATAGTGCTTGCGTGGCAGAAACAGATCCAGCCCCGCCAGGCGCATCCCCCGCCGCGCCACCAGCGCCACGAGATCCTTCCTTGCCCGGCCGGTCAGTTCGCGTGGCCTCAACCCGGCCAGCGTCGCATCCAACTGCACCGCCGTGAACCCCGCCCCCGCCAGTCGATCCAAAGCCGTGCGCAACGTGCCATCCGTCTGCGCCACCACCGGCGTCGCCGTCGCCGCCAACGTCAAATCCGAACCATGCGTCAGTATCGCCATGGCGTCAGTGTAGCGTCGCCGCCGCCCCCACTGCCACATACCAGATGGGCGCCGCTCCCTCCCGAAGCCGGGGGATAGCATCCCCGGGGCTGTTCTTTCTCACCCGCAACTCATCTACCACTGTGAATCATCAGCGCATCATCATTTGTCGCCGCATCGAACAGGTGGTCGTTCTTCGTCGATACGCTGCCGTACTTCGTGTCGCGCCGATGTGTGGTGAGCATCTCCACATGCACATCCCCAAAAGCAACATTCCCCTGCCAGCCCGGCAGTCCCGGTCGCACGCTCTGCGGCGTGACGGCATCGCCCGTGTTTCGCTCCGAGGCGATCGGCGCATCCGAATTCACCCGGTTGGTCCACCCCACCCGCCGCCTGCCCTCGCTCGGCAACTGTAGCAGCGCGTACGAATACTGATCCTTCGTCAACGGCCCCGTCGTCCAGATGTCCTTCACTTCAAACGGTGAAACCACAACTTCCCCCGTGATCTGGTTGCGACTCAACACCTCCCATAGCCTCGGCTCCACATAAGCCCCCCACTGCAACACCTGCCCCGTCCCGCCGAAGCGCGTCGGGTTCATGTCGATCTGCTTGAAGTCGTACGCATCGCGCACATCGTCTGCCTTATTGCTGATGCCGGGCAATCGCCCGTTGTTGGTTTCCGCGAAGACCACCAGCGCTTGCGCGATGTAGCGCAGTTGCCAGGAATCCTGAGCAATGCGGACGGTGGTGTTCGCCCGCTTCGGAAGAATGGTTGACACCAGCGCCCCGACAACCACGAGCATCACGACCACAACCGCCAATTCATACAACGAAAACCCCGAAGACCGCATGCCAACACCTCGCGCGGAAAGGAGAAACGAAAGGTCGCGACAAGCAAATTGTCCCCCGTCGCAACCGAAAGAGCAACCCCAAACCGCGTTGAATTCCCGACCACGCAACACAACGTTCACGCACGCAGCACCCCTCACGCCACACGCCATGCCCCACGGCGGTGCCACGCAGCATCCGGCTCTGCGGTGCTGTGTGCCGAACGTCCCACGGCGACACAACCGCTCTCCAGCCATGACAATCCACCCACAAAGCCTTCCAAGTCACACGGGTGACAACCACCCAAAGCTCCCACGCACGCTCCTCACCCCACGCCCCACGCCC
>CAZEFM010000001.1:12990-116014 GCA_964511575.1 uncultured Phycisphaeraceae bacterium | reverse complement strand
TAAGACACAAGCGCGTCATCTGCGCGGACGTCACCTCGGACCAGATGGTGTACGGATCGTTGGGATTGGATGAGGGCGGATCCCAGTGATTGGGCGCGGCGCTGGACCAGGAACTGTCGTAGAACACCGGCACGCGCGAGGGCTGGAACGCGCCCGCATCGATGTTGCCGCCGAAGAACTGCTCCTCCGGCCCGGCGAGGCCTATGTCACGCGGCGCGGTGGGATCGTACATCCAGTCGTTGAAGCCGTAGCTTCCCTCGTACCACCGGGTGCCGTTGTGGATCCACGTGTTCGGCCAGGTTTCCCCCGTCCATGCGCGGATCGCGCTGCCGTAACCAATTGTGGCATCGGATACGGTCGCCGTCGGACACAGACGGGCTGTGTCCAGATTGTTCGTGTATTGGTTAATGCGTGCGAACCAGAACGTGTTGAACGAGTGCACCGGACCCCAGGTGTGCTGCTCATTGTCGTTCGCATGCATGCGCAGCGCCACAACCAGTTGCCGCACATTGCTGAGGCACTGAACCGACTGGCTTGCCTCACGGGCTCGGCTGAGCGCCGGCAGCAGGAGCGCCACAAGCAGCGCGATGATTGAAATCACCACCAACAGCTCAATCAGCGTAAAGGCGCGTATGGTTCGCATGGCTCAGTTCCTGTAAACGTGAAAGGACCAATGCGGCCATGCGCCTTCCGGCGCGCAGCCACGATTCGCTGAGTTGCCAAACGTCCGCACCGCTGGCAGAACCGATTCACCGGCGACGCCGTAGCACGAGCAGCGCTCCCGTTCCCATCAGCGCCAGGCTTGCCGGTTCGGGGGTGATGACCACGCGTGACACCACCGCGTCGCCGTTGTTGCGGAAACCGTAGGCGTGCGTCGCCAAACTTCCACCGGCGGCCTCCAGCACCTGTGCGAGCGTTCGATTGGAGTAGCTGCCCGACTTGTGCAGGTTGATCGTGTCGCCAACGGCATCAATACTCCAGCCGGTGTCGTCCAGCTTTATCGTCGCGGTGAACGGCGAGTTGAAATCCCACGTGTATCCCTCGCTGTTCAGGGGAATGTTGAACTCGCGCGTGAACGTATCGGTGTAGAGGTCGAACGTCACCCGGTCGTTGCGGAATTCGAGAAAGACACCAACGCCGCAGCAGGGAATGTCACCCGGGGCGACCCAACCGACGCCGACGCCGTAGTTGGCGGTGTTGTCAGCGCTTTCAATGAACCAGGTAAGCGTCAGCCCGGTTGGGTCGAAGGTGTCCACGCTCTGGATGGAGGTGATGATGTTGCCGCCGTTTCCCCGAATCTGAACGACACCGCCGGACTCGACGGCTGTACCGCCCGACCCGAAGCCCTGGTGCAGGGTGAAGCCGTTGCCCACGCCGTTGACATTGGTGGCGAGATTGCCATCGTCGAAGCTGTCGTCGAGCAGCGCCGCCTGCGCGGGTGCGACGCTCAGCGCCATCGCCGAGGTGAGAATGATTGCCAACGGTGCCTGCGTGACGTTCATCATGTCTGAATCTCCTTTTGATTTGCCCGCCCGGGCTCTGGCGTTCCACGCCCCACCCTGAGGCGATGGAATCAGAAAATGCGTTGTCGATGTCCATGCTCCTGAGTCGTCGTTGGCTGCCCTCGTCGGGACATGCCGCACACGACTGCCTTATCGCTCCGGTCGACCCGCGTTGTGCATCGCCGCGATCTCACTCGCATCAAGTGCGCGATCGAACAGGAGAAACTCGTCCATGTATCCATGAAGTGACCGATTGGGCGCGGTGACAACCGCATCCAACGGATTCCAATTGCCGATCCGTGCTGACCCGATCCGCACCACCACCGGTATGATGGCTTGTTTTCGCACGACCTGACCGTCGAAGTACATCGTGACGGCCTTGTCATCGAGCACGACGGCGTAATGATGCCACTGCCTCAGATGCGGGTATCCAAGCAATTCCTCCGCCCGCACCTGCAGCCGATCGATGATCCCGAACCCCATCCCGCCGACCTCCGAGAACAGCCAGTTGGCAAAACCTTCACGAACGCCGTCGCCGTGGACAATGGTTTGGGGAAGATCGGTGAGGGTGTCGAGTTTGATCCATGCCGCCATCGTCAAGCGGCGAAACTCGCCGGGGACATGACACTCCACACCCCAATCGTCGGCGGTGAATCGCAGAGCGGGTTTTGCAGCGAAGCGGCCGGTCGTCCAACCACACCCGAGGATGCGCCCTGGCGAGGCGCTTCCGTGCCGCGCCACGTTGCGCAAGATGTCGGACTCCTGGTCCTCCCGCTCAAACGCGTAGTAGGCCACCAGCGATTCATCCCGCCGCAACGCCAAACTGTGCACCAGCCATCGATGGTAGGCCGAACCATCCTGGGCTTTAAGATGTGCGGCAAACTCAAACGGACGCACAAACGCAAGCCCATCGGCGATCATGCGTGTAAGTTGATCCTCCGATCCCACCCGCACAGCCTGATGCGCGCTGAGCTGCTCAACCGCGTCGCGCGGGCGGCCATCCTGGGTCGGCATGACAAGGACACCCCCTGAGAACACATGCGTGCTGCTCACACCGTCACGCACGGACACGCCAAACTCCGTTCCCAGATCAACGATGCGGGCATTGGGCGTGGTGACGGTGAAACCCTCCGCGCCTGGTGGGCAGTGGCCGACGATCTTGCCGTCCAGCAGCCGCAAGTGATCCTCACCGACCGCCTCAAACGTCGCAGGCGCTTCGATGTAGACGCTGGCGCCGGTTGCCAGTGTGATCTGCGCCAACCCGGTCCCCAACGTGCGTACTCGGCCGGGCATCACAGGCGCGCCCGCGACCACAGGTGCACCATCCTCCCACCGGGCATCGACGGTGGATGTGATGACGCCGACAGGTTCCGCCGCGGTGACGCCTCCCGGTTGCGTCGCACCGCGATCAGCGGGGGTCAGCCAGGGATAGGCGAGCGTGATGGCAATGGCGATGATCGCCGCAGCCGCGCCGAACACGACCCATGTCGGGATCACCACGTGTCGCACCGGCTTCACCGGTTGTTTCACATCCATCAACGCATACAGGCGGCGCTGCCGTTCCGCCTGCTCGGCGCGTTCCCGTTCGAGCTGTGCTTCGCGACGGGCTTCGCGAACGCTCCGGGCATGCGCTTCCTGTTCAAGCACCCCGCGCATCAGTTCGAGTGTGCCGGAATCCTCCATGGCCGCGGGGGCGAATTCGCCGTTGTCGTTCCAGGTGGTCGACGAGGGCAGTTCTGCCGGGGGAAGCACAAACGTGACGTGACGTCCTTCAAGTTCCTGCTGAAGCAGCGCGTGGGTCCGCATGTAACTCAGGTAGAACCGTCGTGCCGATGCATCGCTCCGAAGGGTCGCACAGAGAAGAGCGCTCTGCGATTCACTGATGCGACCATCGATCAACAGCATCAGACACTTCGCCAACTCACGATGATGTTGGGGTGCGTCCGTCATCCACTCACCTTCGTGAGTTTGCCTTCAATGCACTTCATCAGCATCAGCCGCAGGCGATAGAGCGTCTGATGAACGGAAGCCGCGGGTCGACCGAGTTGACGTGCGATCGTTCGCGCGGACGCCCCGGCCGTGTAGCGGCGGTGCAGCAGATCCTGTTGCGCGTTCGAAAGCAGCAACATGCATCGACGGAGCGCGCGCCGTCGCTCACCCAGGTCGTCGCTGTCCTGCTCGGCTTCACGCGCGAGCACCACCAGCAGATCATCATCAAAAATCAATCGGTTTCGATTGACCTTGCTTCGAAAGGTCTGCACCTGGTAAAAAGCGGTGCGAAACGCCCAGGCAATGAAGTTGGTGCCCGGTTCAAACTCGGCGCACTTGCGCCAGAGTATGAGGTTCACTTCCTGAAGCACATCGTCGGCCTGGTCGGAATCGCCCAGCAGTGAAAGAATGTAGGCATAGATGCGTCCCTGACTGGAAATGAGCTGCTGCACAAACACTTCGGACGCCTGGTTTGCCTGCATGGTGAATCTCCATCACCGGCGAAACGACAGCAACGTCGACGTGAGCAAATATGGCGAGCACGCAAAATCTCAACACACTTTTCCGCGTGTCGCAAAACTTTTTTCAGCGCCGAGGCGAACATAGGCCGAATGGCGCTGCGTGAATTGGGGTTGGGGGCAGATGGGTTGTGCGCACGGATGGAGGGCGGGGGTTTACACCGGTGCGTCGCCGGAGCGGGGGCTGAAAGGATGCCTGGGGGTGTCTGGACAAGCGCAATGTCACCTTCACTGCACTATGCAGCGTACGGTTCGGCTGGCAATCGCCACAGGTGTTTGACCGTTGGCCGCGCGGGTTGCCGTCGCATCGATGCCAACACTGATGCGGCATGGCATGCGCGCCCGGCGCGTGGGCGACCGCTTCGGGTCGCGGCCAAAGCACAGCGCGCGGTGATGCATGGCATGCGCGCGGGCGCGTGGGCGGCCGCTGCTAACGCTGCGGCGTCACGCCCTGGACCGGATCGACGGGCAGGTTCTTCGTGCTGGGTGCCTGCGGACTTCGCAAACGCAACGCGAGCGCTTCGGCACGGCGGCTGTAGTCGATCGATTCCGCAAGGATGCGTGCCGCTTCCTGATCGGCGTGGAAACCGCGGGAGTTTTCGCTGCTGATGTAATCCAATCGCCACATCGCTTTGCGCTGATACATGAACACCTCGGCAAGCTGTTCATCGGTCACGCCCGCAGCCTTGGCTTCCATGATCGCATCGAGCATCTGCGTCATCGCTTCGCCGGCACGGGCTGTCAGCGCAACGGTGCGGTTCTGAATCGTGGCGACGCGATCGCGCAGCTCCTGCTCCGGCACGTTGTGACACGTCTGACAGGCGCGGTTGATGTTCTCCAGCGGGCTGCGCACCGTGTGGTTGCTCAGCTTCATCGCGCCTTCGCGTTCATAAGGCATGTGGCAATCCGCGCAGCTCACCCCCGACCGCGCGTGAACGCCCTGGTTCCACAGTTCAAACTCGGGATGCTGGGCTTTGAACACCTTCGCGCCGGTTTCGCCGTGCACGTAATCGTGAAACGGCGTGCCGTCGGAAAAGCTGAATTCCTCCCAGAAGCGTTCGCTCTGTTCGATTGTCAGACCATGCTTCCACGGAAACGTGAGCGTTTCCTTGTCGGCACAGTAATACTCGACATGGCACTGCCCGCAGACGAAGGAGCGCATTTCCTGCCGTGTCGCCAGTTTATTGGGGTCGTACGGTTCACTGCGATCGCCCTTGCGCCACTGTTCGATGCTGGGCATGTTGTGCACCGGGGCGTCGCCCGCCGCCAGTGCCGCGATACCGAGCATGAAGCCCGGCCGGGTCACGCGAATCGCCATCGTTTCCGGGTTGTGGCAGTCGATGCAGCTCACCGGATGGGCCTCGCTCATGTTGAAGTGGCCCTCGGGCATGTTGTCGGGATCGAACCCCCCCACCGGCGGCGAGGGGAAAGGCGGCTCGGCGTTCGGATCGATCGGCGTGCCATCGGGCACCTGCGTCAGCATCGACAGCACTTCGTGATACGGCTTGCGGCTGAGCTCCTCAAAACCGCGAATCACCGCGGGCATGTTGAAATCCGACGCGAGCGTCTGCTCATCCGCCTGTTGCTCCATCGCTTCCAGACCCACCTTGCGGTACAGCACCGTGGCGGAGGCGTGGCAGTGCAGACACGCTCCGGCCTGCTTGCGCTGGTTGACGCGTTCGGTCACCACCTGATCGTAAAGCATGTAGGCATGCCCGCGCGCTTCGCGGTAGTCAATGCTGAACGCGTAGCCGGCATACAACCGCTTGAGCCAAGGGCTCTGCTCCAGCTTGCTTTCGGGCAGCGCGCTGGACCCGCCGTAGAACTTATCCCCCGCGGTGGCTTTGTACTGTTCGAACTGTCGCGGCCAGTTGACGCCCCATGGCGTGGGATCGGTGCTGACCTCGTTGACCTCCACCAGACGCAGAAACGGCGTGCGTGCCGCCTGCCGATGCTCAAACATCGTGATCAACGTGAACGTGACGATGAGCGTCGCCAGCGTGGCGATCAGGAACACACCCGCCAGCAGCACGATCTGGCGTCGACCCGTCGCATGCGGTTGCGAGGCGTTGCGATCGACGGGGTTGGCATCCTCGGGCTGATGGGGCGCGTGTGAATCGTCCGGGCTCATTGGAAACAATCCCTTCAAACTCAGGGGCGATGGGCGTGGCCGACATCGCTGTGACACTTGACGCACATGAGCATGTCGCCTCCCGGCTCAGCGGGCAGCATGTTGTGCACGAACTCCGCGTGACACTTCAGGCACGCGTTCTGCGCCACCACGCGATTGCGCGGTTTGATGCGGATCGGCTCAGGAAAGTTGCCCGTGGTGAACGCCAGCGAATGGAAGAACCCGTTGTCCGCCTTGACGATCCACTTGCCGATGGGATGCGGCGAAAGGTGGCAGTCGTTGCACGTGGCGACGTTGTGGTGGCTGGAGTTGAGCCAGGCGTCGTAATGGTCCTGCATGATGTGACAGTTGGCGCACGCGGCGGGGTCATTGGACAGATACGAAGCACCCTGCCCGTAGCCGAAGGTGAACGATCCCAACCCCGCAAGCATGCCCAACACCACCGCAGCGGCGAGCGGCAGAAGCCCGACCTGCGCCAGGATGCCGCGACGCCATTCCCTGCGCTTGGGCTGTTGACTGCTGTCTGGGGGAACCGAACCGGCCATATCGCCATCCCTGGCAAGCGATGCGATGACAAGGTCGCCTGCCGCACTTTCATTCGTATTAGATCGACGCCACATACGCAATGCAATGCATTTGCCGCGTTTGGCGCATTTCGCCGGGTCAATGTGACGCGGCAACGAGCATCGGCGGCGCACCCCGGGCGTGACTCCGCCATCTATTCATCGGCAACAAGCCCATACCGATCAAGAGAAATTGGCTGATCACAAACGCCAGCAGTCGAAACACGCCTGATTCCATGAAGCCGTAGGAGTGCAATCCCGCGCCGAGCATGTTGGTGCCGAACCATGCCCAGGCGGTGACGATATTGCCCGCCACGGCGAGCACCATGAGGCCGCGCTCGCGAATCAACCCGCCCCACCGTGCGTGAAGGATGATCGTGTTGATGAGCACGAGCAGCGCTGCGCCGTTCTCCTTGGGGTCCCATCCCCAGAAGCGTCCCCAGGACTGATCCGCCCAGATGCCGCCGAGCATCGTGCCGATGAAACTCAGCAGCAGCGCGAAGCAGACGACCGCATACACCATGCGCGCAAGCATGTGCGCATGCGGCCGTGTCAGCCACGGCGTCACCAGCCCCAGCAGGATGTAACAGCACGCCAGCGTCCCGGCGAGGAACGCGGCCGAATAACCCAGCGTGATCGTCGTGACGTGTGTGGCGAGCCAGAAGTTGCTGTCGAGCACCGCCTGCATCATCTGCATCGTGTCGCCATCGGCACCGAGGTTGTGCGCAATGATCAGCGTGATGAAGCCGATGACGGTCGCACCCAGCACCGCCACGCCGATGGGATACCACCGTTCGATCAGCACGCCCAGCAGCACCGCCGCCCAACCGACAAACACCGCTGAGGAATAAAGGTTGGTCACCGGTGGCCTGCCCTGCAGATAAATGCGCAAGAGCAGCGCAAGCGTGTGAACGATGAACGCTGCCCACACCAGTGCGATCGCGGTGCGACGCAGTGTCTGCCATGGGGATGTGGAGCTGTCCTCATCGTTCGACCGCAGTCGAAACAGCATCGCGACACACAGCACCACAAACGCCAGCACATAAATCATCATCGCACCGAGAAACGGCGCTGCGCGGTTGAAAAGCACCTCGATTCGCGCATCGCGCATCAGACCCGGCATCTGGTCGCGAAGCAGCGCATCGTAGTTTGCCACACGCTGGTTGAACGTGATCGCATCACCCTCACTGTAGGCGGTCATGATGGCGATGTAGTATGCCACCGCCGGGTGCACCGCGGACAGATCCGTCGGCCGCTGCGGGTGGCCCTCCGGCAGCGCCATGCCCGATGCAACGAACGCATCGTGAAACGACTGCCATTGCCCATCTTCACCGTGCGGCGGAATGACGTATGGCTGATGCATGCGGGCATAAGTCAGCAGCGTGTCGACGCTGTGAAAAAGCTTCAGCACCGCTCGTTGATAAGGATCACGCCGCTTGGCGTCGATCTCCGCCGCCAACCCCGCTTCCTCGACCACGCGCGTCCAGTGCGGTTCGATCGCATCGAGACTGATGCGCCCTGCCTGATCGGGCTGCAGGTCGAGCAGCGCCAGCACATCGGGATGATCGATGCGCACCACCGGCAGGCTGCGTGCCGCGTCGGGTCGCGCCATGAGATCGATCACGAACTGCACCGCACTGACATCGCCGTCATCCGTGCGCACCGACTGTCGGCCACCCGCCACGAGCAATGCATGCCGTGCGGCGGTATCCATCGGTTTCACACGTCCGCCGGACGTCACCGGCAACGTGGCGAACGTCGCAAGGTCATACTCCGTCGCCGGCATCGGTCGCAGTGTTCCCGAACACGCCAGCAGCACCGCAGCCGATCCAACGCACCACGGCAGCGCGCGCTGCCATGTGGGCATCGATCTTGCGGACATCGGCGATGATTCACACTGCGGGCGCGTTCGCTGACGCCGAAGAAACCCCACGAGCGCTGAAGCGAAATGCCACATCATCCCGGCCGCCACCAGCAGGCACGCGACATACGGCAAACCCGCACCGGGATTGCGCACCACCTGCAACACTGTGCCGCTGCCATCCGGCTTGTACGATGCCTGATAAAACGTCGACCCGCGATACCGCAGCGGGTTGTTCATCGATATGCGCACCTGACGATCCACCCCGGCCTGTGGATCGATCAACCGCACCTGGCTGGCGAAGTTACGCGGGATCTCCGTGCCGACAAACTTATCATACTCGAAAGCCAGCAGATGCAGCGCGTAGGGGTGATACGTTCTTTCATACCGCAGCGCCAAGCCGAAGCGTTGCCCATCCACTTCCACCGCCTGCGTTTCGACAAGTGCCGCCGACACGAGCCACGTTCCCAGCGGCTCGCCCGCGCGCCACAGCCGCACGTAGGCCGCGGGTGCGTTGGTCTGGTTGGCATCGACGCCACGCGCCGCAGGAAGCGGATCCGCCACCGCTTCGCGCCCCACTCCCCGATCGGCAACGAGCGATGCGTCGGCTGATCGCAACAGCGCGTTGTCCATCCAACGCACCACCTCGATATCGAACGGCAACCGCGCATCGGCAATCCGCCCTACCGCATGCCCTCGCCGCAGCAGCGCTTCGGGAACGCTCACCACGCGGTCCTGTTGTGCATCGACGGATTCGATGACGACAAGCTCGGTTGTGCGCACGTCTTCGATGTAGTAGCTCTTCCCACCCACATTGATGCTCATCAGGCCCTCGTGCGCCAAGCACGCGGTGATGAACTCGCCCACGATCAGCACGATGAGCCCGGCATGGAGAATCAGCACGCCGATGCGCCGCCGGGTGAGTTGAAAGCGCGTCAGATGCGCCGCCAGCAGGTTGATGAGCATCAGCGTGCCAAGGAGCAGGCCGCCGGGCATCGGCAGCGAACCGGGCACGCGCGCCATTGATTCGGGAACGAAAAGCTGCAGATCAATCCACGCGATCGGGCTGCGGAAATAGGCCTGCATCGCTTCCCAGACGCCCATGCGCGCCTGCGCCAGCGTGCCGAGGAAGATGAGCCCCATCGCGAACGCCAACAGCGTCACGGTCAGCCGCAGCGAAGCGAGCGGGCGAACCCATCGGCGGGCGATGCCGAGCGCTCCACCATCCCGAACCTTGTGCCCCCGATCGATGTGTCCCGTTGAACGACGCAGCAGAAAACGTCACTTTCGTTAAGACAGAGATCATCCGACGACACGATCCCCCGCAACGATCACCACGAGCAACGTGCACCTACCCTAAACCGCTTGCAGGCGCAATTCAAGCGTGTGATACGGCGTCGTTCGGTGTGTGAATCCCGCTGTGATGAAGGTATCCAGCCGGACGCCCGCGTCTGGTACCATGGTTTGTGCGATGCCGATGGGCAAAGCGTTTCGTTGTGGTGCGGCATCATCGGGGGCTGAACGTGTCGATTCTCTTTTCCATCGTGAAGTTCGGCCTGCCGCTGCTGGGCATCGTCTGGGCGTGGCGATTGTACCGTCGCGGGTTCGCCGCCTGGGCGGTTGCAACACTCGCAGGCAGCGTGGGACTCGTGCTCGGTTCTGTCGTTGCGGTGCTCGTGATGAACCTCGGCCGGGGAATCATGCCCAACCCGATGCATCGCCTCACCGTCGCGCTGGTGATCGGCACGATCGTGTTCGCGGCGTATCTGCTCGTGGTGCGCGTGTGGCGACGGCGTCTGGTTTCGCGGTTCGCATCGTTCCCACCGGCACTGCCCCACGCGATTGACCGCGCCTTGTGCAGCATGGCAACCGTTGTCATCGCTCTGGCGGTTTGGCTGGCGGTCGACTTCGTCGCGCGGGTCGAGGCGATCGACGCGATGGACCCACTTGACGTCGACACCCATGTAACCACCACGCCCGACCCGGCCACACCAACGCCGGCCCTGCCGGATCCCTCCCCCACCGAGTTGGCGGACATGCAGCGCCGCCTCTTTGCCGGGCTTCGCCGGGGCGTCGATGCCTCGCGCCAGTTCGTTTACGAATCGACCGGGCTGGATGAACTACTCGTGCAACTGCAGGCATTTCGCCAGCTCCTGCACCTGCGCGATGATGAGCGGGAGTGGCTTTTGAGCCATCACCCGCAGATCGTCGCGCTGATTGATGACCCTGTCATGCAGCGCGTGATCCAGAACAACCGCATCGCGGACCTGATCGATGAAGTCGATCGCGGTTCCATCACGGCACTGTACGCGCTGGGCAGGGAGCCGGACATCCAGTCGCTGCTCGACGACCCCAAGCTATACGCGCTGGTGCGCTCGCTCGATCTGCTTGCCATGGTGCAGCAGGTGGAAACCTACCGCGCCGAACGCCAGCGCAAGTGACCGCGCCCGCAGCGAATAGCCGCCGATCAGTCCAGCTCATTCATGAACGACCAGAACGTGTTCTCCAGAACCCCCACATCGAAATGATGCGTGCGATCGCGCGGCGTGGACAGTCTTTTTTCAAGCAATGTCCTGCCGTCGGGCGTCGAACCGTACGCCTCATACGCATTGTTCACCACCGACCGAACCAGCAACGCGAGCGATTCGGTGTTCTGAATGAACGAACCTTCCCATTCACCCGGCGCGATGCGCAGGATCGACACCGCGCCACCCAGGTCGCCCGCACCGGCACGGAAGTCCCGCATCAGCTCCTTCAGCACACCGCTCACCTTCGGCCGGGGGAACGGCAGATTCACGGGCAGCAAGGCGTAGACGCGCCCGTCGCTGTCGATCTTCAGTTCCTTGAGCGCCAAGGGTGGCTCGATGGCGAGCAGCGCTTCGAACATCGCGTCCTCGTCGGCAGCGTTGTCGACGATGCGCTGCGCCTCGGCGAGATACGCTTCCAGTTCGTTGAACGCCAGCGTTTCAAAGTCCTCCAGCGCATCGACGATGTCGTTGAGCAGATGCAGCGTGCGCACCGCCTGCACGCTTCGCACCTCGCCCGGCATCGCGTCGAGCACCCGCATCAATGCCGATGGCAGTTTGCCCGGCGCCGCGCCGACCAACGCCATCAGCTTCGCCGGGTCGCGGCCGCCTTCATGCAGATACAGATAATCCCCTGCCTCACGATAAAGCGTGAAGCGACGATTGATCAGTTCGTGCTCATTAAACCCGAACAAACCGCTCCGGGTGACATAGCTGTTTTCCATCGTCACGCGCTTCACGTTGTTATCCAGCGCCTCGGCGCGCGTGCGGCTGGTCATGTCGTACCACGTGTTGGCAAAGCCCAGGTCGCTGAGAAACCGCTGATGCGCCTCGTGATTAACGGTGGCGGACTTCGCCATCGCCTCGAAGTGCTCACGCAGCACGTCGCGCGGCGATTTGGGCAGAATGGCGAACGAATCGGTCGCCTGGCCTTTGACGAGGATTTCATGCAGCGCATCGATGTAAGCAGCAACCGTTTGATAATCGCGCGGCATCGGCGCGGCGGCTGCGGACTGCGTGCGCACGATCCACGGTGTCCGCGACTCCAGCGGTGCCACCGGCTCAACGGCTTCGTAGTAGCGACGCAACGCGACAAACAGCCCGGCGGGCAACTCGCGGGCGACAAGGCCTTTCTCCACGCGTTCGAGCAGTTCGCCAACCCATGCGTCCTTGCCCGGCACCGCTTTCTGCCCCGACGCCGAGAAGAACGCCGCCGCCTGAGGCAGGCGCGCCGCCGCGGCCTTCACCGCCGCCATCGACAGCGGAGCGCCCCAACCCGATGCATCGATCGCCTGCGAATACGCCGCGACATTCACCCGCTGCTGCGTGCCCGAAAAGTCCAGCGACACCACGATGCCCTCCAACGCGCGCAACTGCGGCACCAGTTGGCGGTGGAGCACCTGATAACTCTCGCGAACGAACACATCGCCGATCGCCAGCGCCTGCTCGACATCCTCCACGCCGAGGAACCGACTCAGCACATCATTCATCTGCGCTCGCTGGACGGCAGGGATGTTCCGCAGCTCGCGGCGAAACGGTTCCAGCAGGTCCACATCCTCAGGAATCATCGGCTGCTGCTCCAACCGGTCGGCGAGCACATTGAGCAGCATGGTGTCGAGCGCGATAACCACATCGTCCTGCGCCCGTCGCTGCATTGCCTTGGGCACAAACGCCGTGGCGGCAAGACGATGCTGCGGCGGTGCGCCAACCAGCGCCTGCGCCACGTCACCCGAGGCGCAGAAGTAGGCCCGGTCCTTCGAGCAAAGCACCAGCATTTCCTGAGGCACGTTCCGGTTGCCGCTCACCACGAAATGCGCCCGCACGTTGTTGAACGTGACCTCCTCAAGATGAAGCGGATGCAACACGTTCATGAGCAGCATGGAAAACGCATCGACATCGCGCACCGGAACGCTCAGAACAAAGCTTTCGTTGGGGGAACCGGGGTAAAAGGTGAGGGTGACCGGCCGGGTGAAGTCGACGCCGAGCATCGCGGACACGCCCTGCGCATCCATGGGCATGCCCATCGCCGAGGCGGTGAGCAGTTGCACCAGTGGTTGCGGTCGATCGAGCAGTTGCTGGAACTCGGGCGGCAGCGTCTTTTCCGGCAGGAACGTCATTCCCAGATCGCTGACATCCTGCAACGTGCGATCGAGGCGATTGAGCTGGATGTGCAGCACCGCGCCAGCGGGCAGGATCGATTGCACATCACCGGCCGGCAACCCCGTCGGAGTGAAACGATAGAGTCCGGCGTTTTCCGGTTCTTCGTTTTCAAATTGAGCCCGGGCGATCGTCGCCTGCGCCACGATCAACGCCGCGAGGAACAAAAACATTGCCTGCCGCCGATGTGCGTCGGTCATCGTACTGATCCTTTCAAAACTTCCCCATCGACGAGGATCACCCCCTGGTGGACCTGTTCGACAGATGTGCACGGGCAGTATCGCCCAGCGGCGAAACCGATTCAAGCCCGAAAACAGTCAGCCCGGCGTCGCGGCAGGGATTCTGAGAAGATGGACGAGGGACGCAAAGTGGCACAAGTTCGATTTTCGCGAACAAACGTGCTTTCGTCACCTGACTTACGATGACGGGCCGGTCGGCTGCGACGTCGGCTCCGCCACCTCGGCGCGGTGCAGCGTCCAGGCGTAGCGGTCGCCCTCGATGGTGGCGATCACCTCGCCCGGCCGCAGACCCAGATAATCGTGCATGCGGCTGCTCAGTTCGTCCTTCATCGGCGTGAGCATGTAGACGCGCTGCGGCGAAGCGTGCAGGTGGTCGAGCTGATCCGGGTCGGTCCGCCGCCAGCGGTTGAGCAGCTTCCAGTTGGCGACCCGCCGGCCGCTGTAGTAGCTCAGCACGCTCGATGAGTCCGCCAGCACCACGGCATCGGCGGGCACCTGATCGCGCACCTGCTCGGCAACGCTGATGAGCGTGGCGTATTTGCCGCCGCTGTATGTTTCCATGAACGGCACGCGGCGTTGCTCCACGATGAAGTTCGCCGTACGCACGAGGTTGGGCATCAGCCACAGACCGAGCATCCCCGCCAGCACGAGGCCCGCCCGGTCGGCCGACGCCTTCTGCGTGAGGTACACCGTCGCCCGCCACCAGCCATACACCAGCAGCGGCATGATCGGCACGAAGTAGCGCACATCGGGCATGTGGATGACCATTGCGACGATCATGGCGGCGATGAAAACGCCCCAAAGCAGCCGTCGCCGCACCAACGCCACGCCCAACCCAATCACCGTCAGCCCCGCCAACGTGCTCAGGCCCGGCCCCAGATCCAGCCCGAACGCCGCTTCCGCCGCATCGCCTTCAAGAATCTGATACGCAAAACCGGCGAACCGCGTCGCCGCCTCGCTCACCGTGTGACGCTTCAGCAGCGGCAGCATCAAATCCCGGCTGTAGGCCGCCGGTCCGCCGCGCGGATCGAACATCACCCACAAGCCCGCCATCCCGAGCGCGCCCGCCACAATCGAGGCGAACACGATTCGCTTGCGACGGCTGGTCTGACGCACCAGGTGATACACACACGCCACCAGCAGCGAGCCGATAAAGATGATCATCGTGCGGCGGGTCACCACCATGACCCCCAACCCCGCCACCATTGCCATGACATCCGGCCACTGCCGCCAGGAAAAAAACGCCCGGCTGCCCGCGACAACCGATCGGCCCGCCCGAACGATCAACCCCTCATACCCCATGAGAAAGAGCATCACGCCAAACAAAAACGGCAGGTCCGCCAGCAACTCAAACGCATGACGGTACACCTGCATCGTCACCGCGAGCATGACGGTGACGATCAAGGCCACTGGACGACTGTCGTGCAGACGAATCGTGCGGTAGACAAGCCCCAGCGTCGCCAGCGCCAGCACGAGCATGAAGAGGTCCGCCACCCAGAACGCACCCGCCCCGCCGACTGCGAACGCACCCGCCAACAGCCACGGCACACCGGGGTAGCGGTGCATCGACTCATCGTGATCGTCGAACCCGCCCCCGGTGAGGATCGACTGCGCGATGTTGACATATCCCGCCGAATCGTCCCCCACGCGCCACTGCCCATTGAACCCCGCCAGGTACAGCAGCACCACCCCCATCACCAACCCCCACCGCCACCGCTCCACCCAATCCAGAAGCGCGCAAAGCGGCTCCACGGCGGGACGGCCGAGGGATGAATCCGTGGCGATGTTGTGGGAATCTGACACCTGCAAGACAGGCATCATACCGCGATGATCGCGCCAGATGAAACGACGTTGCAACGGCTGCACGCAACACGTAAACTGCTGCAACCTTCTGGGAGAGTGAATGTTGCACGCACCAGTCGCATCAATGGGGTATTTCGCGCTGGCGGCGGTACTGGGTGCCCTGGGGCAATTCCTCTACAAGTCCGGCGCGGATCGCGCAGCAGGATCGCTGCTGAGTTATCTCAACCTGCGCATTCTCGGCGGTGTGGCGTGTTACGTGGCCGTCATGGTGCTGTTCGTCGCCGCGTTCAAGCGAGGCGGATCGCTCACGGTGCTCTACCCCATCTACGCTTCCACCTTTATCTGGGCGGCAGTCATCGGCCTGGTCGCCTACGACATCGCCATCAAGCCCGTGAACGTCGCGGGAATGATCCTGCTCATCGCCGGCATGTACCTGATGGGCAGGTAACCTTCACCCTGTTCTGGATGGATGATGACTGTCCCGACCAATCAAATGGGTGAGCGGCGTCCCCTGGCCACGCGCGAAAAACGATGGTCGAAGGCGACGGCTCACTGGTTGGCACGGCGGCAGGTGTCGCCCAACGCCGTGTCAGTTTTCGGCATGATCGCCGGCTGCCTTGCGGGCATCGTCTTCTGGGCCACGCAGCAGGTCGATGAGCCCTGGATGATCCGTGGCACATTCGTCGCGGGCGCGATCTGCGTTCAACTGCGACTGCTCGCCAACATGCTCGATGGCATGGTGGCCATCGAACTCAATCGCACATCACCCGTGGGCGAACTCTACAACGAGGTGCCCGACCGCATCTCGGATGCGGCAACGCTCATCGGTTTCGGTGCCGCGGTGCAGTCGAATCTCAACCTTGGGTTTACGGCCGCATGCGTCGCGTTGCTCGTCGCTTACATCCGCGCGCAGGGCAAAGCGGCAGGCGCTTCGCACGATTTTCGTGGCCCGATGGCGAAACCCCACCGTATGTTCATCGTCACCGTGGGCGCGCTGTACATGGCGGGTGCGCCCGCCAACTGGCCGCTGGCGCTGAACGCGACAACATGGGGCATGCCCGCCATCGTCCTGCTCGTCGTCAGCATCGGCGGAGCGATTACGGCCTGGCGACGGCTGTGCGGCATCGCCGGCCAATTGCGACAGAGGAGCGCGTGATGGATCCCGTCTCCTCAAGCCGATTGTTCGGATACGAGCATGCCTTCGACCACCCGGTATCCGTCATCGTCGTCATCATCATTGGCGTGGCATTGGCGATCACGCCGCTTTGCATCTACCTGCTTGCCGTCACCGGGCGCATCACGCCGGAGCATCGCCGGGAACTTGTGACACGCTATTTGTCGTGGCTGGTGATTGCGCCGGTTCTGCTCGTACCGGTGCTTCTGGGGGCGGCGTGGACGATCGCACTGGTCGGCGTGCTGTCGCTGCTTTGCTACCGTGAGTATGCCCGGGCAACGGGGCTCTTCCGCGAAAAGGCGATCAGCCTCGTCGTCGTCGCAGGTATCGCTCTGCTCACCTTTTCGGTGGCGGACCACTGGTACGGCCTGTTCGTCGCTGCCGCACCGCTGACCATGGTGGTCATTGCGAGCGTGACGATACTATCGGATCGACCCAAGGGTTACATCCAGCGCGTCGCGCTGGCGGTGCTGGGCTATGCCCTCTTTGGCGTGTGCCTCGCCCATCTGGGGTATTTCGCCAACGATGTGAATTACCGGCCGATGCTGCTGGGGTTGGTGTTCTGCGTGCAGATCAACGATGTTTTCGCTTACATCAGCGGCAAAACCTTCGGCCGACACAAGCTCGCGCCGCTGACGAGCCCCAACAAAACCATCGAAGGCAGCATCGGCGCGATCATCCTCACCACCACCCTCATCGTCACACTGGGACGTTGGGGACTGGGCGAGCAGCAACTGGCACAGTGGCATCACCTCATTGCACTGGGGCTCATCGTCAGCATTGGCGGCCAACTCGGCGACCTCATGCTCTCCTCCATCAAACGCGATCTGGACCTGAAGGACATTGGCAACTGGATTCCCGGACATGGGGGCCTGCTCGACCGCTTCGACAGCATGCTGTTGGTCACCCCGGCTGTGTTTCATTACATCTCCTACTTCCGGGAAATGCCGCTGGGTTATGAACAGCCGACCCGCATCCTCTCCATCGGATGGGGAGGCTCGTGATGGACCCGTGGAAGATGGAACCCGCGCGCGATCTGGGCTTGCCGCCGGGTGAACGGCTGCGCAGCATTCGCCGGGAAAGCGGGCTGCTGTCGACCATGACGCACATGGTGTGGTGGAGTTTGATCCGCACCTGGCTGCGTCTCGGCCATCGGCTGACGATTCACGGTCGCGAGCATCTGCCAACCCAGGCGCCATTCGTCATGATCGCCAACCATGCTTCGCATCTGGATGCGATGGTGCTGGCAGCGCCCGTGCCGTGGCGTTTGCGCGACCGGGTCTTTCCCATTGCGGCAGGGGACGTGTTCTTCGAAACGCCCGCCATGAGCGCCTTCGCCGCCATGTTCATCAATGCCCTGCCGATGTGGCGGCGCAACTGCGGACCGCACGCGCTCAAGGAATTGCGCCAGCGACTGGTGGGCGAGCCGTGCGGGTTCATTCTTTTCCCCGAAGGCGGGCGCAGCCGCGACGGCACCATGCTGCCCTTTAAAGCGGGGCTGGGGATGCTGGTGGCGGCGTCGGATGTGCCGGTCATCCCCTGCTACATCGCGGGCGCATTTGAAGCCATGCCGCCCGACTGTCGCCTGCCGCGACCGCGTCGGTTGACGCTGACCGTGGGACCGGCGATGACGTTTGAGGATTGCCCCAATCGCCGGGAGGGGTGGGAGCATATCACCACGACCCTGCGTGCCGCCGTCGAACGTCTGCAGCACGCGTGGGAGCAATAACTCGGCGTGTTGCGCGCCGCACGAACCGGGGCCGGTCGTTACAATCTTGGCCGTGATTTCACCTACTTTTATATTTACGAAGATTCTGGCAACGGTCGGGCCCGCCAGTGAGCGGGTTGAGGTACTCGAGCGGTTGATCGAGGAGGGGGTGCGGGTTTTTCGCGTCAACTTCTCGCACGGCAGCTTCGAGGACTTTGCCCGCATGCTCGGCAACATTCGTGCGGCCGAGGAAGCGGTGGGCCAGCCGGTGGCGGTGCTGGGCGACCTGTGCGGACCCAAAATCCGTGTGGGGCAGGTGGTCGATGGCGGCGTCGAGGTCCACCCCGGCGAATACGTCGTCTTCCAGCGCAAGGACATCCTCGGCGGATCGACCGATCGAAACGAGCCGCTGGTGCTTTCCACCACCTTTCCCTCGCTCATCGATGATGTGCAGCCCGGGCAACGGCTGCTCGTCGACGATGGCAACGTGCGCATGCTCGTCATCGATCAGGTCGGCGAGGGCGACGACCGCAAACTGGTGTGCAGCGTCACCGTGGGCGGACTCATCACCACGCGCAAGGGCATCAATCTGCCCGATACGGAACTCAACGCCCCGAGCATCACCGACCACGACTGGGCGTGCATCGACTGGGCCATCGCCAACGAGGTGGACTACCTCGCGCTGTCGTTCGTGCGGCAGGCGGCCGATGTGCAGGAACTCAAAGCCTACCTCGCACGCAAGCGCAAGGACGGCGCGATGACGATTCCCGTCATCGCCAAGATCGAAATGCCTCAGGCGATTCGCGATCTGGATGCGATCGTGCGGGCATCGGACGGGCTGATGGTGGCGCGCGGCGATCTGGGCGTGGAGATGGATCTGGCGCAGGTGCCGGTGATTCAGAAGCAGATCATCCGCCTGGCGCACGATTACGGCAAGCCGGTGATCGTGGCGACGCAGATGCTTCAGTCGATGATCGAAGCGCCCACACCGACACGTGCGGAGGTGAGCGACGTCGCCAACGCGATTTTTGATGGCGCCGATGCGGTGATGCTCAGCGGCGAGACGGCCGTGGGCAAGTACCCGGTGCAGACGGTGCACACGATGGCACGCATCGCGGTGGCGACGGAAGCGGACATGCGGCTCAACTCGACCGATTGGGACCGCCCGCCCCGCAGACTGCGCGAAACGCGGTATCGCACGGCTGCGCTGGCGCACGGCGTGAGCGTCGTGGTGCGCGATCTGGATGCAAAACTGGTGATCACCTGGTCGCAAACCGCAGGCGGTGCGCGGTACCTGTCGCAGAACCGACTGCACGTGCCGATCATCGCGGCAAGCTCGAACCCGGTGGCCCTGCGCCACATGTGTCTGATGTATGGCGTGTGCCCCATCGCGCTCAAACCGCCCGCCGATGCCGAGCAGTTCGTCGCGCTCATGGATCAGGTGGTGCTCGACCGTGCCTGGGCCCACCCCGGCGATGCCGTCGTCTTCGTCAAGGGCGAACCGCTGGGTGTGAGTGGCGTGACCAACAAACTGCGGCTGCACTACGTCGGCGAAGTCTGTCGCATCTGACCAGATCACGACGAAGCAACCAGACCGCCCACCCACGCCCCTCCGTGCCTCTGTGCCTCCGCGCCTCTATCTCCCCCTCTCCACTACAATCCCCGTCATGCTCAGTCTCGCAGCCTATCTCCATCGCATCGACCCGTTCGCCATTCGGTTTCCCGATGGCTTTCCCATGGATGGCATCCGTTGGTATGGCCTGTCGTATCTGCTGGGGTTTTTGCTGGCATATCTGATCATTCGCCGCATCGCGACGGTCGGCCGAACCACCCTCAAACCGGCGAGTGTGAGCGACATGGTGGTGACGCTGGCGATCGGCATCGTGGTGGGCGGCCGGTTGGGGTATGCGCTCTTCTACAAGCCGGAGCTCTTCGTGCGCTTCAGCCCGACGTTTCCGTGGTGGGATCTGCTGGCGCTCAATCAGGGCGGCATGGCGAGCCATGGCGGCATCATCGGCGCGATCGTCGCCAGCTACTACTACGCCTGGCGGCATCAGCACCGATGGACGCATCTGCTCGACCTGTTCGGCTTCACCGCGGCGCTGGGCGTCTTCTTCGGACGCATCGCCAACTTCATCAACGGCGAACTCTATGGCCGACCCACCACGCCCGACTTTCCCCTCGCCGTGAAGTTCCCGCAGGAACTCGATGAACTGGCGCGGCGAAGCCCCGAGCTGGTTCGACCCGTCATCGCCCGCGCCGATGTGATCGGAGCGCTGCGGCCATACGACGAGGTGGGCATCGGCCCGATCCACGCGCTGCAGGACCTGGTGCAGCGCGGCAACGCGGATGTCATCGCTCTGGTCGAGCCGATCCTCACGCCCCGCCACCCATCGCAACTCTACCAGGCGCTGCTGGAAGGCCTGCTCGTCTTCATCGTGCTGGCGATCCTCTGGGCCAAGCCACGCAAGCCCGGCGTCGTTGCGGGCGCAGCCGCACTGAGCTACGGCATCGCCCGCATCATCGGCGAACTGTTCCGCGAACCCGACGCCCACATCGGCTTCGACTTCCTCGGCGTCACCCGAGGCCAATGGCTGAGCATCGGCCCCATCGTTCTGGGCATCGCCCTGCTCCTGACCATGTCCCGCCGCAACACCGACCCCATGGGCGGCTGGATGCGCAACAACGCCTAACAGCCGACTTCAAAAAGAAGTGAAGATGTGTGTGGACCTCTCTCGTGGACGGCCTATATTGCCGCGCGGGCGACGCGGGCCGGTTGAGCTTCGGCGAGTGCGTTCATCAGCGGGGCGAGGGTAACGTGCCATCGGTAGTGCTGTTCCATCTGGCGGCGGGCGAGTTGGGCCATGCGCTGCCGCAGCGGCACATCGGTGAGCAACCGGGCAAGCGCGGCCGTCCATTGCGCAGATTCATCGGCAACGACGAGGTGACGGTTGGCCGTGGCGTGGATGCCTTCAAACGCCTGCGGTGAAGCGACAACGCACCGCGCGCAGGCCATCGCTTCGAGCACCTTGTTCTGCACCCCCCGTGCAATAGGCAACGGCGCGACCATCACGCTGCACCGCGCGATCGCCTCACGCACATCCGCCACCGGCCCCACCACCTCCACGCCCGGCTGACGACCAAGACGCTGCACGGCTCGGGTGGGGTTGCGGCCGACGATCAGCAGCTTCGCATCGGGAACGCGCTGACGAACGGCGGGCAACACATCGTGCACAAAACGGGTGATGCCCTCGACGTTGGGTGGGTAGTCGAGCACGCCAACGAACCCAAGCGTCGGCATGCCGGGGTCGGGCAGCGGGTGGAAGTAGCGCAGGTCCACTCCGTTGGTGGCGGCGAACACCCTGGCGCGGGTCGGCCGCCTGCCCAGCACGTGTCGATGGTAGGCATCGACCTCCGCGTCGCTGATGAGCGTAATGGCGTTCATGTTGTGGGCGGCGACGATCTCCAGTTCACGCAGCCGCTGCGCCTCCGCCTGGTAGATCCAACGCATCGGCGACCGTGTGTTGCGCGCGTAGGCCGCCCACTTGAGGCTGTCCACGTCCACCATGTCCAGCACCTGCACCCGCGGCCGGGGCGACAGTACCGACAGGTACCGCCACATCCCCGTGCAGAACACCACCACCGCATCGAACCGCTGGGCGCGGTGCCACGCCGCGATCGTGTCAGCGAGCACCGGCTCGTAAAACGCGGCCGGCGTCCCCGCTTTGCCCATCATCAGCGCTCGAACACCCCGCCAACGCGCGGTCGAAGCCTGAATCCGCGCGATGGCGAGCTGTCGGGTGTGCTTCTCGAGTTCGCGCTGCTGCGCGACGGTCACCGGCTCGTCGCTGGTGCACGCCAACGACACGGCGAAACGGCGCGAAAGCGCTCGCAGCAGGTGATAGCTGCGTATGCGGTCACCGCGATCCGGCGGAAAAGGCGTGCGATGCGTCAGCAACAGCACCCGCCGCACGGCTGAAGGAGACAGACTCATACCCCCTGCATCGACCAACCCCGCCCCCACGGCGCTGCGATACGCGACATGCCCCCGTTACCGGACCCGCCCCTCCGCGCGAAGCCCACCCACAAAGTGGGTGGGTCCCCCCCAACCATCAACTCACCGCCCAGCCGACACTTCCTCGATTTCCGGCTGCACGATCAGACCCGCGGGCAGCTTCTCCACCTCGACGGCCGCGTAGGGGTGCGTCAGCGCCTGCGTCACCACCGCATCGCTGCCGGGCTGGGTTTCCACACCCTGCACGTAGAGCGTGTTGTTGTGGCGCTGCACGCCGTGAATCCGCACGCCATACCCGCCCGTCGGACGCTCACCGAGCGTAACGATCACCAGGCTGCGACGGCTGAAATCGATGTTCTGCCCCGCCAGTTCGCTGCCCTCGGGAAGCTGGGCGGCCGAGTTCACCACGATCACATCAGGACCGGGCAGGCTGGCATCATTGCCCGCATACGACTGCAGAATGGGCACCGGCTGGGTGTTGAACGTCATCGGCTGATCCGTTTCGCAGGCAGTGAGCACGCCGAACGTGACCACGAGCATGACCATCGAAAGGAAACGTGAGCCCATCGTGATATCTCCATGAGGATACTTGCTGCGGTCCGCCATCATACAGGCCGCCGGTCGATTGTCCAAAGCGGGCGTATGAGCCACCGATGGACACGGTCGACACGGATGAAGACAGGGGAATTGAACTGGACATCGCAGAGGGAGCGGAAGGGTCCATGACACCCACTTGAGCAGCGTGTCCCCCCCAAACGTTCCTGCATTTTGATTGTCCATCCCATCTCGGTTCTCTCCGCTGCTCCTGCTCTGCGTTGTCGTCATCCGTGCCGATCCGTGCCTGAACCGCGCCTCGGCTGACTCGCGGCTACAATACCCGGCTATGAGTTTTTCGCTGTCGCATGGTCGTGAGTTGGATGTCACCGGCATCGGGCTGATGTGGGAGGAGTTGCCACCTCTGGAGAGCGGGCCGATCAACCTCGGCGCGTGGTTCGGCCCCGAGCGGGCGGACCTGCCCCTGGAACTGGAGATCGGCTCGGGCAAGGGCACCTTCCTCGTCCAGCAGGCCAGCCGCACCCCCGACATCAACTACATCGGTATCGAGTGGGCCAAGGCGTTCTGGCGCTACGCCGCCGACCGCGCCCGACGGCATGACCTCGCCAACGTCAAGCTGCTCCGCGCCGAGGCTGGGGCGTTCGTCCGCAACTATGTCGCCGACCACACCCTGCAACAGGTCCACATCTACTTCCCCGACCCCTGGCCCAAAGCGCGACACAACAAACGCCGCCTCATCCAGGAACCGTTCCTCCGCGAACTGCACCGCGCGCTCGTCCCTGCCGGCCGCGTCCGCATCGCCACCGATCACGCCGACTACTTCCATTGGATGCAGGAACACGTCGGCCGCGTCACCGACATCTTCGAAACGCTCCCCTTCGAAAGCCCCGAGTCGGCAGGCGAAGGCGAACTGGTCGGCACCAACTTCGAACGCAAGTACCGCCGCGAAGGCCGCCCCTTCTTCAGCATGGTCCTCCGCGCGCTGAACCACTGAACCACTCGGCGTGCTGACCCACCCATCAACGCGCCGCAACACGCGCCACCGCCTGCTGACGAAGCAATGGCGCTGTTGCGGAGGGTTGCCGCAGCCGCGATGATGCTTTTCGCCGGTTGGTCGAGCATACGGATTCGTGTTGTAAAGGATGCGATTCATGTCCATTGCCGACATGCGTGAGGAATACCGTCGAGCGTCGCTGGATGTGGCGGATGTGGATGTCGATCCGATGAACCAGTTCGCGCGTTGGTTTGCCGAGGCCAACGCAGCGCGCGAAACGGTCTGGTTTGAACCCAATGCGATGACCCTCGCCACCGCTGCGCCGGATGGCACACCTTCGGCCCGGATCATGCTGCTCAAGGACTTCAGCGCCCGCGGCTTCAGCTTCTTCACCAACTATGCCAGCCGCAAGGGCATGGAGCTTGATGCCAACCCTCGCGCGGCACTGGTCTTCCATTGGGCGCCGCTGGAACGGCAGGTGCGCGTGGAAGGCACGATCAGCCGACTGTCGCGCGAGGAGTCGCTGGCGTATCACCGCACGCGGCCGCGCGCCAGCCAGATCGGCGCGCTGCTCTCCAGGCAAAGCCAGGTCGTCTCCAGTCGGGCCGATCTGGAAACCCGCTTTGCCCAACTCGAAGCCGAGCATGCAGGCCGTGACATCCCGCTGCCCGACACATGGGGTGGCTACCTGCTCACCCCCACCGCGCTGGAGTTCTGGCAGGGCCGCCCCAGCCGTCTCCACGACCGCATCCGATACCGGCAGGAGAACGATGCATGGGTCATCGAGCGGCTGTCACCGTAGGCGGGAATATCGCATGACGAATGTCCGACGAAGCTTCGAATTTCGTCATTCGGACTTCATGCGAACATCTTCTTATACGGCTCGGGGGTGTAGATCCTGAACGTGACCTCGTGCAGGTACTCGTACGGCCCTGCTTTGCGCAGGCCGTTGACCATTTCGGCGATCTGGGCCTGGCTTTGGAAGGCTTCGATCGCGCGGAGCTTGGTGGCGAAGACTTCCTCATCGCCGATGACTTCCAGATTCGGCGGGGCGTCGTAGTCGCAATACACAGCCGCTTCGCACACCTTGGGCACGGCTGCGAGCGGTTCGCCCAGTTCGGGCCAGATCGCGCCGGAGGCGTGGAAGATGGAAATCATCAGCTCGTTGTGGGTGACCTGATGGTCGGGGTGCAGGTCGCTGGGTGCGGGGACGAAGATGCGGTCGGGTCGCAGTCGGCGCAGGTGCCAGGTGAAGGCGTTCTGCAGGCCGGTGTACCCTTCGATGGCGGGTTCACCCTTTTCGGCGGGGCGACGTCCCTCGTAGCGCGACAGCCCACCGTCGGGGTAGCCGATGTACACCACCTTTTCGCGCGGCACACCCAGGATCTCGTAAGCCGTGTACGTCTCCTCCCGTCGAATATCCGCGATGGTGTCCTTCTGTTCGGGGGTGCAGTAGCCCATGCGGCCATCGGTCACGACCAGCGCGTGGACATCGACGCCTGCCTTCACGGCTGCCTGGATCCACAGCCCCGCGCCGACGGGCAGGTCATCGTCGTGCGGGTTGACCATCAACCAGGTCTGCCCGGCAAGGGAGTCGACGTTCATGATCTGAGCGAGGTCGGTGGATCGGACCTTGCGTTTGCCGACCATGCGGGTGAAGCGGAAGGTCGCCGCCGGGGCCTTGGCGCTGCGCGACTGTCGGGCCGCCTTCTTCTGGGGTGCCTTGCGTTGCGTCTTTGCCGCCGATCCGGTCCGTGTACCACGTTTCGCCATAGCCGAACTACCTTTCCTGGCAGAAAACCACTGGAATCGCCGAGTCTAGCAGCGGCATTGGGTCCGTCAAAACCGGACATCCCAACCGGTTGCCGCGATCGCTGATTTCTCGGGGGGTCGCTCCTTTCACAGGCAGGTGAATGAGCCGCGGGGTTGAAAATGTCACCCCCCCTCCCCCCTCGACCTGCGACAAATGCCTGTAAGTGGTGCTGAAACAGTTGGTTGCGACGGAAAAAGACGATGTCACCCCCACGACAAAGACGACATGGTCTTTTGAATTGCGGATTTCGGATTTCGGATTGCGGATTTGGAGGTAAGTGCTTTCGGGAATGGATGTTATCAATTCGGGCATCTGATCGCTGACCTCCGACTTCTGACCTCTGTATCTTACCCGTATTAAATGCAAAAATCTACTGTTTCGGGGCGGTTGTTCGACCGGGAGACGGGCATCGGCGCTCGGCGGTGAGCGCTGCCTCGTCACCTTCTGTGGTTGGGCTGGCGCTTCCCTGCTATGATTGACCCCTTTGGATTGTTCGGCGCTTACGGAGTCGTGACGCGATGAGCTTGCAAGTAGAGGCACCGGCGGCAGATGCGGATCGCGAGCGCGACCCGTTGGAGCGGTTGGAACTGGCATCGGGCAACCTGGCGGTCGTCGGCCTGCAATGGGGCGACGAGGGCAAGGGCAAAATTGTCGACCTGCTCACCAACCGCTTCGACCTGGTGGTCCGCTACAACGGCGGCGCCAATGCCGGGCACAGCGTGCAGGTGGGCGACAAGCGCTACGCCCTGCACCTGATCCCCTCGGGCATCCTCAACGCGGACAAGACCAACGTGATCGCCAACGGCGTCGTGGTCGACCCGGCGAAGCTGCTGGAGGAGATCGCGGGGCTGCGGGAGCGCGGCGTTGCCATCAGCGGCAGGAACCTGCGCATCAGCGACCGCGCCCACGTCGTCATGCCCTACCACAAGACGGAGGATGTGCTCTACGAGGCGGTGAAGGGCTCGACCATCGGCACCACCGGTCGGGGCATCGGCCCGTGCTATGCGGACAAGGCGCTGCGTTCCACGGCCATCCGTGTGGGCGACCTGCGCGACCCGCAAACGCTGCGGGCGAAGCTGGAACGCACGGTCAAAATCAAGAACGCGGTGCTGGGCGCGCTGGCGCAGTCGTGCGGTCAGCCGTTTGAGCCGTTCGACCCCGAGGCGCTGTACCGCGAGGTGACGGCGCAGGCGGAGCAGCTTGCCGAGCACATCTGTGACACGGCGGCGCTGCTGCACGAGTCGATGCGCGCGGGCAAGCGCGTGCTTTTTGAAGGCGCGAACGCGACGCTGTTGGACATCGACCACGGGACGTATCCCTTTGTGACATCGAGCAACTGCTCGTCGCTGGGGGTGCATACCGGGACGGGCGTGCCGGGGCAGATGGTGCCTCACGTGATCGGCATTGTGAAGGCGTACCAGACGCGGGTGGGTGGTGGCCCGATGCCGACGGAACTGGAGGATGCGACGGGTGAACGGATCCGGGAGCGCGGCCGGGAGTTCGGCACGACGACGGGTCGGCCTCGCCGGTGCGGCTGGCTGGACCTGGTGGCGGTGAAGTATTCGGCGATGCTGTCGGGCGCGACGGGCATCGGGCTGATGCTGCTGGATGTGCTGGCCGGGTTCGAGACGCTGAAGGTTTGCACGGGCTATCGTTACAAGGGCACGCCTTTGGCGAACTTCCCGGGCGACGCGGCGGTACTGGATGCGGTGGAGCCGATTTACGAGGAGCTGCCCGGCTTCACGGAAGCGATCGACGGCTGCCGCAGCTTCGCGGATTTGCCCGAGGCGGCGCAGGAGTATGTGAAGCGGATCGAAGCCTACGTGGGCGTCCCGGTCCGCGTCATCAGCGTCGGCCCCCGCCGCGACCAGACGCTGGTGCGGTGAAGAAGGTCAGCCACAGATGCACATAGATGAACACCGATAAAGGCAGGAAAGCGAAAGAGAATGTCCTCCATTCCATTCGCAATTCCCGATCTGTGTTCATCCGTGTCCATCTGTGGCTAAAGACACCATGACGATTCCCACGCACAATCCGGAAGCGACGGTGCGGTCGTTGGCGCAGTTGGGGTTGCCGGCTGAGGCGCTGCCGCGGCATGTGGCTGTCATCATGGACGGCAACGGGCGGTGGGCGCAGGCGCGCGGGCAGCGACGGATCGTGGGGCATCAGCACGGCGCCAAGGCGGTGCGCGCGATCGTCACCGAGTGCGCCCAGCTCGGCATCGAGGTGCTGACGCTGTACAGTTTTTCGATTGAGAACTGGAAGCGGCCCGCGGAAGAGATCGCGTTTCTGATGGGCCTGTACGTCGAGTACCTCCGGCTGGAGCGAAAGACGATGATGGACAACAACGTGCGTTTCGTGCAGATCGGCCGGCGCGAGGGTCTGCCCGCCGAGGTGCTGGAGGAGATCGACCGCACGACGGAGGAGACGCGCGGCAACACGGGCCTGACGCTGGCGCTGGCGATCAACTACGGCTCGCGCGCGGAGATCACCGATGCGATGCGCGCGATCGCCACGAAGGTGCAACAGGGCGAGCTGGACCCGGCTGCCATCGACGAGGCGACGATCAGCGATCATCTCTACA
Source organism: uncultured Phycisphaeraceae bacterium (assembly GCA_964511575.1). GTDB lineage: Bacteria > Planctomycetota > Phycisphaerae > Phycisphaerales > Phycisphaeraceae > CALKHT01. The sequence goes on along the minus strand of CAZEFM010000001.1, from coordinate 87,883 downwards.
CCGCGGGCATGCCCGACCCGGATCTTCTGGTGCGCACGGCTGGTGAAATGCGCATCAGCAATTACCTGCTGTGGCAGATCAGCTACGCGGAGCTGTATGTCTCGGAGCTGTGCTGGCCCGACTTCGACGTGAACGAACTGCACCAGGCGATCCGATCCTTCGCGGGGCGAAAGCGCAAATTCGGGGCGGTTCTCTAGCCACCGATGAACACGGATGAACACCGATGGGGGGGATGAAGCACTCGACCTTCGGCGCTGACGATCGTTCTTTTGCGTGTATCCTGTGCCTCTTTGTGGCTTCCTTGCCTTCATCTGTGTGTATCTGCGTTCATCTGTGGCCAAAGACTCTTACATGCCGACATCGCGGATGAGCATTGGGGATGTGGTCGAGATGGAGCATCGGTTCCATCGTGATCGCGCGGAAGGGTTGTCGCGACAGGCGCTGAATGATCGGGAGGCGGCGATTGCGCAGCGGATCGATGCGGCGTCGCTGGACGATCGCACGCTGGTGGCGCGATGGCTGGACGAGGTGAATGCGGGGGACGGGCAGCGCATCGGCCGATCGATCGATGCGATGATCGAAGCGATGCGCGGGTTCGCGCTGGTTGGCGGGTTGCTGGTGGGTGCGGCGACGGTGGCGGCGTGGCTGTCGATCGAGAGCGGCAAGCCGATCAACGCGGTGCACTTCTGGGGCGTGCTGGTGGGGTTGCAGGTGGTGCTGCTGATGGTGGCGTTGTTGGCGGTGGTGTCGCCGGGCGCGGTGCGGCGGGTGCTGTCGGGACCGGGGCGCGCGGTGGCGGCGGTGATCGGCTGGGTGGCGACGCGGTTCTTCCGCGGACAGAAACAGACGCTGCAGTTCGCGGGGGGATTGGCGCGGCAGTATGCGCGTCTGTATGGCCCGGTGCGGTTGTGGCTTTTCATGCAGATCGCTCAACTCTTTGCGGTGATGCTCAACGTGGGATTCATCGCCACGTTCATCGCGCTGGCGGTGTTCAGCGACCCGGCGTTCGGCTGGCGCAGCACGCTCTTGAGCGATGAGGCGACGCACCGCGCGACGCAGGTGATTGCGATGCCGTGGGCGTGGGCGATGCCTGATGCGACGCTGACGCTCGAGGAGGTGAAGGCGACGCGGTATTCGAGTTTGGATCCGACGTTCATCGAGCGGTTCAGCGCGCAGCGCGGCGCGGGGGTGTGGGCGGCGTGGTGGCCGTTCCTTCTTGCATCGCTGATCGTGTATGGGTTGCTGCCGCGGCTGGTGCTGGCGGTGGTGTCATCGTGGCGGTTGCGACGGGTGATGGCGGGGATGCCGCCGGAGCACGCGGCCGTGCTGGAGCTGCGCGAGCGGTTGCGGCGGCCTCACATCGACACGCGCGCGATGCAGGAGGAGCACGCGGGCGACGCGGCACATGCGGCAGCAACAGTAATGGAGCAGCCCGTCGATGCGCGGCAGGTGGTGGTGCTGGCGTGGTCGGGCGTGGAAGGAACGGATGATGCGTTGAGCGAGCGGGTGGCGTCGCGGCTTGGCGCATCGGTGCAGACGGTGCATCGCGTGGGCGGGATGGACGCGGCGGCGGATCGCGCGGCGCTGGATGCGGTGCGGCAGGCGGGGGCGGATGTGGCGACGGCGTTCATCGTGGAGGCGTGGGAGCCGCCGGTGGGTGAGTATGTGGATTTCGTGCGTGCGTTGCGTGACGCGAGCGGCACGTCGCGGCCGATTGTCGTGATGCTTTGGCCGCAGCGGGGCAGCACCCAGCCGCGCGACGCGCAGGTGGCGCAGTGGCGTGTGCATCTGGCGGCGGTGGGTGATCCGTATCTGCGGGTGGTGCCGTTGTCGGCGGAGGTGCGGTCATGAGCGTGCCGCGCTTTGTGGTGGTGGGTCACGTGAACCGGGGCAAGTCGAGCGTGGTGTCGACGCTGGCGGCGGATGAATCGGTGCGCATCGAGCCCAACGTGGGGACGACGGTGGAGTGCCGTACGTTTCCGATGCGCGTGAACGATCGGGTGTTGTACGAGTTGATCGACACGCCGGGCTTTGAGCGGCCGCGCCAGATGCTGCAGTGGCTGCGCGAGCATGAGACGACGACGGCGGAACGTCGCGCGGTGGTGGAACGGTTCGTGCGCGAACATGCGACCGATGCGCGGTTCGAGAAGGAGTGTCGGTTGCTTGCGCCGGTATTGGAAGGCGCGGCGGTGTTGTATGTGGTGGATGGTTCCGTGCCGTTCACCGAGCAGTATGAATACGAGATGCAGATCATTCAGTGGACCGGTCAGCCGCGCATGGCGCTGATCAACATGATCCACGAGGAGAACTACATCGACGCGTGGCGGCCGGTGCTGGATCAGTACTTCAACCTGGTTCACACGTTCGATGCGCATGAGGCGAGCTTTGCGGATCGCATCCGGTTGATTCGCGCGTTGCGTGAGATTCACAAGCCATGGGAAGGCGCGCTGAACGATGCGATTGCGGGATTGCTGACGGAGCGTCGGCAGCTTGCGCACGACGCGGCGGCGGAGATGGCGGCGACGCTGGTGGCGATGGTGACGCTGGTGAAGTCGAAGCGGTTGTCCGCGGAGGCGGATGTGGAGCCGCACAAGCAGCCGTTGGCGACGCGGTACTTCGATGAGCTGCGTCGGTTGGAGGAGCGTGGTTGGGCGTCGGTGGCGGCGATCTATCGGCGCGAGGCGTTTGAGGTGAAGCAGGGTGCGCTGTCGGCGACGGGGGATGACCTGTTCAGCCAGGATGTGTGGCTGCGCTTCGGCTTGTCGCGCGGAAAGCTGGCGGCGGGTGGCGCGGCGACGGGTGCGGCGGCGGGGGGCATGTTCGATGCCGCGGTGGGCGGGGCGAGTTTTCTTTTGGGCGCGGTGATCGGCGGGATTGTCGGCGCGGGCGCGGGATGGCTGGGCGCGATGGGGCTGCCGCGCACGCAGGTGCTGCATCAACGGATGGGCGGGAAGCTTTTGCAGATCGGCCCGATGCGCAACGTGCAGTTTCCGTGGATCGTGCTGGGGCGCGCGATGGAGCATCAGCGCGTGGTGTCGGGCGCACCGCATGCGCGGCGAGGCAGCGTCGACATCGATGGCAACGCTTCAATCGCCGATCAGATCAGCGACGAGGAGCACAAGGCGATCAGCCGGTTGTTCGATCGGCTGCGACGGTTGCCGGATGCGGCGACGATGGAGGAGATCCGCTTTGAGCTGGCGCATCGCATCGAAGCGCTGCTGCTGCAGCGCGAACAGCTCGATGCGCTGTGAAGGTTGATGTATGAGCGAGTCGGAATCGGTTTACGTATCGCGCGGCGGGTTGAAGCTTGCCGGCGCACTGAAGGCGTTCGGCATCGATCTTCACGGCGCGGTGTGTGCCGACCTCGGCTGCTCGACGGGCGGCTTTACTGATTGCATGTTGCAGCACGGTGCTGCGCATGTGTACGCGGTCGACACCGCTTACGGCCAACTCGCGTGGAAGCTGCGGCAGGATGAGCGTGTAACGGTGCTGGAGCGCACCAACGCACTGCACTTCGACCCGGCCACGATCGAAGGCTTCGCCGGCTGCGATCTGGTGACGATCGACATGAGCTGGACGCGTCAACAGCACGCGCTGCCGGCAGCGCTGCGCTGGGTGCGGCGTGATGCGGCGGGTGAGCCGACGGGTCGCATCATCAGCCTCATCAAGCCGCACTATGAGCAGCCGCGCGACGCCAACGCGCACCAGCGCGGCCGTCGGGGCAAGCCGACGATTCTCGATGAGCCACAGGCCCAGGCGATACTCGATGCAACACTCGCCAGCCTGCCGGCGTTTGGGGTGGAGGTGGCACAGTGGATCGCCTCGCCGATTCGCGGCGGTGCGCGCGGCGGGCAGGGCAACGTGGAGTATCTCGCGCTGCTCGTGCCGCGATAAGGCGTGTCGATGTTGCAGTCGAAGCGCGATCGTCTATTCTGATTCAATCATTTTTGAGGGAACCGACTCATGCTCAAAACGAAACTGCTGCACCCGGAGATTCTGGCGACGCTTGCCCGCTCGGGTCACACATCGCAGATCCTCATCGCCGATGGCAACTACCCGGCGGGCACGACGCTGGGGCCGCGGGCCAAGCTGGTGAGCCTCAACCTTTCGCCGGGGCTGGTGACGTGCACGCAGGTGCTCGAGGCGATTGTCGCGACGGTGCCGATCGAAGCGGCTGCGGTGATGCAGTACGACACCACGGGGCCCTATGGCCGCACGGAAGACCCGCCGATCTGGCATGAGTTCGACCGCATCTTCAAGGAAGCGAACAACCCGCTGACGTTCGACCGCGTGGAACGGTTCGCCTTCTACAAAGCGGCGGCTGCGGACACGGTGGCGCTGACCATTCAAACGGGCGAACAGCGCATCTGGGCGAACCTGCTGCTGACGGTGGGTGTGGTCGAGGGGTGACACATCCCCGGCTGTAAGGTTGCGCCGCGCGACAACGTCGCGGCGGATTCATGGACACGCTTTTGCCGCGGCGGTACAATCGCCATCCCCGCGAACGACAGAACCGGCACCGATTGACCTGGCCGAAAGGTTTTGTCGATGATTGTTCGTCCACTCCGCGCGTTGGGGCTTGCCTGCCTGCTGTCCGCTTCGCTGCTGCTTCATCCGCATGGGGCGTGCGCCGACGATGGTTCGTGGCAATTGCTGCACGTGCCCGCCACGTGGGAGTCGCAGGCGGACGGCGCGTTCGCCGATCACAACGGCTATGCGTGGTATCGCCTGTTCGTTCGCGTGCCCGAATCGTGGCGCGGCAGTCGTCTGCTGCTGCTGATGGCGAACGTGGACGATGTCGATGAAACGTATTTCAACGGCGCGAAGGTCGGCTCGACCGGTTCGATGCCGCCGCTGTACAGCGGGCCGGCGAGCGGTGCGCAGCGACGGTATGTGATCGACCCGGACCAGATCCGCTACGGCGGAGTGAACATCATCGCGGTGCGCGTCTACGACCATGGCGGCGCGGGCGGCATCCGCAGCGGGCCCGTGCTGCTTACCACCGCCGAGGAAGCGATCGACCTGACGGGGCTGTGGCAGTTCCGCATCGGCGATGACATGGCGTGGGCGGGCGCCGCCGATGCGCGGCAGGCGGCGGCATTTTTCGAATCGGCGGGCGAGAAGGCCGCGGGGCGCGGCGCGCCCAAGCCGGTCGACCTGACGCAGTTTGAACGCGATCGGCAGCGCGTGATCGACAGCTACGCGGGCAACAAGAACCCGTATGCGGGCGATCTGAGCGCCAAGCCGCGCTCGCCGCGGGAGATGATGGCTCATCTCAAAACGCGCAACGATGTCGCTGTGGACATGGTTGCACACGAGCCAAACGTGGTGCAGCCGGTGCACATCGCCTTTGATGAGCGCGGGCGCATGTGGGTGACGCAGTACATTCAGTACCCGTTTCCCGCGGGGCTGAAGGTGCTGAGCTACGATGCGCACCTGCGGGCGATCTTCGATCGCATTCCGCCCGCGCCGCCTCACCACTTCAAGGGCGCGGACAAAATCACCATTCATGAAGACACCGACGGCGACGGCGTGTTCGATGCGCAGTCCACGTTTGTGGAAGGGCTGAACATCACGACAAGCGTGTTGCACGGCCGGGGCGGCGTGTGGGTGTTGAACCCGCCTTACCTGCTCTTCTATCCCGACAAGGATCGCGACGGCAAGCCGGATGGCGACCCGGTGGTGCATCTGTCGGGGTTCGGACTGGAAGACACGCACGCCGTGGCGAACAGCCTCACGTGGGGGCCGGATGGCTGGATCTATGGCGGGCATGGCTCAACCTGCACCGCGCGCGTCAAAGTGGAACTGGGCGACTCCGACGACGTCACCGCGTTCATGGGGCAGGCGATCTGGCGCTACCACCCCGAGCAACATCGCTTCGAACTGTTCGCCGAGGGCGGGTACAACACGTTCGGCGTGGCGTTCGACGACAAGGGACGCGTTTACTCAGGCACCAACTCGTGGCAACGGGCGGTGCACTTCGTGCAGGGTGGTTACTACCGCAAAGGCTGGGGCAAGCACGGGCCGCCCACCAATCCGTTCGCCTTCACGTTTTACGATGCGATGCCGCACACCGGCGATCGCAACCGCATGACGCACACGTTTGTCATCTATGGTGGCGATCAGTTGCCCGAGCATTACCGCGGCAAGCTGATATCGGTGAACCCGCTGATGAACTGGGTGGGCGTGACCGAGCTTCAGCAGCGCGGCAGCACGTATGCCAGCGTCGATGAGGCGAAGCTGATCGAGACGGATGACAAGTGGTTTCGGCCGGTGGATATCAAGGAGGGTCCGGACGGCGCGGTGTATGTCAGCGACTGGTACGACATCCGCATCACGCACCTGGATCCGCGCGACAACTGGGACCGCACGCGCGGGCGCATCTATCGCGTTCGTTCCGCCGAGGGGTACAAGCCGGCTCAGCCGTTCGATCTTGCGACGAAGTCGAGCAGGGAACTGGTGCAGTTGCTCGGGCATGCCAACCGCTGGCATCGCAGCACGGCGTTGCGGCTGCTGGGCGATCGGCGTGATGCCTCGGTGGTGCCGATGCTGCGCGCGATGGTGATGCAGCGAACGGGGCAGACGGCGTTGGAAGCGTTGTGGGCGCTTTATCAAAGTGGCGGACTGGACGAGGCGACGGCCCTGACGGCGCTGGCACATAACGATCCACACGTGCGGCTGTGGACGGTGCGACTGCTCGCCGATGCGTGCAACGTGTCGCCGACCGTTGCGACGCGGCTTGCGGCGATGGCGCGGCAGGAACCGCACATCGAGGTGCGGAGCCAGTTGGCGGCATCGGCGCAGCGGCTGCCGGTGGATCAGGGTCTGCCCGTGCTGCTCGCGCTGATGACGCACGATGGCGATGTGAACGATGCGCTCGTGCCCAAGCAGATCTGGTGGGCGCTGGAGGCGCACATCACGCGCGATCGTGAAGCGGTGGTCGAGGCGTTCGGGCAAGCGTCGCTGTGGAATCGGCCGATGGTCGCGCGGCACATCGTGGCGCTGCTGGGGCAGCGGCTGACGGCCGAACGCACGGAGGAAAACCTGGCGCTGTGTGCGAAGCTGCTCGCCATGGCGCCGAGCGAACGGCACATCGCCCGATTGATCGAGGGGATGGAAACGGGATTGCGCGGCACGGTGATTACCCGTGTGCCCGATGCGTTCGATGAAGCGCTGGCAACACTGTGGTCGAAGGGCGAAGCGGACCCCCGCGTGATCGGTTTTGCCATGCAACTGGGTTCGCGCGATGCGATCGACGCGGCCCGGCAGTTGATGATCAATCGCCAGCGCCCGGTGAAGGATCGCGTGGCGATGATGCGGCGGCTGGCGGAGCGAAGGGACGAGGCGGCGCAGCACGCGATGCTCACGCTGCTGGAACGCGACGATGATGACACGGTGAAGCTCGAAGCGCTGAATGCGCTGCGCGTGTACAGCGATGAGGCGATTGCCCGTCGGGTGATCGCGCTGTTTCCGACGCTGTCGGCGACGCTGCGCGGCACGGCTCAGTCGATGCTGACGGGTCGCGCGACTTGGGCGCGGTTGATGCTGCAGGCGGTCGATGCCGGCCGGATCGCGCGGGAACACATCGCGGCGGAGAACCTGCTCATCATCCTCGATCGCGGAAACGAAGAGGACAACGCGCTCATCCGCAAGCACTGGGGCGCGCTGCGCACCAGCCCCGAGGACAAAGCCAAACGCATCGATGAAATCAAGGCACTCGTCGCCTCGGGCAAGGGCGATGTGATCCGCGGCAAGGCGGTGTACGCAGAGATGTGCGCGCGGTGTCATGTGTTGCACGGCGAAGGGCGAAACGTCGGCCCGGAACTCACCGGTTACGAGCGCGACAATCTGGACTTTCTGCTGCCCTCGATCGTGGACCCGAGCCTGGCGATTCGCGAGGAATTCGAGCGCGTCGACCTCACGCTGCACATGCAGGAAGGCGACTTCGAGCCCACCGTGCTCAGCGGTTTCATCCACGACCTGTCCGAGCAGGCGATTACGTTCAAGGATCTGGAAGGCAACCTGACGGTGATCCCGATGCAGAACATCGCCGCCCGCGAACACTCGAAAGTGTCGATCATGCCCGAAGGCCTGCTCGACCTGCTCAACGATCAACAGGTCCGCGACCTGATCGCCTATCTGCAGTCGCCGGGACAATGATGGCCGGGGCGTGCTGGGCGCTTTGCTGATGAGGGTTTCAGGGCGGTGGGGGTGCGGCGTGGCGGCGTGTGGGGCGCTACGATCGCGCGATGACACACGCTGGTGCCATGGGCCGAGACGCTGTGCGCGTGCCGGGCGTGCCGCACGATGGGAGGCTGGACAGCACGCTGGCGCTGCTGCGCGATCCGTACACGTACATCTCCGATCGATGCGAGGAGTTCGGGACGGATATTTTCGAAGCGCGGCTGCTGGGGCAGCGAACGGTCTGCATGGTAGGACAGACGGCGGCGGCGCTCTTCTACGACACCAACCGCTTTCAACGCAGCGGCGCAGCGCCGATGGCGATTCAGAAGACGCTGTTCGGTCGATGCGGCGTGCAGACGCTGGACGATGAGGAGCACCAACGCCGTAAGGCATTGCTGATGACGCTGACTTCGGAGCCGGGGCGCGTCGAGGCGCTCACGACGATCACCGAACGCTACTGGGAAGCGGCGATCGAGCGGTGGTCGCGGATGCGACGGGTGACGCTGTACCGCGAGCTTCATCCGATGCTGACGCAGGCGGTGTGTGAATGGGCGGGCGTGCCGTTGCGTGGTGATGAGGTGGGACGGCGGGCGTGGGAGCTGATGGCGCTTTTTGATGCGGCGGGGTCGCGCTGGCGGCACCCGATGGCGCGGTTGGCGCGGCTGCAATCCAACCGATGGATCGCGCGCTTCATCCGTGCGATTCGCAGCGGTATGGCAAGCGTGCCCGATGATTCGCCGGCTGCGTCGATCGCATGGTATCGCGATCATCGCGGGCAGTTGCTCGACCCGCAGGTGGCAGCGGTGGAGTTGCTGAATCTGCTGCGGCCAACGGTCGCGGTGTCGCTGTACATCGTCTTCACGGCGGTGGCGTTGAACCGTGAGGTGGACGACATCGACGGGCTGGACGAAGACGACAAGGCCACCCGGTTCGCGCAGGAGGTGCGGCGGTTCTATCCGTTCTTCCCGATGCTCGCGGCGCGGGTGCGGCATGACTTCACGTGGAACGGCTACACGTTCCGTCGCGGCACGCGCACACTGCTGGAGGTATACGGCACGAACCATGACCGGCGGGTGTGGAAGCGGCCGGAGGCGTTTCGACCGGATCGTTTTCTGGAGACGCCGATCACGCCTTTCAATTTCATCCCGCAGGGCGGCGGCGATGCGCGGACGGGGCACCGCTGTCCCGGCGAAGCGATCACGATGGCGCTGATGAAGCAGGCGATCGGGATGCTCACGCAGCGGATGCAGTACGACCTGCCGCCTCAGAAGCTGTCGGTGGATCGCTCACGTCTGCCGGCGCTGCCGCGCAGCGGGTTTGTCATGACGCGGGTGCGCCCCGGCGGTTGAAGGTGGTGGCGGGTCCGTTTGCAACGATGATGCCGTTTACGCCCGATGCAGGGCTCCTCTCTGACGCCGAATCGCACGAGAACTGGCAAAGCCCGATAGTGAATCGTTGATTTGCATCTGTCGCGGCAGGCGCATGGTGCGGCTGACCTCGGCAACCCGGGGAATGGAACGTGTCCACCAGGAAACGAGGTGCACTATGCGATGGAACGTGCTTACCCTCGGGGGAACAACGTTGGCAATGGTGCTCGCGCCCCTGTCGGTGATGGCGGCGGAACACCCGCTGCACGATCAGGTCATGTACGGGATCAACCGTGAATCGAGCGCGCTTTGGCGGTACGACTTCGCCGCCAACGAGCACAAGATGGTCGCTCACATTCGCGACCGGCAGGGCAACGTGCTGGCGGGCGGAATCGATGCCGCGGCATATGCCAACGGCACCGCGGAGATGCCGGCGTTTACGCATCTGTACGCGTTCCGGTGGGATGAACGCCGGTGGCAGGCGCAGATGCTCTTCGTCGACCTGCGCAACGGTGTTGCCGATGTCGGCAACGACAAGCTTGAAGGCGGGCCGATCGGCGGCGCCGCGGCGGTCCACAAGGATGGCCAGTGGAACATCTATGCGGTGCAGCACGAGTTGGTGACCCCGCCGTTCCGCATCGTCGGCACCATCGCCAACATCAACCCCAACAACAGCGACATGTCGTTCGAGCTGGCGAAGGAGGATGGCACGAAGATCACGCGCCAGGACCTCAAGAACGCCAAGAAGGGCGACCTGGACGCTCAGGGCAACCTGTACGTGGGCAAGGCGACGGAGATTCGCATCCGTCCCAAGGGCAACGGCAACAACAACAGCCTCACCGTGACCTATCCCGGTCGCGAGCCGGAGGTGTTCGAGCTGCGCAACAGCAACACGTATGTCTTTTCAGGCAACATGAACGTGCGGCTGTTCAACAACGGGCCGGGCGGCAGCATGGGCCACTGGTGGCTGGAGGTGGATGGCGCAGCCTACCTGAACAACGACATCGAAATCCTCTCGCCCCATCGACTGGTGCAGGTTTCCGCGACGAACGACCCGGTGAACCAGCTCAGCGTGGGCACCGTGACGGAGCTGATGAGCCTGTCCCGTGCGTACGATTCGCTGGCGACGGAAGACGGCGTGGTGTTCTACGCCGGGTATCGCAACGAACTGTGGCGGATCGATCTGAGCGATCCGGTGAACGGTGAAACGCTGGTGAGCAGCAGGGTCGCGCCGCGACTGTATGCGGCTCAGTTGGGCCAGGAGTTCGTGAACGGCAACCTTGTGAGCTACGAAGTGGTCGATGGAAAGCTGCATCTGCTCGATGCGTCCGCCGGCCAACCGATGATGAGTCTCAGCGGTTTTCAGTATCGCAACTTCGGCACGATCGTGTTCTGTCCGTCCGAGCGCGACATGCATCACATGAAGGTGGCGTTTGATTAACGTCAGGGCCTGGGGTCTGGGGTCCGGCCTGGGGAGAACCGGATCTCAGACACTAGGCTCGGCCGGTGAAACGGAGGCCGCCGGTGGCTTCGAGTTCGGGGATGGCGATGGGTTGCCGCTCGATCACCTGCTGGTAAACGCTCTGCAGCGACTGACAGTAGCGTTGGCGGGAAAAAAAGCTGTAAGCTTCATGTCGGGCGGTGTCGCGCAGCTTCCAGGCAAGTTGCTGATCGCCGACCACGCGGGTGAGCCGCTTGACCAGTTCCCGCACATCGTTGGGCTTCGCCAGGAGGGCGGAGTGGCGGTCTTCGAGAATTTCACTGATGGCGTAGGTGGCTTCGCCAACAATCGGGAGGTTGGCAGCCATCGCCCAGAGGAGGCTCAGCCCTCCCCCATCGCCCAACGCCAGCGCCACATCACACCCGCTGAGCACCTGCCACGGCGCGGCGAGGCGCGGCTCACGGATGAGGCGATCCGGCCCGCGCGTGTGACGCAGCATGCGTTCAGCACGTAGTCGACGGTGTCCCAGCGGATGCGCCAGAATACGCCAGCGGGTTGGCGTGACTTCCTCGGCGATGCCGGCGACCAGCGCGGGGTGCAGCGTGTCAACCGCTTCGGGACGATCCGCCAACAAAGCGACGATGGTGGTTTCGCGGTCGTGCGCTGGAGCAACACCCCACGCTTTGCGCAGCGCGGCACGCTCCCCATGGGCGACCATGCTCATGTCGATGCCCGGGCGAAGCACGTGCACCGCCTCCTCGTCGATTCCGCCGGTGAGCAGCGTCCTGCGAATGGTGGCGCTGATGGGCAGGAACGTCGCCGGGGCGCTGGCGGATCGGGCGGCCTCCCCGCTGACGATGCGGAACCACTTCACCGTGCCTGCGGAAGGCTCGCTCGTCAGCGTCAGGACGCGCGGCAGGTGACGCAGCGCCAGCGAGGCGAATGCGAACGTGCCGGCCGACCAGCAGTGCACGAGGTCGATGGCAGGAAGACCGGCGATGCGCCGTGTCACGGCATGCCAACCGAGCATCGCCCGGCCGAAGGGCACACCCAACAGATGGACGTGGTCGGGGTCGACCAGACCCGCATCGTGGGCGGCATCACGCAAAGCCGACCCACCCAGCAGCAGCACGTGCTGATCGATCGCACCGAGCCGGCCCATCGCGGTGGCGAGCATCGCGAGGGTGGCGCGGGTCGCCTGCGGACTGTGGGCATCGATCAGGTGGAGGATGCGCATGGGTGCAGCGATAGCGTGGGTAGGAGGTCCAACATCGAACGCGAAAGTGTAGCGTCTTTCCGCAATGGGGCGGATTTAGCCGAAAGCCCGCGCGAAGCCGGGATGCCCTCCCGGCGTGGGGCGGTTGGGCCCAACGATGCGGGAGGCGGCCCGGTCACTCACCGCGCATCACGCAGTTCACGGGCGAGGTCCCCCACCTGGCGGGGCAGGTGGTCGTAAAAGACGCGGGCGACGTCGCCGGCGATGTGGTTGGCGAATCGGGTGAACAGCACGATGCGGTCGCCCGCACTTTCCGTGGGGCGGATGCTCTGGCGCATCTGGCTGTGCAGTTCGTAGCCGGCGCTGGGGCCCGCGGCGGCGTGGGTGTCGGAGGGGAACAGTCGGCGGCCGGTCGCCACATCCAGAAACTTGAGCCGCACCCACGCTTCAGGCTGCACCACACCCGGGCCCGTGTCGACATCGATCTGCTCGATGTGCACGTGCAGCACCTGCTCGGCGCCCAGTGCCCGGCCGATATCCTGCAGCGACATGGTGTCGAACGCCTTGCCGCGTGCCTGCTGCAGCAGATGCAGCTCGCGCATCGGGACAAACTCGGTGATCACCTCGTTCTGCTTCAGCTCGTGCTCCACGACGGAGGCGATCTGATCGGTGAGGTTGGCGTTACCCAGCCGGTTGGCCGGGTCGTCGACAAGAATCAGCGTCACGCGGTTCTGCGGCTTGTAGACGGCTTTGGTCTTGCTGGGGGCGACGGTTTCCGCGGCGGCGCCGAGCACTTCGCATCCCGCCAGGCCGGCCAGCAGCGTCAACATCAACACAAGGGAGAAGAACTGTTTCATGGTAGCTCGCAGGGGTTCCCGGGAAGATTGCGCCGAGGCGGCGGTTTACCGCGCCGGCCGAAGTTGCTGATGGTCGTAGAAGAGCTGGCCCGCACGGCGGGCGAACGATGAAAGCGTTGCCACTTCCACGCTGCGCTCATCGCCGTTGACGATGCCGATCGGGTTGTCTTCGGGGTATCGCGCTTCGATCTGCTTCGCATAAGCGAGGTTGTCCGCCGAGCCGGGCAGCGCATCGACCGCGTCTTCCGCTTCGATCACCATGACCTCGCCCAGAATCATGCCCTGAAGAATGTGCTTGTTGCCCGGTTCGTGCATGCTGTACTGCAGCACCTTGATCAGGACGATGCGGTCCACCTGCAGCTCGTTGATGAGCTGGGAGTATCGCTTGGTGTGCCAGTAGGGGTTGGCTTCCTGATAGGCGACCAAATCGTCGGGGTTGATGAGCGTGATGTTGGGGACGTTGACGCGCAGTTCCTTGCTCAGCGCCCAAGCCATGTCCTTGGGTGCGCCGGGGTACTGGGAGTAGGCGTACTCGTTGAGGTTGACCATGATCGCCACGGTCTTGCCTTCCAGGTCGCGGTAGTCGGCCGTGACCTTGACCTTCTTGTGCTCGGGGAGCACGGCGTTGGCGACCAGGCCGAACACCGGCCCGCCGCAACCGCTCAGAAAACTGACGCTCACCAGCAGCACCCCGATGAGGCCCGCGCGTGTGGTTCGTGATCGAGGCATATCACATCACTCCGTGGATGCTGAGGATTTTATAGATCCAGGCGGCGATGATCGCCAAACCGCCCAGAAGCAGGTTGCGCGGGGTCCAGACGGCATTGATCAGCGGCAGCACGGGCAAACCCGCGATCATGCCGTAGGTGCTGACAAGGGCGACCACGGCGGTGAGCAGCGCCAGCGCCGCGCCGGCGGGCTGGGTGACAAACGCCGCCAGGAGGCGTCCATCCGCCGCGTGGGCAAACGCCGTGGTCATTCCGCAGGTGGGGCAGGGGAAACCGGTGGCGGCGAGGCTGGCGCAGGGTTGCATACCCAGTTGGGTGTGCGTGCCGTGGCCCGCGGCACTGGGTTCGAGGCGCCAGGCCACCAGCAGCAGGCTCATGCAGCCCAGCCACAGCGCCGCCCACAACGCCCGATCGCGCCACGGGTTCATGGGTATCGCCGCCGGCCGATGGGCCTGCGGGTGAGGTTGGGCGTCGGATGCATGCATGAACGACAACAGCCTACCCGGTTTATTCAGTCTATGCCAGAGGCATTCCCCGGCCACGGCGACACAAGAAATGCCACATTCAGAGCATACGCACGAAATCACAGGCGGCCGGCACCACCCGATCATTCAGCGGCGGAACTATTCTTGCGACCGGGGCAAGGTCAGCCGATGGTAGGAGAACCGACGGCAGTCGGCGGGGGTACAATGTGCGGCTGGGTTCGTGCCGACGACCCTCCCTCTGATTGAACACTTTCCTACGCGGAGCCGATGTCATGCGAATCGGATTGTTATGGATCGCCGGGGTGCTGGGGCTGGCGGTATGGCTCACATCGGTGAGCGCACAGAGCGGCCTGGGCACGAACGATGAGTTCACCGCCGATGTGAAGCCCAGCCACACGGTCATTCTGAGCCCGCAACTGCCGGGCCACCTCAAGACGGTGCACGTGGAGGTGGACCAGGTCGTGGAGAAAGGCCAGGTGCTTGCGACGCTGGACGACACGCTGCAGCGGATCGTGGTGGAGGCGGCGCGGATGCGAGCCATTCGCGAGGATGAGGTGTTGCTGGCGGAGGCGGCGCTGGGCGAGGCGCAGCTTGAACTGGAACGCGCCAAGGATCTGGTCGCCAAAAAGGCCGCTCAGGAATATGAAGTCCGCAAGCGCGAACTGGAACTGAAAAAAGCGGAGACACAGCTCAGTGCCGCCAAGCACGAGAAACGCGTCGCCGAGGTGCAGTTGCAACTGGAGATGGAACGGTTGGAACGGCACCAGATTCGTGCGCCGTTCAGCGGTCGCATCCTCGAGGTGACGGCTGAACCGGGGGCGACGCTGTCGGAACGCGATCCGGTGCTAACGCTGATCGCGGTGGACGAGCTGGATGCCCGGTTCATCCTGCTGCCCAAGGAGTTGCACGACAAGCTGGAGGTGGGCCGGGAGTATCGCCTGCAGGCGTTTGAGCCGGTGAACCGTGAGCTGGTCGGTCGGTTGAAGTGGATCGCCCCACAGATCGATTACGGTTCGGGTTCGATCCGTGCCGAGTTCTCAATCGACAACAAGGAACTGAAGCTCAAACCCGGTTTCGGCGTCCGCCTCATCTGGCCCCAGGATCAGGCCGCCGAACGCTAAGTGAATAATTGAATGCCCCCCCGAAACCCGCGGATGCCCATCCGTGGGTTTTTTTACGTCCACAACAAACCTGACGCCAAGTAGCCAAGACACCAAGTCGCCAAGTAATCGCAAATCATTGGAGTTGTTATCCCCCTCACGACACTCCCGACATCCGCTCCACACCTTGGCCCCTCCGCGCCTTGGCGTCCAAACCCAGCGTCCCCTTCACGAGCCTCACATCTCCCGGCCGGCGAAGCCGAGATATTCATCGAGCCAGTCGTCGGATTTGAGCACGCTCTTGCGTTGGAGGAATGCGCGTCGTTCGGCTCGCTTCTGCACGTAATGGGTGAGCAGCCGCGACCAGCGGGTTGAGAGATAGCCGTCGCCATAGATCCGCGCGGCGAGCATCAGCCTCACCCAGCGCGGGGCGTAACGCTTGAACAGTTCATCATCGAGGCTGAGGTAGACCGACACGGTGCCGGGGTCCCCCTGTCGACCGGTACGGCCGAAGAGCTGTCGATCGACGCGGCCGGATTCATGACGCTCCGTGGCGATCACGTGCAATCCGCCGCCATCCTTCACTTCGCGGCTGGGCTTGATGTCCGTGCCGCGGCCGGCCATGTTCGTCGCCACCGTGATGCGACCCATCACACCAGCACCCGCGATGATCTGCGCTTCCTCCGCATGACGCACCGCGTTGAGCACCTGGTTCTCGATCTTCAGTTCATTGAGCTTCTGGCTCAGGTATTCGCTGGCGCCGACGCTGCGCGATCCGACCAGCACCGGCCGACCCTGGCGATGCACCTGCTCGATCTCTTTGACGATCGCGCGGAACTTCGTATCGGTGTTGGCGTACAGCCGATCGGGTGAACGCTTGCGCTGCACCGGCTTGTGCGTGGGAATGGGCACCACGGGCAGGTGATAAATCACCCACAGTTCCTGCCGGTTCTCCAGCGCGGTGCCGGTCATCCCGCCGAGCCTGCGGTACATGCGGAAGAAGCGCTGAAAGCTGATGCGGGCAAGCGTGCCTTTGAGCGGCTGCACCTCCAGCCCTTCCTTGGCTTCCACCGCCTGATGCAAACCATCGCGCCACGTGCGGTCGGGCATGAGTCGGCCGGTGAACTCATCAACAATGACGACCTTGCCGTCCTGCACGACGTACTGCTTGTCGCGGCGATACAGCTCGCGGGCGGTGATCGCCTGCCGCACGAGTTCCTCGCGTCGCCGAGCGCCTTTCCAGATGCCACCCAGCGCTTCGGCGCGTTTGGCGAGCTTGATGCGGCCGGCGTGGGTCAGCGTGACCTCCTGAAACCGCTCATCGACGCGGTAGTCCTTGCGCGGGACAAGATCGCGACACAACGCCGCCGCTTCCTTGTACGCCTGCACCTGCTCGGCATTGGGCGAGTCGCCCGAAATAATCAGCGGCGTCACCGCTTCATCAATCAACACTGAGTCGGCTTCGT
Organism: uncultured Phycisphaeraceae bacterium; assembly: GCA_964511575.1. Taxonomy (GTDB): domain Bacteria; phylum Planctomycetota; class Phycisphaerae; order Phycisphaerales; family Phycisphaeraceae; genus CALKHT01. The sequence continues at coordinate 71,039 of CAZEFM010000001.1, read as the reverse complement.
CGACGATCGCGCATTCCAGGCCACGCAACGTGAGCCGATCCAGCCCGCGATGTTTGTCACCGGCGATGCGACTGAGAATGGCGGAGGAAAGCCCGCGCACATTGCCCAGCAGCAACCGATCGCGCAGGTAATCGGCCGCCACCTCCTTGTTGGTGCAGTAGGTGACGTCCGCCAGATACGCCGCCTGCCGCGCCGGCGCCTGCATCTCGCCGTCCACATAGGCCGCACGCAGCCCGCAGAAGCGATAGATTTTGCCCATCTCCGTGGCGTCACGGCGGGCAAGGTAATCGTTCACGGTAATCACGTGACACCCGCGCCCGCGCCAACCCGCCAGCACCGCCGGCAAAGTCGCAGAAATCGTCTTGCCTTCACCGGTGGCAAGCTCGGCAATGCAGCCGGCATTCATCGCCAGCGCCGCAGCCACCTGCACCGTGTGCAGGTGAAAACCCATCTGCCGATACACGATCTCCGCCAGCAGTGCGTACGCCATGTCCGTGTGCATGCGCTTGTCGCGGCCACGACGAAACACCCGGCGAAGCTGCTCGGCACGACCACGCAGCCGCGCTTCGCTTACCTCGGCATAACGCTTGCGCAGCTCGACGATGCGCTCGGCACGCTGCATGAACATGCGGCGGCGCGGCACCACCGCCTGTGCCCGACCGACCAGTCCATCCCACCAAAGATCGAGCCCCTTGGGCACCTTCTTGCGCACGGTGCGCTGCGTGAGCATGCGCCACGTGGCGCTGGGAATCGGCGGAACCACGCGATCCACGCCGAGTCGCTGCTGCTCCTGCTGCGCCGCCGAGGGCTGCGCCGATTGAGGTTGTGCGGTGGTGGTGAACATCGGGTTCCGTCATCAATAAGCAACTATCAACCGTGAATGGCCATTGCCGAGGCGCGGACATTCAAGCGCGCAAACCATTCCCAGTCAGACTTGATGATTGCTTACTGAACATTCTCTCCAACTCCTGTGTTAACTCGCCTCCACCTCGAAGCGTCGCTGAATCAGTTGCCGCAGCCCGTGGATCCACTGCGCGAGCAACGGCCGTTTGGGCAGGTCGAACCGCACGACGACGCGCTGGCCGCTGTACAGCTCCGCCGGGCTTTCCGTCGGGTCGATGACGACTTCGAAGAACGCCTCGGCCGTGCGCGTGCCGCTCTGGTCCTCGCCCGTCACCGCCAGCGTGCCTCCGCCGAGATACCCCAGCGCCGCCGAGGGAAGATCGCGCTTGCCTGATTCATCGATCTCGCGAATGCGCCCGGCAAACCGCACGTCCGGTCGGCCGCGCACACGGATGTCCACCTCCGCCTCGCGCGCATCGTTGGGCAGTTCGTTCTTGATGCGTGGGCCGAGCAACTGATCCGCCGCGACGCGCACGATCAGATCATCCACCGCCGCGACCATGCCCACGCGCTCGCCGCGCTTCATGAACAGGCCGTGCATCCGCTCCGCGTGCGGCGCGATCCACCGCCCCGCCATCGGAGCGCGCACGTGCAACCGGTCGATCTGGTCGTTGATGTTCGCCAACTGCTGATCGATCGCCGCGAGACTGCGCAGCGCAATCTGCCGCACCGTCGCCTCCTCCGCAGCGCGAAGCTGCGCCTGAATGCGACGCCGATGGGCGAGCACCTCGTCGCGGCGCGTCTCCAGTTCCACGTTGTGCAGCCGCATCAGCACATCGCCCTCACGAACCAATGTCTCGGTCGGCAGCACCTCTTCAATGAAGCCATCCTCCACCGTGTAGATCATCTTGAGCTGGTTCGGCTCGACCACGCCGTCGCCACGCGCATGCTCCGTCACCGGCAGAATGCCTACCGCGAACACCACCGCCGAGGCGAACGCCACCGTTGACCACACAGCGCGCGGCCGCACACGCGACAGCTCATCATTCACCGCCAGGTAATGCAGGAACTTGCCCAACGGCACGAACACCCACGTCACCAGCGCCACCGATGCAAGCACCACACCCACCATCGGCACCTGCTTCCACACGAACAGCAGAATGCCGATGCTGATCATCACGCGGTAAATCGTCGACGCGATGCCATACACCACAAACCACGGCCGTTCCCCCGCGCCGATCATCGGATACCGCGCCAGCGTCGATCCGAAAACGTATCGCTTGACGAGGTAGTAAAGGTAATCCTTGCTGCGCTGCGCAAGGTTGGGAATCTCGATGAGGTCCGAAAGGATGTAATACCCATCGAACCGCAGCAGCGGGTTGCCGTTGAACAGCAGGGTCGACACCGATGCGATGAAGATGGTGTTGTAGGCAATCGAGTTGATCGCGCCCGGCGCGGTTTGCGTCCAGACGATGGCGGCGATGGCGGCAACGGCAAGCTCAACGTACATCCCCGCCGCGCCGATGATCGCACGCTGCCAACGGTTGCGCAGCGCCCAGGCGCTTGACGCGTCGACGTAAGGCACCGGCACGAGGATCAGAAACATCACGCCGATCGTGTGCACCTCGCCGCCCGAGTGCGAGTCCCGGCCGTACTTCTTGCACGCAAAACCGTGCCCCAGTTCGTGCAGCGCCTTGGTGAACGCCATCGAAATGTAAAGGTAAATCCAGTTCGATGGATCAAGCACGCGCTGGCCCTGCGCCACCAGCGCCGCGCCCTGTCCCGCCAGTTGCATCAACGCCAACCCGATCAGCACCACCCACAGCGCCAGCCCGATTGGCGAAAACACCCAGCTCACCGCGCTCACCCAGCGGTTGAGCGTGTGATCCGGATCCCACAGCGGAATGCGCACGAACAGCAGATTGGACAGGTATCCGCGAATCTCCCGGTGCACCTTCTTGCGATACCGATCAAAGATGCCGCCCGAGTCGGCTGGCAGCTCCGCCACCAGCAGGTTCGATGCGTACAACTGCCCCAGCAGTTGAATCACCTCCGGCTGCGTCGGCGCGCGATCGCCCAACTCCGCGTTGGCGATCTCCCACGCCTGCGCCACCGTGCGCTCACCGTTGAGCAGTCCAACGAAGAAGTAGGACGCATCGTTGAGGCGGAAGAACTGGTTGTTCGCCGGATCGCGCACCACGTGCCACATCTGGCCGCGGTAGTGCTGACGAAACGTCTGCACCATCGCCCGCAGCCGAGGCCGCAACCCCTCCACCCGGTACCAGGACTCACTGAATGTCGGTCGCGTTCTACTCATGTTCTTGGGTTAACCGTAGATGAACACTGATAAACACTCATCAGATGAGGAGGAAGCACGCGAAAGCTGAGTGAAGGTCAATACAGTGGGTCTGTGTTGACATCACTCCCACATCCAATCGCAAATTGATGAATGCTTATTGATTGTTCTCCTCCCCCCTCTTCCTTGCCTTCATCTGTGTTGATCCGTGTTCATCTGTGGCTAAAAAGGATCAGATCCACAGCCACATCCGCACCCAGTCGACCACGTCGCGGGTCCAGATGGTGATGTAGCGCTGGTGGTTGATGTCGATCTTGGCAACGCCCTGCATGCCTTTTTTGAGGTTGGCGATGCGCTGGGCGTCGCCGGTGAGGCGGGCGTGCACCTTGAAAACGTTGCGCTGCCCCACGACCTGAGCGACCGAGTCGATGCGGTAGATTTCAAAGGCGATGTACTGCCCCGGGTTGGCCGCGGTCGCCAGTTCACCACGCAACGGCGGGACAAGCAGCTTCAGCACATCCTCGCGCGTCGCCCCGGCCGGCGGCTCCAACCCGCGCTCCGCCGCCAACGCGATCAACTCATCCAGCGATCGGCCTTCATGCTCCGCCGTCACCGCCGTCAGGCGACGGTCCATCTCGTTGACCAGGTCGCCGATGCGGTTCTCCGGCACCGCCAGTTCCGCTTCTGCGGCATGCAGCGGCGCCAACTCGAACATCACCGCGCCGCGCTCGAACTGACCGTTGATCTGTCGTTCCAGATCGCCGCTGAGCACGATGCCGCTGATCGGCGCGACGATCTTCGCCTGCTCGATCTGCTTGGCGATCAATCGCATCCGCGCACCGAGCATGTCCGCCCGCGCCTTGGCGATCGCCGCTTCAGACGATTTGTTCTCCGCAAGGGCGGCACTGTGTTCCTTCAGGTAGCCGTCCTGTTCCGCCATGAGCGCGATGCGCTCCAGCTCCAGGTCGGTCACATCGAACTCGGCGAGCACCGTTTCCCCCGCGACGACAATGTCGTTGGGTTTGACATAGACGTTTTTGAGCTGTGCATCGAACGGCACGACAACCGCCTGCAGCCGAGGCGCCTGCACCTCGAACGGTGCTTCGACACGGCTCATGCCCTTGGCGAAGACGAGCAGCATGATCGCCGTCACCAGCGCCAGCACGGTGAGCTTGGCCCAGGTGTGGCGTGGCCCGACCGCCGCGGCCGCGGTGCGCTTCACGCTCGTCGCCAGCCGCGCCCCCACCCAGCGATCGGTGTCGTTGAGGTGGAGCATCCACCCCGCCGCCAGATCAGCCGTCAGACGCAGCGTTTCCACTTCCTGTGGCGTGAAGGGCCGATCCGGTTCGCGTTCCAGGGTGAGCACCGCCTGAACCTGCCCTTCCCGCCGCATCGGCAGGCTGCAGATCGTCGCCGGACCGTGATGCATCGAACACTGCGATGCCGCACGACTCACATACCCCGCCTGAGGCGGAGCCGGGTGAATCACCTCGATGTCCTGATCGAGGCATTCCTCCATCGTCGACTCGATGTCCTGCACCAGCCGCATCTTCCGCGAGAAGCGATCGGTGTGGCTGATGGCGGCGAGCTTGACGTACCGCCCCCGCAGAATGCCGAGGCTCACGCGCTGAGCCGACCACCGCGCCGCGGTTTCGTTGCACAACGCCATGGCGGCGGCGCGGAACCTCTCATACTCGCTGACCTGCGCGACGATCTCCATCGCCGTACGCATGCGGGCAAGGTTGGCGCTGCGCTGCCGCAGTGCCATCTGCATGTCGTAGTAGCCCAGCAGCGCCGCGGTCAGCTCCAGTCGTTCACGCGCCGCCGTCGCATCGGCCGGCTCCGACACGCGCAGGTGAAACGCCGCCACCTCCGCCTGACCTTCCACGTGCAGCACCGGCACGAGCACCAGATAGGCGTTCGGCGCCTGGCCGTACAACCCATCGGTGCTGCCCAGCGTGGCGATCTGCGTCTGCCGCGACTGCACAACCATCGGCACCAGATCCGCCGATCGACTCAGCCAGGGCGGCGCCACGTCCTCCTTCTCCAGAGGCGGGTACACGGCCATCATCTGCACCGTGTCGCTCTTCTGCAGGCGCAGCACCGCGCCGCCTTCCGCCGGCGCAAGGTCGCACTGTGCCGACAGCACGTGTTCCAGAAACTGCTCACGGCTGGCGGCGCCGGTGGGATTCACCGCCCCGGCTTTCAACGCGGCGGCTTCTTGCATCGTCTGATCAGGCATAGGGGCAACAGCCTTCAATGGCGCGGTCAGGTTCAGTTCATCACATGACGAACGCCAATCCCGTCATGCTTCCTCCCCACATGGGCTCCGCCCAGGCCCCCCGCCTCCGTCACTTCTTCATGCGCTCAGCGGCATCCAGCTCCAGCGTGCCGAACTGCTCTTCGTGCTGACGCACGATCTGGCTCAGCGTCAGCGCCAACCGCTTCACCGTCCAGTAGTTCAGCACCAGCCGATCCTTCACGGAAAAAAGAATCTGCCCATCGGCGTTCTGGCCGCCTTCGGGGGCGGGCGTCAGCAGGTTCACGCCGAAGTCGATCATCACTTCCTCGGCTGTGGTGTGCGTGCGAAACGCGTTGGCGTAGCTCGTGTCCATGTTCCGCTCGTCCACCTTGACGAGCAGCGTGCGCGACTGGCCATCGGTCTGCTGTTGGGCAATCGTCTGGTGCATGTTGTCGCTGGTGGGCGTCGAACCGTGTTCAGGCTGGCCGGTCTGGGTCATCGCAAATACTCTCCAGTTAAATCGCACCCCACCTCATCGGGGCGCTAATAAAAAGACGGCCCCGGCTTCTGAGGCGCGTTATCGGAAGGGGCTATTGTACCCCGCGCCGGGTGCCAACGCTGCGCTGGGCGGGGCGAAACACTATCGCCCGCAACCACCCACATCAACCATCTGTCGATGATTCGCCCCGCTTTCCGCCCGGCAACCCGCTGGCGCGTCACGACCTATACGCCCCCGCCACCACCGCAGTTCTTCGCGCCACCCGGTGGGACGCCGTGGAAACGTTGAGACGGCTGACGTCAGCCCCGCCGCCCAAATCAGGGCAACGTTCTTGCCCATGTTTTACAAACCGTGCACATCCTTTACCCTGCGACCCGATTACACGACAATGGGAAGCGCGTTGCGCGGTTGGAACGTCCGGTATTGTGCGTCCGTTGAGAGCCATCCATGCAGTTGATGACCTGGTCCATCGCCCGTCTGGGCAGTCGCTTCAACCTGCTGTTCGAGCCTTACCACCAGCGTGTCATGCATTCGGCACTGGGACGGTTCCTCGACGAACCGCTCGACCTCATGGTCGGACTCGTCGAGCCCGATGGCACGCAGCGCGTCCTGCCATTCACCCGCCACGGCCAACCGTTCTACAACTGCGAACAGTTCGAACGCTTCAACTCTATCACCTTCTCCGGCTTCTCACGGCAGCATCACCTCAAGTTCGAGTTCAACATCCACAGCGTCTTCTACCCGCAGGATGAAGCGCTGTGCACCATGCCCGCGTTCTACATGGAAATGCGGGTCAACCCCGCAGGCACCATCCGACGGGTCGATGCCCGCGACCGCACCCCCAAATCGGTCAGGCTTTTCTTTCGGCTGGAGCGCCCCAACACGCAACTGTTCGCCACCGCCAACGGTACCGACCTGCCGCGCATGGATCTGTCCTACCGCGCGCTCATGAAGCCGACGCCCGATCCCGACACCGGCGAGCAGCGCGAAGCGCACGTCTCCGAGCGCATCGTCAGCCTCAACCCCGAAGCAGTGCCCGACCCCGACGGCAAGGGACTGACGCTCGACCTGCCCGTGACCGAACCGGGCAGCGGCATCAAGTGGCGACTCGTCTGGGGCGCGCACTGCTGCGACCCGGTGCTCAGCGTCGACGATGGTCACGGCGTACGGCCGGCCCGCTTCCGCTACTGCAAGCGCCTGCCCGACATCGACGCCGTCATGGAAGAAGCGGTAAGCCGTCGGGATGATCGGCTGGCGCGCTCCCGACGATTCGAAAAGCTCATCGAACAGATTCCGCTGGAAGTCGCGGACAAGCACCTGATGCACCAGACGTTTCAGGCGTTCCTGAGCAACACGTTCTGGTGCGACCTGGACCCGATCGAGCACGCCCCCGCCAGCGAATGGTTCAGCGTCTGGACCGGCCGACGGCTGTATCACGGCGCGATCGATGTCGAGTACAACAGCTCGATGTTCTATCTCACGCTCTGGCCCCGGCTGCTGGCGCTGCAGTTCCCCCAATGGGCAGCCCACGAAAAACGACACGCATCCTCCGGCGGCGGCTACCTCAGCCACGACCTGGGCAGAGGCGTCAACGTCGGCGGCCCGGCCTACCCCCACGACATGCCCGTCGAGGAAAACTGCAACTTCCTCCTCCTGCTGCAGGTCTACTGCCACTGGACGGGCGACCTGTCCGTCGCACGCAAACTGGGCGACCTGATCGAACGGCTGGCGCTTTACCTCATCTGGACCGACCGCGACAAGAGCGGCTTCCCTTCCGAAGGCACCGCCAACACCCTCGCCGATGCAACACCCGCCACACAGTACGCCCGCAAGCAGACGTACCTGGCGGTCAAACGGCTCGCCGCACTCCGCGCCGCCGCCGACCTCTTGGGGCATCTGGATCGGCACGAACTGGCGGAACGATGCGACACCACCGTCGATCACGACACATCCAAGGTCCATACCTGGGCGTGGCTGGGCGATCACTACGCGGTGTGCATCGATCGGTCGGCGGTGGGCCTCGTCGACGCCGGCACCGGGCAACCCCTGCCTTACGACGAGTTGCCCGGGTGGGACGCTTACTCCATCTACACGGGTAACGGCCTGCTGCTGCCCGCGATGATCGGCCGACCACCGCTGCTCAGCGTCGACTCGCTCATCGAGGACCTCATCAGCGCGACGCGCGAAACGCTGGGGCCTTACGGCTGCGGCCACACCTCCGCCGAGCCGGGCAACGTCCACATCAGCCAGAACCTCTGGCGCGATCACCTGGCGCGCTACCTGGGCCATTCCGGCACCGCGCGCACCCAACGCTATTGGGATCTGCAGACCGCCAGCAACACCGGTGCACAGAGCTACGGCTTCATCGATACGTACATCAACAACAACCACAGCTTCTTCCCGCGCGGCATCACCTGCATGGGTTTCCTGCTGAGCTATCCCCGCCTCACGATCGACAAACTCGCGCCCGGCGGCGCACGCATCAGCGTCGATCCCGATCGACACTTCCGTCAGCGCTGGCCGCTGCTGCCCCTGGCGGACTGGAAGGCGGGCAAGGTGCCCGTCTGCGTCGTCGATACCGATCAATCCGTTCGCATCGAGGGCGCGGTCGACCCGATCATCGTGCGAGGCCAAACCGTCGAACAAACCGAACTGATCGGTTAAGCCACTCATCGCCGCGGGCAATCGCCCGAATCGAACCGGGTGGTTGGTTTATCCACCGTCCGCCCCCATACCCAATTCGCCTGATCGGTCTGTCGCAACCAACTTCACGGGGAACACGCTGTCACCTGCGGCGAAATGGTGGATTTTGACACCCGCGATTGTTAGGCTCGAATGCACCACGTGATTCAGGGGATTGATCCATGATTGGTGCTCAAAACTGGTGGGCGGCGGCTGACGCTGCGCGCCCGGAAGGCGACAGAAGGAGCGGGATCGCGGTGTCCGGCACTCAGCAGGCTTGCAAGGAACTCGCCCAACGGGTCAGGATGCTCAGCCAGCGCCTTGAACCGCGTCTGGAGTTCATCTGTAAAGTCGTCGACGGCGATGTCGAACTGCCGGAGGGTTGTGAATCGAGTGCGGTGCTGGCGGAGAGGGAACTGGAGCCTCTGCTCATGGAACTGCGCGAAGTCTATGCCGCGGCGGAGTTGATCCGCAGCGCCGTCTGGCAGGACCAGATGCGAACGTGAGGCGCACCGGGAGCCGGGGGCTCATCGCCGAGGCGATTGCGCCTGTCAGTACCACTCACTTAAAGAAGACGATGAACTGCCGCCCCATCGCGCAGGGCAGCGGCAAAGAACGATCAACCCTCCGTCGACTCTTCCGCTGCACCGGCACCGTTGGACGCGGGCGGCTGGATCGGCGGGAGCGTGGGGGTGACGGTCGGCTCCTGATTGGGCGGCACGTACCCGGCGGGCCATTCGGGCGCATCACGCACCGCCAGTTCGATCCGCACCGGCAGGTTGGGCAGGGATTCGCGGCCGAACTCCAGCCGACGTCCGCGATCATCGAACAGCGCCCAGTGGAAACTTGTCGCCGGCTTCTCCGGGTTGACGCTGAACCATTCGAACTCGCCTTCGCGGTCGAGGTTGACCGTCAGCGAGTGCTGCACGGGGATTTCCTTTTCCCAGAGCACGTGGCCATCGGTCATTGCCTGGACGATGCGCACGGTGGTCGGTCGGCTGACCGTGCTCTCGAACTTTCGCATGTCGTTGCTGACACAGGCGGGCAGCGCGGTTGCCACGAGCCCCAGGAGCAGGCTGTGCATCACAAACGAGCGAAGGCTTGACATGGGTCGTCCTTTCACGAATAGTTGAACCGCCGATTGAGCGGCGCAAGCCGTTGCAGGCGTACAATATTAAGTTACTACGATAATCGCGATCGGTCGCTGGAGCCAGCCCTCTTGGCTGAATCGAAACCGCCATCCTCTGATTCATCGGTTAATCGGCGTGCCTTTTTTCGCCAGATCTTCGCCAAAGGGGTGGAGAAGGTGGAAGAAGCCGGTCGGGCGTTCGCCGAGCGCATGCAGGAGGCGATCCCCCCCGAGGCCAAATCGTCCCCACCGCCGCCCACTTATTCGGACATTCCCCTGCCGGTGCGGTATCTGCGACCACCCGGCGCGTTGCCCGAACCGCTGATGCTCAGCGAGTGCAGCCGGTGCGGCGATTGCGTTCGGGCGTGTCCCGCGCAGTGCATTCAGCTCGACCCGGAAGGCAAGACCGCCGGCGGCCTGCCCTACATCGTCGCGCGGGAAAGCCCGTGCGTCGTCTGCGACGACCTGAGCTGCATGAAAGCGTGCCCCACCGGCGCGCTCGTCCCGGTCGATCAGCTCCAGCAGATCAACATGGGTGTGGCCGTCCTCAACGACTCAAGCTGCCTGCGCGGGCCGTTCGGCGATCGCGAAGACTGCCGTCTGTGCATCGCGCACTGCCCGCTGGGCGAAAAAGCCATCACCATCGACCCGTACCACAACATCGTTCAGGTGCTCGAAGGCTGCATCGGCTGCGGCGTCTGCGAAAAGAACTGCCCCACCGAGCCCGCCAGCATCTGGGTCGAACCCAGCGTGGGGTATTGAGCGAGACCACGAATGCAAAGTTCAACATTCACTTTGAGTGCCATCCCCACCCCGAAGCGTTCTGTTTTCGCACTTTGAACTTCGCATTTCCTCATGACCCCGATCACCCTTCGTCAACTCAGCAAGCGGTTCGATGCCGTGGTGGCGGTCGACGCGGTCAACCTTGAGATCGCAGCCGGGGAACTGTTCTTCCTGCTGGGGCCAAGCGGGTGCGGCAAGACGACGCTGCTGCGCATGATCGCCGGGTTCACCGACCCGAGCGAAGGATCGATCCACTTCGGCGATCAGGATGTCACCCATCTGCCCGCCAACCGTCGCAACGCGGGCATGGTGTTTCAGGGTTATGCCCTCTGGCCTCACATGACCGTGGCGCAGAACGTCGCGTTCGGGCTGGATGTACGGCGGATGCCCGCAGCTTCCAAAACGCGACGTGTCGATGCCGCACTCGAAGCCGTGCAACTCGCCAACCTCGCGCATCGCAAGCCGAACGAGCTATCCGGCGGACAGCAGCAGCGCGTCGCTTTGGCGCGGGCGCTGGTCATTGAACCCACCGTCCTGCTGCTCGATGAACCCTTGTCCAATCTCGATGCGAAGCTGCGCCTGGAGATGCGCACGCAGATCCGCGACATCTGCAAGCGCGCGGGGATCACCGCCATCTACGTCACGCACGATCAGAAAGAAGCGCTTTCCATGGCCGACCGCATCGCGCTGATGCGCAACGGGCAGGTGGTGCAGGCGGGCAAGCCGCGCGAGCTGTACGCTCAGCCGGTCTCCCGCTTCGTGGCGGACTTCCTCGGTGAAAGCAACTTCATTCCCGGCCGCGTGCTGCGCGTCGCATCGGATGCGGCGGTGGTGGAAACGGCGGCGGGCCTCATGCGGAGCAGCGTCTATCCCGCTGAGCTGACGGCCGGCAGTCGGGTCGTCTGTTCACTGCGTCCCGAAGCGGTGCGGTTGGCGCGACCGGGCGCGCCGGTCATCGCCCCCGCGGGGTTTTCCACCTGGCCCGTCGGCGAGGAAACCGCCAACATGTTCACCGCCCGCCGAACCGAAACCATCTACCTCGGCGACACCGCCCAACACCACGTCCACCTGTCCGACGCCGTCGCGATCAAGGTGCTGGAACTCAACCCCCCACCGATCAGCGACGACCTGCCCCTGACCGCCACCTTCGACCCGAAGGATGTCGTCATCCTGCGCAACTGAATCGAGCATCATTCCAGCGGCAATTGCCGAATACGAAGTCGGCCCGGTTCGATCACCACAATCCGTCCCTCGATCAAGGCTGCTTCCAGGCGCGCAAGGTTGCGGTCCAGCAATGCCGCCAATGGTTCGGGCAAGCGCGGCAACCGCCCTCGAAGGTAAACGACCGACGGTTGCTGTGCTTTGAGTTCCGCCAGAAGCGTGCCGAAGTCGCGGTCAGCGGAGATGACGATGCGCTGATGGGCAGCGGCGTAAACAAGCACGGCGGCATCGGTGGCGGCGGAAAGTCCCACATCACGCACATGGACCGCATCATGTCCATGCCCGTTGAGCAGGTGCGGCAGCCTGACCGACAGATTGTTATCGATCAGGAACTTCATCAGATGAGCGGCAGCGTTGATTCGCGAACGGATTCCGCAGCGTAACGCAACGCTTCATGCACGTCGGCCGGTTCCAGATCAGGCAGGTGCTCGCAGATTTCCTCAGCGGACATGCCCTGTGCGGTCATTTCGATCACGGTGGCAACGGGGATGCGCAGGGAGCGAATACAGGGCGCCCCGCCCATTTTGCCGGTTTCGATGGTGATGCGTTCAAACCGCATGTCGACCTCCGTTCAAGGAAAATTATAGCCGATGCGCATGTTCATCCCACAAACGCGCTGCGTTGCAGGGCGTCGAGGGGGCGGGAGATGAGGCTGGCCAGGAGCAGCGCCAACAGCGCTGCCTGCGGCGCGCCGATCCACCACATCGCGGCGATGCCGCCACCGCCCAGAAGCGCGCCGTAAATCAATCGACCGGCACGGCTCATCGGGGCGGTGCCCGGGGCGAGGATCAGCACCATCAGCGTCATCGGCGTGGCAAAGAGAAAATATGACACATATGTCACCGAGGCCGCAGGCCCCAGGTCGACCATCTTCGACAGCACGCTGGTGTATGCCTGCTGGTCGCTGTCCCACCAGGGCAGAACGAGAATGACCGCCACAGCGGTGAGCAGCGCCGTTGCCCCCACCTGCCAGAACGCCAAACGTCGGTACATGAGATAAAAGCCCAGCACGATGAGCAGGGCACGGCTGCCGGCTCCAATCGCATCGGGATGCGCACCGATGAACAGCTCTTCCAAGCGCACCAGTTCACCGGAGCTGATCGCCTGAACGAGCGACTCGCGGTTGCCGAGCATGTCGATGCGGTGATCGAGAAACAGATTGCCGGCTTCGATGCGGCGAATGGCATCGGGGGCGGTGTACTCGGCGGGCGACCACCACGGCGCGATGGAGGCCTCAGCCGTCGCATCGCCCACGTTGCCGATCAGCAGCCGTTGCGGCCGCAGCACCGCATCCACCGGCTCGCCGATCACGCGCATTGCACCGGGCAGCACCACCGGCAGCAGCCAGACGGTGACCAGCACCAGCGCCACCGGATGAAGCCGCAGGCGGTGTGCCCGGCCGATGACGTGCGACAACAACCCCACCATCGCCCCGGCGGCAATCGGCAGCCAGGGCTGCTGCATCAACGGCAACGATGCGCCGAGGAGCAGCCCCAGATTCAGCGGATGCAGGTGCGGCACGCGCGAAGGACGCCGGGCAATGAGGCGGACGAGTCCGACAATGACCAGATGCGCCGCCACCGCGGCCGCGCCGGTGATACCGACCATGACGGGGCCGCGCCACCCGAAGAAGAGCCACCCGGCCGCGGCCATGATGAGTGCGACCGTCAGCCAGTGCAGGTCAATCTGCGCCCGGTGGTGGACGGACCCCAGCCAGGGCGGCCCCACGGGGCGTTCGCCGATGTGGCTGTGCGCCGGCTTGGCCGGGGATGCGGTCGCATCGTTCGGCCGAGCCGTCGCCGGGGGCGGAGGTGTTGAACTGGAGTCCGTAGGCTTCATCAGCAAGCGTGGTATGGTCCGGGTCGCTCCTGGTGCGAAGCACAAATTAGGCAACGGTCGGCCGAGAGGCCAGCGGCGGCGCTCACTTACCGGGCGGCGCTTCCCCTTCGTTCGGCGACTGCGACGATTCGGTTTGCATGGCCTGTCGCAACGTTTGCGCCAACGGGATATCGCTGGGGCAGACGTGCGAGCACAGGCCGCAATCGATGCACCATTTCAGGGAGCGGTCGATGCGGCGCTGGGTTGTTCGACTGGGTGAACGGGTCTGCCGTTCCAGCAGTTGCACGAGCCGAATGGGTCGCAGATCGGTCGGGCAGACCTCGGCACACCAGCCGCAACTGATGCACGGCTCGGCACGGTGGGGTTTCATTGGCCCCAGCACGCTCAGGAGCACGTGATCCGCCGGGACGACGGGCGACAGCGGCTTGCGGTCGCCATCGTGGTCGATGGGAACGGGCGTGCCGGTCATGGGGTTGCCCAGCACGACACGGTTCGCGAGGCTGGCAGCCGACCCCGCCAGCGTGCCGTGCACGGAGGCGAGTGGCTGGCCGGGCAATGCGTAACCGGGGGTCAGGGGCGTGCCCGGTTCAGGCCAACCGATGAAAAGCGGGCGGGCGAGGTCGAGCTCGCGATTGGTGAACCAACGGGCGAGCCGGATGGCGGTCCACGGGCCGATCATCATGACGTTGCGGTCGGTGGGCAGAGCGCCCTGGGGGAGTTTTCGCCGGCCCGGGGCGTGTGCCCACATCACCAGCGTGGGGTCGGCGCTGGGATAGATGTTGGTGGCAGCGGTGAGGGGCACGCGGAAGTTGCGGCAGCTTGGTTTAAGCCGGTTGAGCACTGCCGGGACCAGGGGCGCGAGCATGAGCACCCGCCGGGCACCAACGATGTCGGCAAGAATCTGCGTGCCGAGCACCGCATCATCGGGGAAGCTCGCCAGCAGGCTGCTGCGGTCGGGGTACGGCGGAAAGGCATCGAGGCCGACGCAGATGAGCATGGCGGGCGGTTTCTCGCGCGCGGCGTGGAGCTGGGCGATGAAATCCAACCGACCATCGCCATCCTGCCACGGACCGAAGCGGCGGAGCGTGTCGAACCAGTTGTCGAGCGTTCGACCGCGCGGCGGCTCGGTGTTGAGCGTGGTCGGGACAGTGGGTTCGGACGGCTGGATGATGAGGCCGTGGGGTTGCCGGGGGTTGTCGGGCGTGTGCCAGACGCGGCTGACCATGCCGGTGACGGGGCTGATGACGCAGGGGCGATCCAGCTCGGGTGGGTCGGCAATGACCTGTCCGCGTCGGACGGTTTCGCCATGAGCAACGAGCGGCGGGGTGGAGCAGGCAAGGCGGATGGGGTGGGCGGTGAGCGTGCGCGGCGGCGGGGGGAGCCGGACGATCGCTCCCTGTCGAAATTCCATGCCACCACGGATCCGCGCCATGCGGTGATGATACCCGGCTCGACGGGGGTCGCCCACGAGGGCGGCATGCTTACCGGGTGGCAACGGTCGGCTGGGAGGAATTGTGTCGACGGGGAGGGTCGCTCAGGCGCCGGTGGGCTGGTCGGCGGGCGCCGGTTCTTCGACGGCGGGGTCGTTGGCGGGCGGGGTGTCGGCCGGAGCGTCGCCGGGAGCAGGCTGCGGCGCGGGATCGGGCGTGGGGGCAGCCTCAGCCGCTGGGGGTTCCTTCTCGGGGGCGGGCGCAGCTTCAACAGCGGGCTGCGGCGGCGCGGGCGGCTCCACGAACGCCTTCAACCGCGCGAGCATCGCCTGACACGCCTCATCACCCTCCGGCGCGGTTGCCAGCACGTGCCGGGCACGTTCCAGAGCCACGTTGGCATCGATGCGCGACAGCGCGAACACCGCCTGACCGCGGATCAGGAACGGTTCGGAGGCCTCCGTCAGCGAGACGAGCGCGTTGCGATCGGTGTCGCCGGCGAGGTTACCCAAAGCATCGACCGCCACCTGCCGCAGCGGCGCGGGGTGCTTGCCATCGGCGGCGAAGTGGTGGATGCGCGGCCGAAGCGGCTCGACACGCCAAAGCCCGACCAGGCGGATGGCGGCACGGCGAAGCTCGGCATGATCGCGCTCGAGCAGCGCTTCAAGCAGCTTCGGGTTGGGGGCGGCGTGGAGTTTACGCTGTTCGACGGCGTCGGCGACGGCGTGCAAGGCACGGGCGTGCAGGTCGGGGTCATACTCCGCCTGCGCCATGCGCGTCCACTGCCCCGCCAGCAGCCACGGGCCGGCGATGTTGTAAACCTTATAGACGATGGTGTTCTGACCCGCGTTGAGCAGGACATCAACCGTGTCGGGCGTGGGGTTGATGCCGCGCGGCTTGTCGAAGACGAAGACAGATTGGCCGTTGACAAAGATCTCCACGCCGTCGTCCGACCGCACGCCGAGGCGAACGGGTTGGGCCTGGTCGACATGGAGGTGCGTGCGGACGTAGATGAGGGCGTTTTCGCGCGCGCCGTTGACGGTGGCGAGGTCGATGACGCCATCGTCAGGCGCGGTGATTTCGCGCCACTTCACCTCGCCGCCCTGCTCAGGCGCGAAGCGCTGCTCGGTGATGGCTTTGGCGGGGTCGTGGGCGAAGGCATCGGAGACGGCCCACTTGCGGATGATTTCCGTGCGGTCGAGCTCGCTTCGGGCAAAGAGCATGGGCTCGAGCAGCGGCACGATGTGCTGATCCGTCCCGAGTTGGGCGATGAGGGCGGCCACCTGCACCCGATGCTCAGGGCTCAGGTCGTTGCTGCACAGCAGCTTCATGAGGTGGGGCAGGTGCTGCTGAAGCGAGGCGAGCTCGGGCGGAGGTTCCGCCGCCAGCGTCTCGGTGAGCTTCTTGAGGAAGGCTTCGACTTCCTGGGCGTTGCGCTTGGCGGCTGCGGGTGTGGCGATCGCCAAACACCCCAACAGCAGCAGCATGATCAACGCGGGTCGCAGCAACACGAAGGTTTTCCTCGGATAACGGACCGTTCAAGGTGACGCACAGTATAGCCGTCTCGGCACAGCTGCGCCGGTGGTACGGATTGAACCGATCGTCCGGGGACGCCGTTCGCCCGGTGACGCGGCGTGTTGACGTCTGCATGCTTTAGAGCGCTGAATCGTGTTCGTTTCCGCAGCGTGGCAAGGATGGGTGATTCGGCTTTCCGGTGATGCGCATTGGGTTTACACTGTGCGGCATGCAGGCCGTTGCACGATGGCTTTGGTATCTGCTGCCGGGGAACCCCATGGTGGTGCGGGTGGTTCAGGGCGGCTCCCGGCGTCCGCGTCATCTCTGGGTGCGGATGGGGTATCTGGGCGCATTGATCGCGCTGGTCGTCATGGGGCTGTTGTCCGGCGGGGGCATGTCCGAGCAGATCAGCCTCAGCGATCTTGCCAAAGCGGGCGCCAGCATCTTCTCGGTGATCAGCTACGGGCAGGTGGTGCTCGTGTGCCTGCTCGCGCCGCTCTTCATGGCGGGGGCGATTGCCCACGAACAATCCGGGCAGACGTATAACATTTTGCTCACCACGCCTTTGACGAACCTGCAGATCGTGCTGGGTTCGCTGATGGGGCGGTTGTTCTTCGTGCTGGCGCTGCTGGCGAGCGGGTTGCCACTGTTTGCGGTGCTGCTGATCTTCGGCGGCGTGCCGATTCGCTCGGTGTTCGTCGCGTTTGCCGTGGCCGGGTTCACCGCCCTGCTGGTGGGATCGGTGGCGGTGACGCTGTCGGTGCTTCGCGCCGGCGGCCGCAAGGCGGTGTTCGTGTTCGTCATCACCATTGCGGCATATCTGCTGGCGAGCTACGCGTTCGACAACGTGATTCTGCGACAGGTGCCCGTCGTTCCCAACGGCACAACATGGCTGACACCGCTGCATCCGCTGCTGGTGCTCGAGTCGTGGACGAACCAGTCGGGCTACCGCCCGCCCACGGCTGAAGAGGTGGCGGCGTACAACCCGCTCGCCCGGTTTTACCTGACGCGACCTCTGGCGACGTTTGCCATCATCTGCGCCGGGGTGAGCACGCTGTTGATCGTGGTGTGCTCCGTGTTCCTGCGTTCGATCGGCACGGCGGACGGCCGGATGCGGGTGGCGATACGTAAGTGGCTGCGACTGGGCGGTGAAGGCGAACAAACCCGTCCGGCAAGGGAGGTGTGGCACAACCCCATCGCCTGGCGGGAAGCGAGCACGCGCGGCAACGCGGCCGGCGCGATCCTGGCGCGGTGGGGGTTCCTGACGTTGGCGCTGGCGCTGGCGGCGATCCTGCTGGGGCTGTACCACTTCGACAAGCTGCCCACGACCGTGTCGATGGCGGGCGGGGCAACGGGCGACCCCGCGGCGGAGTTTCGGGCACTCCTGCGCATCCTGCTGCTGGCGGAGCTGGCGGTGATCGTGCTGGTGGCGATTTACATGAGTGCGGGCAGCGTGAGCCGGGAACGGGAGGACGGCACGCTGGACCTGATGCTGACGACGCCGATCACGCCGCGGTACTACATCTGGGGGAAGGTGCGGGGTCTGGTGAGTTTCCTGGCACTGCTGATCGCCGCGCCGGTGCTGACGGTGGCGATGGTGGCGGTGTATTCGCTGGTGGGCGAGCTGCTGGGGTGGGAGGCTGCGACCGTGCGGTACAGCGCGGTGCAGGGAACGGCCCGCCGAGCGGTGTTGGAGGGTCCGCTGCTGCTGATCGAGACGCCGATCGTCATGACGCTGATGCTCGTGCCGTTCGTGGCGTTGTGCGTGGCGGTGGGGATGAACTGGTCACTCAAGGCGCGGGGGGTGCTGGGCGCGGTGGTGCCTTCGGTGGCGGTGGTGGGGTGTCTGACACTGGTGACGGGGCTGTGCGGCGCGCCGGCTGCCGAGAGCGTGGCGGTGATCGGGCCGATCATCAACGCGTTCAGCCCCGCGACCAACCTTTTCATGATCACCAACCCGTGGCACTCGGTGGCGGACTTCATGGACAACACCGGCTTTGGCCGGCTCAGCCTGATCGTTGCCGGGATCATCGTCGCGGTGGGTTACAGCGCGATCGTCTACGGCATGATCGGCAACATGGTGCGCGGGTTCGACCAGACGGTGCGCAAGCTGAGCGGGACCGGCTGAGCGTTGCAGCGCGTTTGAGGCGGAAGCGACGGTCGCCAACCGTCCGCTGTCGACATGGCACGCGCCATGCCTGGGTGCCGTGAACCGTGGCCGCGGCAGGTCTAGGTCCTGAGCGGTCAGCCCGGTATGCTAAACTGACTCCAAACGGATTTTTTCGCCGACACTGGAAGAGGACGACCATGGAATTTGTGACGCAGGAAGAGAAGCGGAAGCTGGAAGAGCGGCTGGAAGAGCTGAAGGCGAAGCGGCCGATCCTGAGCAACCGTATTGCCGAGGCTCGAGCGCTGGGCGACCTGAAGGAGAACGCGGACTATCACGCGGCCCGTGAGGATCAGGGTCTCAACGAGGCGGAAATCCGCCGGCTTGAGGAGCGTCTGAAGAAGGCACAGGTGGCGGATAACGCGCAAGTGCCTGAGGACATGGTGTTTCTGGGCGCGGTGGTCAAGCTGCGCGACACCGATGACGATTCAGAGGATCTTTACAAGCTGGTGGGCGAATCCAGCGGGCGGTTTGATGCCGATGAAATAGAAGTGACGGCGTCGAGCCCCATGGGGGAAGCGCTGATGCGAAGCCGGGTGGGCGATATCGTCAAAGTCGACCTGCCTCGCGGCACCAAGCGGTACGAGGTGGTGGAGATCCTCTGAAACAGGGGAATCACCGACACCCGCGGACGGTTGGCTGAAATGAACCAACCCTCCGCCCATCACAGCGCTATGATCGGACAGGGCGGCCTAAGGGAGACCAGCGATGAACGCACGGGCAACAATGACGGCAACGGTGCTGACGGCAGCGGCGGTAACGGGGCTGATGACCGGCGTGGCGCATGGACAGAACGCCCTGGGGGACGGTCGGGCGCTCGATAACAACCTCCAGCAGGGCTCCGGCGGCATCAACCAGGGCGTCAGCCCACTTGGGGGACGCATCGACCCCAACCGGGTGATCACCGGCAACGTCACCGGCTCCACCTTCTTCCGCGACAACGTGGGCTACCGCGCGCCGGGCGACTTCACCGACGTCAGCAGCGACGATGAGTTGTTCCGCTTCCGAGCGGTCAGTCAGCCATCAAGCATTCCCGCGATCACCTCGCGAACCTTCGGCGAGCGACTCGCCCCCACGCCTTACTACCGAGACATCAGCGGCGTCACGGCGGGCGATGTGCGCATCGACGGTGGCGCTCCCGCAGCCGTGTGGCGCTCCCGTGCGGCACAGGACTCGCTTTTCGACACCGGCACCATCAACACCGCGCTGAGTCAGGCCGTCCGACGATCCACCGGCGGTGGGACACTCGGCCTGATCGAATCCGACGGCGAGCTGATGGAAATCACCGCCTCGCCGCTCTTCGGCGTGTCGCGTCGGCCGCTCGATGTGCAGATGGACGACCTGCAGCTCGATCGCTCGTTGCTGCGTCGATCGCTCGAAACACCCCAAGCGCCGCAGATCAGCATGGATGAACTGCAGGCACAGTTGCCTGCCGGTTTCGTCGAGCCGACCCGTTGGGGCGCCGAGCCGATCTTCGACCCGATGCTGGCGGAGATGTTCGAACTGCCCAGCGCGGTGTTCGCGCCGTCGGTGGAGATCGGGCTGCAGTTGCAGACCTGGAACATGCAGCGGCTGGGGGAACAGGATCCGGCGCAGGTCGAGCAGCGGGTGGAACGGCTGGAGTCGTCGATCTTCCGACCACTGGAGACGATGCAGCTCGCGCCGGGTGAGGATGTGTATGTCGACCTGCTTCGCATGATGCGCGAGGGAACCGATGCGCCGGCCGAGCAGCGTGTGCGGCCTCGCATCGATCTGGAACGTCCGAGCGATCAGCAGTTGGATGCGGCGGAGCAGTTGCGTGAGCGTGCGTTGAGCGCGATTCAGCGTGGCCGAGGCGAAGCGGTTGATCCGGGTCAGGAACCCGCGCCGCTGGTGGAGCCGCCGCTGCCTCAGCCGGTGGAGCAACTGGTGCAGCGTCTGGACGCCGAGCTGCCGACGGTGGGCACGCTGGCGGGGTCGCGGGAGGACCTGGCGAACCAGCACATGCGCGAGGCGGAACAGGCGCTGGCGGACGGCCGGTACTTCGACGCTGAGCGGCGGTATGAGCGGGTGCTGCGTTTGCGCCCGAACTATCCGCTGGCGCGTGTGGGTCTCATGCACGCCCAACTCGGCGCGGGGATGATCCGGTCCGCGGCGTTGAACATGCGCAACATCTTCGCCGCCCATCCCGAACTGATCGCCGTACGCTACGACACCAACCTCCTGCCCTCGGCGGAGCGTCTGCAGTGGGTGCGGGGCGAACTGGACGGCATCATCGAGCGCACCGAGCAGCAGTACCCGGCCATCATGCTGGCGTACCTGGGCTATCAGACGTCCAACGCCGAGCTGGTGAAGTACGGGTTGGACCTGGCGCAGGCGCGCGACCCGGCGGACCCGTTGGTGACGCTGCTGCGTCGCATCTGGCTGTCGACCGACGGCGAGGACGCTCAGCCGCAGGACGATGCGCAGCCGGCACCCGCCGAACCGGCTGACAAGTAGACCCGTATCACGAACAAAATCGACGCGCAACCACTAATTGACCGATGGGGTGGTAAAGCTCCGGCCGCGGGCTTGCGATGCGCGCTGCCGCTCCCGGAGTGTCGACGAAGCGCTTCGATCATATTGCGCAGGTGGGGAACGGATCGCTGACAATCGAAGGGTTCGTCGCTTGTAATGGAGACGTAACCACAGGAGGATGGGTGATGCCGGGTTGGCGGAATACCGCTGCCGGTAAAGCCGCCCGCCCCAATGCATGCCAAGGGCACCATGACTGACGTTCACACCAGTTCCAGCACATCGGCAAGCCTCGAAGGCGAACCGCCCTCGGCCGGCGTTCACATGGACGCTGCCAGCCTTGAGTCGGCGGCGCTCACGGCGGCGCGCTTCTCCCTGCTCGACTTCCTGGATCGGCAAACCCTGCAGGAGATGCAGGACAGCTTCGTCACCCTCACCGGGCTTAACGTCACGATTCGCGACGATTCCGGCCGACCACTCACCCAGCCGACCGACCTGGCGCAGCGCCGGGCATCGGATGAACTGCTGGCGAAGCTGCTCGCCCCGGCGGAGATGACGGGCGACAGTTCCGCCGCGCCGATTCTGCTCGAAGGTGAATCACTGGGCTCCATCACGATCGAACCCGTGGATGACCCGCAGACCGCCGCATCGCCCGAGTTGCCAGCCGTGAGCGCCGCGGCGATTCAGTTCCTGCAGTTGCTCGCCACCGGCATCGCACGACTGTGCGCTCAGGAACTGC
Source organism: uncultured Phycisphaeraceae bacterium (assembly GCA_964511575.1). GTDB lineage: Bacteria > Planctomycetota > Phycisphaerae > Phycisphaerales > Phycisphaeraceae > CALKHT01. The sequence continues at coordinate 49,164 of CAZEFM010000001.1, read as the reverse complement.
ACCTGATGCAGCGCGTCGAGGAGCTGACCGCGCTGTATCGGTTGAGCCGGGTGCTCGCCGCCCACCGCGATCTGCAGCAGGTGCTCGACACCGCGGCGCGCGAGGCGGCGGGCGTGATGAACGTCACCGCGGTGAGCATCCGTTTGATCGATGAGAACTCGCAGACACTCGTGCCGCGCGCCGCCTACAACCTCAGCGAAGCCTACCTCCGCGAGTCGCTGACGATGCTGCCAGCCGACTGCGCGCTCTTCAAGGAAGCGATGGCGGGGAAGGTGGTGACGATCGCGGACCTGGCGAACGACAACTGCGTGACCGATCCCGGTGCGGCCCGACGCGAGGGGCTGGTGTCGCTGCTGTGCGTGGGGCTGGTCTTTCAGGGCAAGCCGCTGGGCGTACTGCAACTGTTCACCGCGGAACGACACGAATTCAGCAAGTTTGAGATCGACCTGACCAAGGCGATGGCGCGGCTGCTGGCGGCGGCGATCGAGTCGTCGCACCTCGAGGAAGTGCGCGAACGCAACCGCTTCACCCAACGCCAACTCGACATGGCGGCCGACGTCCAGCGACGCATGCTGCCCGGCTCCATGCCCAACTTCCCGCCGTTCGACATCGCAGCGCGGTATGTGCCGACGCTCGAACTGTGCGGCGACTTCTACGACTTCATCAACCTCGAAGGGCACATGGGCATCGCCATCGGCGACGTCGTGGGCAAGGGTGTGGCCGCCAGCCTGCTCATGGCATCCGTCCGCGCATCGCTGCGCGCTTATGCACAGGATGTCTACGACATCGACGAGATCATCGCGCGCGTCAACGCCGCCATGGTGCGCGACACGCTCGACTCCGAATTCGCCACGTTGTTTTATGGCGTGCTCGATCCCAACCGGCTGCGCATGACCTACTGCAACGCGGGCCACAACCCGCCGCTCGTCCTGCGAAACGGCGAGATCATCTACCTGACCACCGGCGGCATGATCGTCGGCGTCGACCCACACCACGAATACACCAAGGGCATCGTCGACCTGAAACGCGGCGACATCGTCCTGCTGCATACCGACGGCCTGGCCGATGCGATGAACTTCAACAACGAACGCTTCGGCAAGCACCGCATCGAAAAAGCGCTGCGCGACACCATCCACATGGACGCCCGCAGTGCCGCCAACCACATCCTCTGGGAAATGCGCCGATTCACCGGCCTCAACAAAGCCAACGACGATACCACGCTGGTGGTGATTCGGGTGAATTGATCGCCAACCGCTCGACTGTGTGCTGTCCCGCGGGAACTACCTGCGGCGCGATTCGCGACGGGTGCGCGTCCAGCGCACCGAGATATGCGCATCGCCTCGCTTGCGGAGCCACGCGACGAATCGGTTGATTTCCTCGTGCGCCAACAGTGCCGCGATTGTCGGGTAATCGCGCTCCAGCTCGCGCTCACTCAACACCGCATGCACCATCCGATGGCAAGGCGAACACAACGCCGCCACACTCGATGGATCCTCCGGCAGCAGATCGGTCTGCCCCCGACGCTTGCGTTTGCGCACCCGCGACCGCGGGACGAGGTGATGACGCGTCACCCGAGCCACCAGGCGACCGCACAAGTCACAACGATGAACGTTTGTCCTGGACATGTTGGCCAAACATCATAGAGGATGGACGGAAAACAATCCCCGGTTTGCCGCTCGCCGCTTATCATGGTGGCATGGGCCAATCCGACTATCAGCGACTGCGTGAAGAACACACCCGCGAGGCCATTTCCAGGCGATTGCGCGAAGGGTACTCGCACAGTTACCTGCGCGATTTCATCTATGGCGGCATCGACGGCGCGGTCACCACGTTCGCCATCGTCGCCGGGGTGGCTGGCGCACAACTTGGCGCGGGTGCGATCGTGGTGCTGGGCGTCGCCAATCTGCTGGCCGACGGATTTTCCATGGCCTTGAGCAACTACCTGGGCACGCGCGCGGAACAGCAGCTTCGCGCCCGGCTGCGTCGGACCGAGGAACGCCACATCGCCATGTACCCCGACGGCGAACGCGAAGAGGTGCGGCAGATTTTTGCCCGCAAGGGGTTCGAAGGCGAGGAACTGGAGAACGTCGTCAACGTGATCACCTCCGACCGCGAACGCTGGATCGACACGATGATGGTGGAGGAACTGGGCGTGCAACTGGTGGGCGGTTCACCGGTCAAGGCGGGAGCCGCGACGTTCATCGCATTCATCCTTGTCGGGTTCCTGCCGTTGGCGAGCTTCACGGTGGACCTGCTGCTGCCGGGACAGTTTCCCTATCCGCTCCTGTGGAGTTCGATTCTGACGGGGCTGGCGTTCTTTCTGGTGGGTGCGGGCAAGAGCCGGATGGTCGCTGAGCCGTGGTGGCTCGCCGGGCTGGAGACGCTCGCCATCGGCGCAGTGGCAGCGGTGATCGCGTACACCGTGGGTGTCTGGCTGGGCGGGTTGGCGTGAGCGGAATGACGCACGCACCCCATCCGTTCAGTGGCTGGGCTTCGCGGGGTGTCAGACGGAGGCGTTTTGGACGCGCTGGATGTCGGCGCCGAGTTGTTGGAGGGTGAGTTCCATGCGTTCGTAGCCGCGGTCGATGTGGTAGACGCGGTTGATGGTGGTGGTGCCACGCGCGGCGAGACCGGCGATCACCAGCCCGGCGCTGGCGCGCAGGTCCGAGGCCATCACCGGCGCACCGATCAGCTCGCGCACCCCGCTGACCAGCACGGTGGGGCCGTTGCGGATGACGTTCGCGCCCATGCGCGACAGCTCCGCCACGTGCAAAAAGCGATCGGGGAAGATCTTTTCCGTGATGATTGAGTTGCCTTCCGCCAGGCACAGAAGTGCCATGAGCTGCGCCTGCAGATCGGTGGGGAAGCCGGGGTGCGGCTGCGTCACCACGTGCACCGGCTGCAGCCGACGATCGCTGGCGATGTGCACGGTCTGGTGCAGGTGGTCACCGGCGTGGTCATCAGCCACGGGTTCGAGGTAAACGCCCACTTCGTTGAGCCGATCGATCAGCGCGGTCAGCGCATCGGTCGGGCAGTTCTCCAGCGTGACATCGCCGTTGGTGATGGCAGCAGCGCAGACATAGGTGCCCGCTTCGATGCGGTCGGGCATGATGCGGTGCTCCACCGCGTGCAGCTTCTCAACGCCCTCGATCACAATGCGTGGCCCCCCCGCGCCGCTGATCCGCGCGCCCATCTTGTTGAGCATGTCCGCCAGGTCGGCGACCTCCGGCTCGCACGCGGCACATTCGATCACCGTCGTGCCCTCGGCCAGCACGGCGGCGCACATGACGTTGTCCGTGCCCAGCACCGTTGAGCCGTAAGGCCCGCCGAGAAAAACGCGCGCCCCGCGCAGTCGACCGCCCGGCGCCTTGGCGACGATGTAGCCTTCATCAAGGTGGATTTCCGCACCCAGCGCCCGCAGACCGCGCAAGTGCAGGTCCACCGGCCGATCACCGATGTTGCACCCGCCGGGCATGGATACTTTTGCGTAGCCCCGCCGCGCGAGCAGCGGGCCGAGCACGCAGATGCTCGCGCGCATCGTGCGGACGATGTCGTAATGGGCGAGGCAGGGTTCGCGGTCGACGGCGTGGATGGTCATGCGCCCCCCCGCAGCCGCACCGTTGCCATCACCCGCCGTTTCACGGCTGACGGTGCAGCCCAGCGCCTCGAGCAGGCGGATCATGTTGCGGATGTCCGACAGATCGGGCACATCGAGCAACGTGATCGGTTCATCGCACAGCAGCGCCGCCGCCATGATCGGAAGCGCCGCGTTCTTCGACCCGTGGATCCGCACCCGACCCTTGAGCCGCCGCCCACCGTTAATGACAAAAGCATCCATGCTGGCCATGTTCTCGCAGAAAGTGCGGGCAATGGCAAGGGGGAGTGAGGGACGAAGCCACGAAGGCATGCAGGCACGAAGGGATCGGATCCGGCTGCGCCACGGGTCTGATCGTCGCCGTCGCTGACTTCTCCTCCGTGACTAGCTTCTCTGCCTGACTCCGTGCCTAAATGCCGACGTGCGTTCCTCCCCCTCCTTTCCCCCTCAACCCCATTCATATTAAACTGCCCGCATGACCACCCATGCCCCCAGCCGAAAAGCGTACGCCATGGATCTGGCGAGCCTGATTCGCGACATTCCGGACTGGCCCAAGCCGGGCATCATCTTTAAAGACATCACGCCGTTGCTTGCCAATCCCGCTGCGCTGGCGATGGCGGTGGAGCAGATGGCGAACCCGTATCGCGGGCAGAACATCCAGGCGGTGGTCGGCGCGGAAAGTCGAGGATTCATCTTCGGCACCGCGATCGCCCAGGCGCTCTCGGCCGGGTTCATCCCCGTTCGCAAACCCAACAAGCTGCCGTGGAACACCCACGCGATCACCTACGATCTGGAATATGGCTCGGACACGCTCGAGGTGCATCAGGATGCCATCACGCCCGGCCAACGCGTGCTCATGGTCGATGACCTGCTCGCCACCGGCGGCACAATGAAAGCCTGCTGCGACCTGGTTCAACAGCTCGGCGGCGAGATCGTCGGCATCAGCGTGCTCATCGAACTCGCCTTCCTCAACGGCCGCGACCGCATCAAGCCTTACGACAAACTGGTGCACGCGGTGTTGAAGTATTGAGAAGGAAGGCACGCAGGCACAAAGGGATCGAACGCCCGAAACGTTTCGTGCCGGCCTCATGCTTCCTGCCTCGTCTTTTCCTTCGTGCCCCCGTGCCTTTTCTTCCCCCATGCCCCGTACCCGCAACATTCCGTCGCCCCCGCTTGTCGCCGGCTACTGGACACGCTCGCAGGAGCCGTTGCAGGTGCTCTTTTTTCTCCTGCCGTTGCTTGCCGCGTATGAGATCGGCCTGATCTGGTTCGCCGATGCCAAGAGCCGCCCCATCATTGCCGAGGTGCTGCTGCAGAAGTTCTTTCAGGTGTTCGGCGTGGACAACCCCGTCCTGAGCTATCACCTGCCCGCGATTGTGATTGTCGGCGTGCTCATCACCTGGCACCTCACCCGACGCGACCGGTTCAGCTTCGACGTGCGCGTTTATGCTGGCATGTTCGCCGAAGCGGTGTTGCTGGCGCTGCCGCTGCTCGTGTTCGGGCTGATGCTCTTCCGCGGCACGCAACCGGCGTCCTTCACCATCAACTGGCACGGTGTGCAGGTGGGGCTGCTCGAAAGCATCGGCGCGGGACTCTACGAGGAATTCGTCTTTCGCGTGATCGGCATCGCGCTGGTGCATGCGCTGCTGGTCGACCTGCTCGCACTTCCCGCCAGATGGGGCGCGGCCGGGGCGATCCTGCTCACAGCGGTGCTCTTCTCAGCAGCGCACTTCTACGATGCGGGTCGCAACCCGTGGCACTGGGGAAAATTCTTCTACTTCACCGCAGCGGGCATCTTCTTCGCGATCGTCTACCTGCTGCGCGGCTTCGGCATCGCCGCCGGGGCACATGCCGCGTACAACACGTTCATCGTCCTGCAGATGATGCGGATGTAATGAGCCGCGAATGAACGGGGATCGAAAGCCAATGAACCCCTGCCGCTTCGCGCGGGACGAAAGCGATCTAGTTCAGCCATCCATAATGCCTCAAGGCGTTGATCGTCATCCCGACGATGATCCACGCGGTGATTCCACCCACAAACAGGAACACCAACCAGCTTGCGATGTGCGCAGAAATCGTTCGTGCCGAGCGCACCGCCCCTAGTGCAAGTCCGACGCCTAACGCCCATGTCACGATGAGAGGAAGGAAAGAACCTACGGTGGAGCGAAACATTCGCATTGGCAATATTGGGACAAATACAAACATCGACAACAAGATGCAGCACATCGTCCCCAACAGATGCCAGGTCACAGGGTCCACCAATCGCAGATAACGTTCAACACGGTCCGGTTGATTGAGATATGTTGCCGGATCATCCGGATCGAACACCGCACCGCATTCCGGACAGCGATGCTCACTCAAACCGCGCAGGTCGTACAAACAGCCAAGACAATATCGCGGTGTGACGTTGCTTGACGGTGAGGTCTGCTCTTGTTGTTCCGGCATACAGATCCTCTTTCGTTTTGAACGACGACTTCAATCGAATGCAATCAACGCGGCGATCAGAAAGTAGGCGATGAACCCGGTCATGACCGCGTAGGTCAGCGCCAGAAGCCCCGCCGCGATGCGGTAGCTGCGTAATGTCGCGGTGCGGACGCTCAGCGTCACCAAGCCACCGCAACCCGCCCAGAGTATCGCGCTCGGCAGAAAATGAAGGACTTCAAGATCGCGAATGAACACCGAACCGGCACATACCGCAGCACACCCGAACAGCACCGCCAGAATCGCCGGTGTGATGGATGGATCGTATCCATGACTGCCATACGTCGTCGGGTCGCGCGGATCAAACGCACGACCGCACTCCGGGCAGCAATCCGACAGACCGCGTAAGTCGTAGGCACACGTGATGCAGTAACGTTCGGTCTCGGTCGTATCGTTACGCAGATTCATGCGCGACCTCCCGTTCTGCTTTACCGCAATCAAATGCGAAAGAAACGCATGAACGCGACAAGCCGCGTCGCTTCATAGACTATCAGCGCTTATCAGCGTTCATTCGCGGTTCGTAACGTTTGCGGTTCACTGTTTCGCGCACCATTCGAACAGCGCCTTCCATTCGCGGCGCTGCAGCTCGATCAGCACGTTCGCGTTCCCGCAGCCGCCATGCACTGCTTCGACATCGTCGATGAACCGGTGCGCCTCGTAACCTTCGATGCGCGACATCACGGGATGGTGTCCCACCCGGCGGAACCAATAGTGGCTGTTGCCGAAGTCGCCTTCGCGCCGATGCATGATGCCGTGCCAGAATGAACCGGTCGCATCGTCCATCGACTGGCTGATCGTGTGCGAGCGATCCAGTTCATCGATGTAAAGCCACAACCCCGCTTGCAGCGCGGGCTGTCGCGCCAATGCCGGTTGCCGCACCAGGTCATTCACGAGGGTGACCAGCTCGCGCGACCCGCCCTGCCGCACCACAAGCTGCGACATCGCCCGGTCCAACGGCAACGCCTCGAACAAGGGCGATACCACGGCTGCCAGATCATCGTTCAACTGCATGAACCACCTCCCGATCAGCAATGGCCATCACACACAGACGTCGCCGGTGCCACACAGCATCCGGCTCTGCGGTGCTGTGTGCCGAACATTCGAGTGGCCCGCAACACAACGCACACGGCACCGCTGAAGTGGTTGTCTTTGACACCCTTTTTCTCCTCTCTCTGCGCCTTGGCTTCTCCGCGTCTTGGCCTTCACCCCACAACCCTACGCCTCTTCCTCCACCACCTGCGTTTTCATGATCTCGCGCAGGGCGATCGTTGCGAACGAGCCACGCGGCAACTCGAACGCCACACGAATGAAAGGCCCGTGCTCGTCCACTCCTGCGGAAATGTCCGGATCGCGCAGAAAGATGCGCAGCGCGCGCCGACTGCCCGTGGGCACATGTTCCGTCACCGAGCGACCCGCCAGATCGTCCTCGTTCAGATCGAACGCATGCAGCACGCGCGTTTCCGCTGCCAGCACGCCGTTCGTCGGCCGGGGCATGTCGGGCCCCCACATCGGCCCGGTGGGCGATATCTCCTGCGTGTGCATGCGACCTTCGGGCGCTGCGTTCTCCGTTTCCGCCGTGGCAGCATCCACCGCGAAGATCGCACCGTTGCTGTGCTTCATCGCCAGATCACCGACGAGCAATTGCGCCAGCGTGCCATCACGCAGCCGTTGATCAAGCACGCGGTTGAACATCGCGCTCTGCAGGCCGGAGATGAAAAATCCGCGCTGCTCGCGATCCATCGTCAACACCGCATCGCGCGCACTCCTGCCCTGCCGCAGCACATCAAGCGCCTGACGATCGTGTCGCAGATGGCGAGGCCAAACCTCCAGCGCTTGCGCATAATCCCCGCGCTCGTACGCCAATCGGCCAACATGGGTCGGCTCACGCTCATCCCGCGGATGCCCGAGCATTTCATCGAGCAGTTCCTGCCACTGCTCGAGCAACAGCAACCGCCCGATGATGTGGTTGTTCTGTCGATATCCGAATCGTTGCTCCCCGAGAAAGTTGGGCACGCCCGCAGCGGCGAGTCGATCGAGCGTTGCCTTCGCGTGCACCACGTGGGCCGGGTTGACATCGCGAATGCGGATGACGAATCGGTTGCCCGACAGGTGGCCGCGACGGAGCATGTTGCCGTGCCGCGCCGCCCACAACAGCGTCACCGTGTTGTTGTTGATGCGCGCCAGGCCTTCCTCATCCCCCGACTTTTTGGGCAAATGAATGGAGAAGTGCTGCCGGGTGATCGCGTGCTTGTCCTTCAGTCCCGCGTAACCGACGTTGCGGCGGCTGACGTGAAACACCCGCGCCAGATGCCGCGCCACCTCCGTCGTCGTGCGGCTGCGCTTCTCGATATACACATAAAGATGCTCGCCCTCCCCCGAAGGCTCATACAGCGGCTGCTCCTCCACGAGAAAATCCTCCGGCCGCTGCTTGATGACCCCCCCCACCCCGGGCAGGTCAGCCGTCAAATACGTCAGGTCAGCGGTCTGGGAATGCATGGAGAACCACCAAGAACACAAAGGACACGGAGGAAGGTTGGGGGACGCGCAGGTGGATTGTAACCGGAAGGGAATGACGAATGACGAAGTTCGAATGCGCTGACGATGTCATATCGTGCGAACGCGATGCCCCTTTCGAGCTTCGAACTTCGTCATTCTTTCGTCATTCGGATTTCGTCATTCGCATTCCCCGCGCTCAATCCTCCGGCGCATCGGCCACCAGCGCCCGGAACGCTGCAATGAGCTGCTGCGTCACCGGCCCCGGTACGCCCGTGCCGATGGTGCGGTTGTCGACTTTGGTGGCGGGGATGACTTCCGCAGCGGTGCCGGTGAGGAAGATTTCATCGGCAGTGTAGAGGTCGTAGCGCGTCAGGTCGATGCGCTCGACGGTCCAGCCGGCAACCTTCGCCAGCTCGATCACCAGCGTCATCGTCACGCCTTCGAGGATGCCCGCGTGCAGGGGCGGGGACATGATGCGCGGCTTGCCGCCCGATGGGTCGTGCCGCACCACGAAAAGATTGTCGCCCGTACACTCAGCCACGTGCCCCTGATGGTTGAGCATCACCGCCTCGAGCAACCCGGCATCGATCGCTTCGATCTTCGCCATGATGTTGTTGAGGTAGTTCATGCTCTTGATGCGCGGCGACAACGCGCCGGGATGATTGCGCAGCGTCGCGGCGGTGATCAGCCCCAGGCCCTTCTCGTACAGCTCCGCCGGGTAAAGCGTGATCCGGTCGACGATGATGAAGATGTTGGGCTGCTTGCAGACGAATGGGTTGAGCCCCAGCGTTCCCACGCCGCGCGTCACGCACAGCCGGATGTAGCCGGACTGGCGCACGGCTTCACTGTTGGCGGCAACGGTCTGGCGCACGGCGTCGGCGAGCTCATCGATCGTGTAGGGGATCTCCAGCCGAATCGCCCGCGCCGAGTCGTAGAGGCGGCGCAGGTGGGTGAGGAGCTTGAGGACGCGGCCGTTGTAGATGCGGATGCCCTCGAAGACCCCGTCGCCGTAGAGCAGGCCGTGATCGTAAACGCTCACCGTCGCCTCGGCGGGCGGGACGAGCTTGCCATTGAGCCAGATCTGTTGGGACTGGGCGACGCTGGACATCCGACTTCTCCAAGGCGCGTCGCACCGTGCGCCGCGCAAGACCGGCGATTATACCGCGCCTCCCGGTCAAGGCAGGGGCAGGATCAACGCCGTTCGACGGGTTGTGGGCCTGAACCCCATGGCCCGGTACAGCCGTAAGGCGGGCGTGTTGTGCTCATCGACCGCCAGCAGCAGCCGGTCATCCCCGCGCGCGTGCGCCACGTGCAGCGCATGGTCGACCAGCCGCCTGCCCCACTGTCGACCACGGTAAGGCAGGCTCACCCCCAGATAGACCAGTTCCAGCGCCCGCCGGGCCGGCAGGGCGTTGAGCAGCATGACCGCCACGGGCTCCTCCCCCTCCCGAATGGTCAGCCACAGCTCGGGCACAAACTGCCCCGTGGACATGTGTCCCTCGATGATGTCATCGATCGTTCGCAGCCCGACCAGCCCCGGACAGTCGAGCGTCTGTTCGTAGCTGGCGAGGATCGCCTGGGCGAAGGCATCACGGTTGGCGGGCGACCAGGCGAGGCGGCACAGCGACCCCTCAAGCCTCAGCGGGGCGTGTTCCCCGGTGGTCGACCGCTCCATGTACAGCAGATGAGCCAACTTGCGAAACCCCGCCTCCAGCAGCGCCTGCGACTCCAGCGCCTGGTTGGGGTCGACGAGCACCTGCACGATGCGCGTCCCGGCAGGGTCCAGCTCGGAGGTGGCGCTGCGGAGCACAGCCGCGGCGGAGGGGATCTGGGCGGGTTCGATCAACGGCGAGACGAACGCCAGCGCCGTCCTGCCCGCGCCCGGCACCAGGAGTGCCGCCGCCACCGGACGCGACCCGGCATACCCCACCCACAACCGATTCAGGTCCAGCCGCTGCTGTTGGGCATAATGGCGGAACTGGTCCACCGCGGCACCCGATCGGCCGGGCCGACCGGTCAACAGCATCGACAGCGCCTCCTCCATTTCCGCGCCATCGACCCGGCGAATCCGGAGGTTGCCCACTTCACCGCTGACCTTGGGTTCACTCATGGGCAGGCCCGGGCTGGAGGCGACAGGGGGTGGGCCGGTCAGGCCGGACATCGGCCCCATTGACCCCCGTAGCTGCGATCGTACAATAGAGCCACTTCTCGGGAAACCCCCGCAAGCTCCTGCGGATGCTCTCGATAAGTTCCCGGCAGGGTCACTGGGCCCCGCCCCGCTGCTTCCTTATTTCCTGCCCTGTCTTCGAGGTGGTCATGACCAGCAAAGCAATGCGTTGCTCGATGTGGGTTGCTTGTGCGTTGATGGTGGTCGCGATGAGCGGCCTGGATGCGCTGGCGCGCCCTGAGCCGTCGATCGTGCCCCGGTCCTGGCAGTTGGACATCACCTATCAGCAGCCACGCCCCATCGCCATCCGCGATGTCGAGGGCAACACCCGCTGGTACTGGTACATGCCCTACCGTGTCGTGAACAACTCCGGGCAGGAGCGCTTCTTCAGCCCTGAGATCACCATCGCCACGGATCGTGGCGACATCGTCGTCGCCAACGACAAGATCCCCGGCGCTGTCTACGACGCCGTCGCCGCCAAGCTCGACAACCCGCTGCTGGAAAACCCGCTGACCGTCGTGGGCAAGATCCTGCTGGGCGAAGACTACGCCCGCAACACGGTGGCGATCTGGCCCGCCTTCGAACACGACGTCGACACCGTCAACATCTTCATCGCCGGGCTCAGCGGTGAAACCGCCGCCATCGAGCACCCCGAAACCGGCGACCCGATCGTGCTGCGCAAGACGCTGCAGATCGACTTCGCCACCCCCGGCACCGAAGTGCACCCCCAGCGGCAACCCGTCGAACCTCAGGGCGCCCGCTGGATCATGCGCTGAAAGCAACAACAACAAACACGCAACCCGAAGCCCATGGACGCCGGTCCATGGGTTTTTTACTCACCGACAATCCGCCACCAACACCCGCGGCAGCGCCTCATGATCCGCCAGCACATGCGCATTGCTCAACCCCTTCGCATGGCTGGCAATTTGCAGCACCGCCTGCTTCTGTGACGCAGCGATCTCCAGAACCAGTTGCCCCGGCTTGTCCAGATACTCATGCGCCTGCTCGATGAGCGGACGCAGGAACTTCAACCCGTCCACACCGCCACGCAGCGCGTGCACCGGCTCGTAATCCTTCACGTTCGGCTCCACCGCCTGCCATTCCTCATCGCTGATGTAAGGTGGGTTGCTCACGAAATACCGCACGCGGTGCTTGAGGTCGCCGATCGGTTCGAGAAAGTCACCCTGCCGAAACTCGATGTGATCCGTCACGCCATGTTTCGCGGCGTTCTCCCGCGCGATGGCGAGCGCTTCGGCGCTGATGTCCGTGGCGATGACACGGCAGTTGGGCAGGTGCTTCGCCAACGCCACCGCAATCGCACCGCTGCCCGTCCCGATGTCGACCACCAGCGGCGAACCGAAGCCCGGCACCCGCCGCGCGTGCTGAATCACGTGCTCGACAACCGTTTCGGTGCTCGGCCGCGGAATCAGCACCGCCGGACTCACCTTGAACGTCATCGAAAAGAACGGCGCGTGACCGATGAGATAGTCGACCGGCTCGTGTGCCGCGGCCCGCTCAACCAGTTCACGAAACGCAGCGCGCTCCAGCTCGGTTGTCGGCCGATCCAGATCGGTGTACAGGCGGATCCGCGTGGTGCCCAGCACATGGGCGAGGAGCATCTCGGCACTGATGCGCGGGCTGTCCACACCCTTCTTGGCGAAGTAGGACTGCGTCCACGTCAGCAACCGCCGCGTGGTCCAGGGCGCCTCAGCACGATGTTCGCCGCCACTCATGGGCGCGATTGTACTGCCAGACCGCCCGCCTTACCTCGACACCGCAGCCGCCACCCTCAACGCGACACACCATCATGCGCCCATCAGCAGCGGTTGCCCCGCCTGGTTCACCAACTGCACACCCGCGACCTGCTGCTGACCCGGCAACGGTGCCGCAAGCGTGAGTGTGTAATCCGTCACCTCACCCGGCTCCGCGAAAATCCGCAGGTAGTAATACCCGCCCGCCACCAATCGACTGAACGATTCATCAGCCGTGCCCAACTGACTCGACCCGGCGATCGGACGCGAGGTGTACAACTCCACATCCACATTCGCAGACAGATTGCTCAACACAACCTGAATCGTCGCATCGCGGCGAACCTTGAAACGGATCCAGTCCTCCAGGTCGCCTGCCGCGCCGATGTGTTCGTGGATCACCACCGGCTCTTCCACCGGGTCGATCGTCGTCGCCGTGCTGCGCGCGTTCCCGAACGCATCACCATCCAACGGCCCTTCAACCGGCGGCACCACATCAGGTGGTTCCTCCTGCGGCAGGTCATCCGACGACGAGGCGTCAGCCTGGGACTGCGGCTGCACACCCGGAGGCAATGCGCTGAGCGTCAGGTGATACGGCGTCGCCTTCCCATCCTCACTCACCACACGCAGGTAGTAGTAACCACCCGCCATCTGACGTTCGAACAGCTCATCCTGCGTGCCGCTGTTGTACGAACCAACCACCGATCGGCTCGTCCACAACTCCACGTTCACATCGCCCTGCAATCCCGTCAGCTCCGCACGCACCACGGTATCGCGGCCGATCTTGAAACGAATCCAATCCTCACCATCACCGTTGTCGCCGATGCGCTCCTCGATGACGATCGGCTCATCGACGAAACCGATCGTCGTTGCCGTGTCACGGCTGTTGCCGAACAGATCATCGAACACGGTGCCCGGAGGTTCTTCCACCGGCGGTTCCTCAACCGGTGGTTCCTCCGGCGGCAACTGCGGCGTCTCGCCCGGAGGCAACGCGCTGAGCGTCAGACGATAAGGCGTCAGCTTCCCATCCTCGCTGTACACCCGCAGATAAAAGTACCCACCCGCCATCTGACGTTCGAGCGACTCATTCTGCGTGCCGCTGTTGTACGATCCAACCACCGCCCTGCTCGTCCACAACTCCACGTTCACATCGCCCTGCAACCCCGTCAGGTCCGCACGCACCACGGTGTCGCGGCCGATCTTGAAGCGGATCCAGTCCTCACCATCGCCGCCACCAATCTGTTCGTCGATCACGATCGGTTGATCGACGAAACCGATCGTCGTTGCCGTGTCGCGGCTGTTGCCGAACGAATCACCCGCAGGCGGATCGACAGGCGGTTCCTCCACCGGAGGCTCTTCAACCGGTGGATCGTCGGGCAACTGCGGCTCCTCGCCCGGCGGAAGCGCGCTGAGCGTCAGCTTGTACGATGTCGGTGAACCATCCCAAGTGAAGATGCGCAGGTAGTAATACCCGCCCGCCAACTGCTGCTCCACAAACTCATTCGCCGTGCCGCTGTTGTATGAACCCGCCGTCGCGCGGCTCGTCCACAACTCCACATGTGCATCGGCGGACAAACCACTCAATTCCGCACGCACCACCGTGTCCCGCCCGATCTTGAAGCGAATCCAGTCCTCGCCATCCAGTTCATCACCCACACGATCTTCGATCACAATCGGCTGATCAACGAAACCAATCGTCGTCGCGGTATCACGGCTGTTGCCGAACTGATCCGCAGGCGGCGGACCACCCGGATTCGAGGAGTTGCCGAAGTACGCATCAATCGCTTCGAACCAACGAGCCGCCATCTTCTGTTCGCCGCTGTTGTCCGGATGTGTCAGGTCGAACGTGTCGGCATGCACATCGAAACCGGTGTACTGATCAACAAGGATAATGCGCGATTGAGGCGTATCCTTCGCCGCAACCAGACTCGGCAACGTGTCGTTGAACGCAATCACCGCATCGTGCGAGTAGTCGCGGCTTTCGTTGGGAATGATCTTCGCCACGAACACCACGACGTTCGGATTGTCCGCGCGCAACAGGTCGATGATCGTGCCGACCTCCTGTGCCTGTCGCGTCGGATCCTGCCCCTGGTTCAGATCGTTGGTGCCGATGTGCAGCAGCACCACATCCGGCGTGTAATCGTCAAGCCAATCGCCCAAACGTCCCGCGCCCGGTTGCGATGATCGACCGTTGATGATTTCATCCGCCCGCCAGCCGCCATGACCTTCGTGGTCCTGATCGAAATCACCCGATGGATGATTCGACGTCTGGCTGCCGAGGAAGTCGACTTCATAGCCCGCGTTCTGCAGCATGAACCACAGTGCGCGGCGATAGCCCACCCGACCCGCTTCGCCTTCGGTGATCGAATCGCCCAACGCCAGCAGCGTGAACGAGTCTGCGCTCAACAGCATGCGCGGCTCGAGCGCCTCAAGCAGATGCTGAACGTCCGCCGAGTCGCTTTCAAGCGTCGACGGAACGGACGATGGACGGTTGCTTCGAAAAGACATCTTGAACATGGCCGGTCACTCGTTTGGGTTCGTTTCGCTTTCGCAGCGTGGGCTTTCAGCCTCACACAAATCGCAGCCTTTCTCCGGTTCCTGCTGTTTCCCTGCGGAATTCCAGCGTTCCAACGGCAGAATCGTGCAAAGCTGGTGCCGATGCCTGGCTCTCGGACGCTCCCTCATGCTCACACCAAGCCCGTGCTGAGCAGGTGATCCGGCGTTCCATTCGCGACGACCCCGGGCATGGATTAGAATTGCACCCCGGCTTCGGCCGCACGGCTGACGCCACACCTTCCCTTCCCGCGATCCTGAGGAGAATGCACGATGGCTGAAAGCAACGAAGTGACGATCATCGCAGCGGATACGCAGATCAAGGGTGAAATGATCTTCGAACGAGCC
This sequence comes from uncultured Phycisphaeraceae bacterium, assembly GCA_964511575.1. Lineage (GTDB taxonomy): Bacteria > Planctomycetota > Phycisphaerae > Phycisphaerales > Phycisphaeraceae > CALKHT01. The sequence continues at coordinate 33,776 of CAZEFM010000001.1, read as the reverse complement.
GCGCGAATCCTCGGCAGGTTCGAAGGCAAGATTACGGCAAAAGGCGAGTTGCAGGTCGCCGAGTCCGCACAATGCAAAGCTGACATTGAAGCGACGAGCATCGTGATCGACGGCTCGATCGAAGGCAACATCCACGCCACACAACGGGTGCAGCTCAACGCCAAAGCCCGCATCAAGGGCGACATCGTCGCGGACAAACTCGTCACCGCCGAGGGCGCATCGATCTTCGGGCAGATCTCCGTCGGCGCTGAAGCGGCGAAGAACGCCCGCAGCGAAAGCGCCCAGCCCGCCGCCGCCAACAAAGACAAACGCGAAGCCGCCGCCACGCGGTAAATACTCCGCCACCGATGGAACGCGCGTGTCGCAGGATCATGCCACCGAAGCCTCATGCGTGACGCGCGTTGTTGAATCGGATAATCGCTGTGTGCCGACCGGGCTTACCGCTGCGTTGACCCGCATTCATCGGTGGCGAAACCCCGCTCATGTTCCGCTCGGGATCAGTCACGGTGCAGTGCTATCACTGCCGTCATCGCTTCGAGGTGGCGGTAAGGGCTCAGTCCACATCGTGCCCCAAGTGCAGCAAGCCGCTGTTCGTCGGCGACATCGTGGTGAAGCAGCTCAAACCCGTGAAGGAAGTGCGCACCTGCGGCAAAATCATCGTGCAGAAGACCGGTCGCATCATCGCCGACCTCGTCGAAGCGCATCGCGGCATCGAATGCCTGGGCAACGTCGATGTGAAGAAGGCGATCGCAGGCCCTGTCACCATCGGGCCCAAAGCCGTCTGGAAAGGCGACTGCCACGCCCTGAGCATCACCATCAAACTCGGAGCGCGCATCCGGGCAGGCCGATTCTTCGTGCCCGAAGATGAACTGGGGATCGATGACCTCAACGGCGACTGATGATCCATCGCCCCGCAAACCCACTCAACCCGTCACACCCTGCACCGCTTCCCTCAGCCGCTCATACACCTCAAACGGTACCTGCTGACTTCCCAGCGCGATGCTCTTGCGCGTCCCGTGATAATCGCTGCCGCCCGTTGTCAGCAGATCCAGATCAACAGCCAACTCTTCGAAATGCTCCACATCCATCGGCCGATGATCGCTGTGACGCGTTTCAATCCCGTCCAAACCCACATCGCGCAACGATCGCACCAACAGCCGCAGCTCGTCCAAACTCTCGCATCGCAGTTGCACCGGATGCGCCAGCATCGCCAGTCCCCCTGCCCGATGAATCGCATCGATCGCCTCATCCGGGCTCAGCCGATCCTTCCGCGCATACGCCGCCGCTCCTTCACCAATGTATCGCGCAAACGCATCCTGAATCGACTTCACATACCCCTTGCGCAACAGCACCGCGGCGATGTGCGGCCGCCCCACCACCTGACCGCCCGCTTCATCAATCACCTCCTGCTCATCGATCCGCACGCCCAGCTCGTTGAGCTTCGCGATGATCGCCGGGTTGCGGTCCGCCCGTGCGCGCAGCAGCTTCTCCTGCACCTTCAAAAGCCGCGGCTCATCGTGACGCACAAACAGACCGAGAATGTGCAGCGTGCCCCGCCGGGCGTTCACATCGTTCGCCGACCGCCCCGTGCGGATGCGCCCCGGATCGGCCGACAGCTCGATGCCCGGCACAAACGCGATGTTCCGCTCCGCACACGCCTGCGCGCATTCCGGCAGGCCGGCCGTCGTGTCATGATCCGTCAAGGCAATGGCGGCCAGTCCCGCCCGTTGCGCCAACACCGCCAGTTCAGCCGGACGTGCCGTGCCGTCCGACGCGGTGGAATGAATGTGCAAATCGCAGTACAAGCCGTCCGTTTCCAAAAGGATTTCATGTCAGCGGGAACCGTGCCGTTCCGTCATGCGTCGAAGTATCATACCGAAGATGCGCCCACCAATATCGGGCACGCACAACCCAACGCTTTCGCAAGGAGAGATGTTATGCGTCGATCGATCACCGCGGTCAGCCTCATGCTCGGCCTGTCCGCCTGCATCGCCCACGCTCAGGATGCTCAAAACGCCCCCTCCTCCATCGGGCTCACCATCTACTCCAACGCCGACCCCGCCTCCTTCAACCCCCAGCAGTTCATCGCCCAGCAGCGAATGGGCCACAACCCCAACTTCGCATGGCAGGTGCCCGGCTTCGGCGTCGTGCGCGACACCCGAACCCTCGACCTCAACGAGGGCATCAACACCATCAACTTCACCGGCGTGGCGGAGTTCATCGACCCCACCACCGTCAGCCTCGTCGACCTGTCCGTCGCACCCGATCAGCAGGAACGCAACGGCATCCGCGTCGTCGAACAGAACTTCCAGTTCGACCTCGTCAGCCCCGACAAGCTCTTCGACAAATACATCGATCAGACGATCACCATCAACGTCAACCTCGGCGACGGCCAACGCGAACAGATCACCGGCAAGCTGCTGTCGCACAACCAGGGCAGGCTCGTGCTGCAAACCGATGCCGGCCTGCGCGTCGTCTCCGCCACCGCCGATGTGCAGCTCGGCACGCTGCCCGAAGGGTTGATCACCCGTCCCACGCTGCAGTGGCGGCTCTTCGCCCCCCAGGCGGGCCAGCGCCAGGTGCGCACCGCCTACCAGACCGATGGCATCACCTGGCGCGCCGACTACAACCTCGTGCTCAACGATGACGACACCCGCGCTGACCTCGGCGCGTGGGTCACCATCATGAACCTCACCGGTGCCCGCTACCCCGATGCGGAGTTGAAGCTGATCGCCGGGGATGTGCAGCGCATCGCCCAGCAGCCACCCCGCCCCATGGCCCTGTACGCACGTGGTCAGGTGGAAATGGCGGACGCCGCCGCAGGATTCGAGGAAAAATCCTTCTTCGAGTACCACATGTACACGCTCGGTCGGCCCGCCACCATCGAAAACAACGCCACCCAACAGCTCGCCCTCTTCCCCACCGTGCAGGGCGTCGAGGTCGAGAAAGTCCTCGTCTACTACGGCCTGGACGCGCGACAGTGGTCCTTCCGCACCCCCGCCACTGATCGCAACCTCGGCCAACAATCCAACAAGAAGGTCGATGTCTACATCCGCTTCGAGAACCGCGAGGAAAACAACCTCGGCATCCCCCTGCCCAAGGGCAAAATGCGCGTCTACAAGCTCGATCGACCCGCCAACGCCCAAAACGGCAACGGCTCACTCGAGTTCGTCGGCGAAGACCTCATCGACCACACCTCCCGCAACGAGCAGGTGCTCGTGAAGATCGGCCAGGCGTTCGACGTCGTCGGTGAACGCGTGCAGACCGACTTCCGCGTCGACACCCGCGCTCACCTCATCGAGGAAACCATCCGCATCACCCTCAAGAACGCCAAGGATGTCGAACAAAAGGTCGTCGTCCGCGAAAACCTCTTCCGCTGGGTCAACTGGGAGATCGTCGAGAAGAGCGACGACTTCGAAAAAATCGACTCCCGCACCATCCACTTCGATGTGATCGTCCCCCCCGAAGGCGAGAAGGTGGTGACGTATAAGGTGCGGTATACGTGGTAAGCGGGGGAAATGTCGAATAAAGAATGCCTTATGACGAAAGAATGGCCGAAGGACGAAATCTGAACCGCAACGTCACGTGGTAACGTTGCGGCTTCACAAATTCGAACTTCGTCATTCTTTCGTCATTCTTTCGTCATTCGAATTTTGTCATTCGTCAATCCACCCCTCAGGGTGGCAGGGGTGGCACAACATCGCCCCTTGATGGACAAGGGCTCGCGACGGGAACGGCGTCGTCCCGGACCACAGCCGTCCCATTCATGGAACATAGCGCGGGCTTACGCCCGGTCGACGGCGGCGGCCATGCGATGCACCTCGCGCGCCTGCCAGCCCTTGTCCCCCTGAATCAGCTCGTACTCGACACTCTCGCCATCCTTGAGCGAACGGAACCCATCGCCCTGGATCTGACTGTAGTGCACGAACACATCCTGACCCTCGGGACCCACGATGAACCCGAAGCCCTTCTTCGGATCAAACCACTTCACCTGACCTTTCTGCGACATGACGAACTCCTCTGACGTCGAACGACGGTTTGGAAATGAGACGACGAGTCAGCGGCACCTGTTCCTGCGCGAATGCGCCAGGCACCCAACAAACAGCATCCGGCGAGCGACCTGAATGCACCCGTGGCGTTCGACCCGCCGGCACGACACTCCCCAGCCGAGGCGACCGTCCGCGACGCGATCGACGTTCATGACGACGTGTGAACGCCTACCGCGCCGCCCGCGTGACCAGTGAGCGCAGCAACCTGGCTCGCGCCACCCCAACGCGGGATTCCGGTATCAGCAGTATTGTAACAATTACTCAGCGGGGGCGGAAGCTTTATCCGCACTCTGCTCCTGAGCCTGTCGAATGCTCAGCTTGACCCGGCCCTGCTCATCGACGAGCAGCACCTTCACCCGCACCGAATCGCCCACCTTGACCACATCGGTCACCTTCGCCACGTACCCCTCCGCCAGCTCGGAGATGTGCACCAGGCCGTCCTGTCCCGGTGCCAGTTCCACGAACGCGCCGAAGTCCTTGATGGCAACGACCTTGCCGGTGTACAACGCGCCAACCTTCACCTCGGCGCAAAGCTTCTCGATCTCTTCCAGAGCACGCTCGGCCGCACCGGCGCCAACCGCCGAAACGAACACCGTGCCGTCCTCTTCGATCTCGATCGTCGCGCCGGTGAGCTCTTCCAGACCGCGGATCGTCTTGCCGCCCGGGCCGATGAGCTTGCCGATCTTGTCCGGGTGAATGTGCGTCGTGAGCATCCGCGGCGCGTACTTGCTGATTTCCGGCCGGGGGCTGGCGAGCGTCGCATCCATGATGTCCAGAATGCCCAGCCGCTTGGCACGGGCGAGCTCGAACGTCTTGCGCACCTGCTCGAGGTTCAGCCCGCGGATTTTCAGGTCGAGCTGGATCGCGGTGATGCCGTTGCGCGTTCCCGCCACCTTGAAGTCCATGTCGCCGAAGTGATCTTCCTCACCCTGAATGTCCGCGAGGTAGATGTCTTCGGTCTGGCCGTCGCCGTGCACCATGCCCACGCTGACACCCGCGACCGCCGCCCGAATCGGCACGCCCGCATCCATCAGCGCCAGCGACCCGGCACACGTCGAAGCCATGCTCGAGGAACCGTTCGATTCCAGAATGTCGCTGATCACGCGAACGGTGTAGGGGAAGTCCTCCACCGCCGGCAGCACCGGCTGAAGCGCACGCTGCGCCAGCATGCCGTGACCAATGTCGCGACGGCTGGGGCCGGTGATCCGCTTGGCTTCACCCACCGAGAACGGCGGGAAGTTGTAATGCAGGTAGAACTTCTCGGAGTATTCCTCGCCCAACCCGTCGACGATCTGCTCATCCTTGCCCGTGCCCAGCGTCGTCGTGCACAACGCCTGCGTTTCACCACGGGTGAACAGCGACGAACCGTGCACGCGCGGCAGCACGCCCACTTCGCAGCTGATCGGACGCACCTCGTCGAACTTGCGGCCGTCCGTTCGCACGCCGGAGCGGATCACCTCCATGGTGATCTGTTCCTCCAGGTCGTGAATCGCGTGACGGGCATCGGCCAGACGCTTGCGGTAGGCGTTCCACTCGCCCACACCCGCCTCGGCGGACGGCTCGGGGAACTCGGTCTCGATGAACTGCTTGATGGTCGAACGCACCGCTTCCTGCCGGTCGAGCTTGGTGCCTTCGGACGTCTTGGCAGCCTTGAGCGGGCCGGCGAGCTTCGTGCGAACCAGTTCCACCACCTCCGCGGCGGGCACGATCAGCTCGCACACCTTCTCCTTGCCAGCCTTGCTCGCCAGATCGCCGATCAATGCCGCGATCTGCTTGACGTACTCGTAGCCGAATTCCAGCGCCGATGCGACGACATCCTCGGGCAGCTCGTTGGCGCCCACTTCGATCATGTTGAGCCCGTCGACGTGGCCACACAGCAGCATGTCCAGATCGCTGTATTCGCTCTGGGCGACGGTGGGCATGACGACGAACTGCTCATCCACCCGGCCGACACGCACGTTGCCCACCGGTCCCTCGAAGGGGATCGAGCTGACCGACAGCGCGGCGCTGGCGGCGATCCCCGCCAGGACGTCCGGCTCGTTCTGGCCGTCGTACGCCATCACCCAGCACTGGATCTGCACTTCGTCCATGAACCCCTTGGGGAACAGCGGACGGATCGGCCTGTCGATGTTGCGCATCGTCAGGATTTCTTTTTGGTTCGGAGCGCCTTCGCGCTTGCGGAACCCGCCGGGGAACTTGCCCGCCGCGGCGGTGCGCTCACGGTAGTCGACCGTCAGCGGGAAGAAGTCGATGCCTTCGCGCGGCTTGGCGCGGACGGCTGTGCCCAGCACCACGGTCTCGCCGTACTGAACGAGCACCGCGCCATCCGCCTGCTTGGCGAGGCGACCGGTCTCGATCGAAAGGGTACGACCGCCGAGTTCCATCTGGACTTTGTGAGTTGCCATGATTCTGCTTTCCTGAACTGAGAGTAACGAAACAGGCTGTGGAAACAGCACGAGCCGATCGTCCGAACCATCGGCGATCGGTCGCGTCGCTAGCCCACTTCTCAGCAGAAGGCAGAGGACAGATGACCTGTGGCACGGGGAAAGACGCGTTGTCTGACCGGTGCCGCGAGCCTACTGTCGTCTGCCCCGTCTGAACCTGATTACACAAATCGGGACGTGGCCCGACGACGCTTGTTGAGTAGGGCCCAGGGCCTCAGGACCAAGGGGATGCTGCGGGTCGTCCAGGCCAGTGCCAAGGTCTTGAATCCCTTGGCGCATGGCCCTTGGCCCACCCCTTCCTTATCGACGCAGCCCCAGGCGCTGGATCAATTCCTGGTAGGCCGGGCGATTCTTGCTGGCGAGGTAGCGCAGCAGCCGGGTGCGGCGACTGACCATCATGAGCAGGCCGCGACGCGAGGCATAGTCATGCTTGTGCGTGCGCAGGTGCTCGGTGAGCTGGCTGATCCGCTCGGTGAGGATCGCCACCTGCACCTCCGGCGAGCCGGTGTCCTTCTCGTCCCGGCGGAAATCGCCGATCAACTGCGTCTTCTTTTCTGCGGTGATGCTCATAACTGTTCGCTATTACAATATCTACGGTTCCCCGACCCACCCAAAACGGCGCTTCGGGCCAAAGTTAGTCCCTTAATGTAGCAGCGCCCGGCCTCCATGGCAAATAGTCCATCCCCCTCCGATGCCCCGATCACCGCGGATCACGCCAAGGGCCGCGGATTCGTCTCAGTTTGAACCACGGATCGCACGGATAACACGGATCCTCGCGCTCGGCACCATCGCAATTGCGAGTTGATTATTGCTGATTGATTATTCCTCTCCCAGAGTCGAACGAAGCAAAACAGGGTAAGTGGAGTCGTGAGTGGTCGTATTAAAGCCCGGGGATGGCTATCCCCGGGGGTTTGGAATGTCGGTCACCCCCCGCCCCCCCCCGACCTCGGCGTCGTGTTTGCAACCGATTGTTTCGTCATGAGTTATCTCAATAAATGACAATGTCACCCCCACGACAAAGACGACATGGTCTTTTTATTTTCAATTGCGGATTTCTTGCTGGGGGCTGGCCTCCCTGAGTGGTGAGGAGTGTGTGGTTTTCCGGATGGTCTGGCTGTCACCATTCCGTTGATCCTGCAAATCCCGTCAAGATGAATCGCTCGGGATACCTTATTTTATCCTTACAAATGTCAGGTTTCAATGCTCGCCGCGTCGCGTGTGTAGTGGGGTTTCTATAAGATAGGGGTATGGCGAACATCGACCCGCAACTGCTGGATATTCTCATCTGCCCCGTCACCCGCTCGAAGCTGCGCCAGGAGGGGGATGAACTCGTGGCCGAGGTGGGCGGGCTGCGTTACCCCATTCGCGATGGCATCCCCGTCCTCCTCGCTGACGAAGCGAAGCTGCCCGAGGGCTACGCATCGCTTGAGGCGTTTCGGGACAAGCACGCCAAAGCGGCGGAATGAGGGAGTGGCGCCCAATCACCGCGTGGCTGGGCGTCGCCTGAGTCGCTACGATGCCCGGTGCGTTGATTTGTGTCACACTCCCCGGGAAGGATTCGCCTCTTGGCCAGCCGTGCATATATTCAGGATCTGGTTGCCAATCAGTTGATTGATGGCGTGTTCGCCATTCAGAACTGTCAGCTTGGCCAAACGAAGAACGGCAAGCCGTTCATCAAGTGTCTGCTTGCGGACAAGACCGGCCGATCACCCGGGCGCATGTGGAACGCGTCGGAGGAGCTGTTCAGCATCCTTCCCACGGACGGTTTCGTGCGAATCGAGGGACAGGTTCAGCCCTATCAGGGCGAGATGCAGATCATCATCCATCAGATTCAGCCGACCCAGCCGACGGACACCGATCTGCTGGAGCTGCTTCCCTGCACGAAGCACGACATCGATGCGATGTTCAGGGAGGTTCAGGAGCGGCTGGCGACGATCGAACACGGCGCGCTCAAGGCGTTGATGGCGTGCTACCTCGATGATGCGGAGCTGATGGAAAGCTTTCGTCGCGCCCCGGCGGCGATGTCGCTGCATCATGCGTACATCGGCGGGCTGCTGGAGCACACGCTGAGCCTGATGCGGCTGGTCGATGCGTTCTGCCCGCTGTATCCGGAACTGAACCGGGACGTGATGCTGGCGGGTGTGTTCCTGCACGACCTGGGCAAGTGCGTGGAGCTGACGTGGGAGCGCGGGTTCGGCTACACGGATGAGGGGCACCTGGTGGGGCACATCGCGCGGGGCATCATCTGGCTGCAACGCAAGGCGGATGATTGTGCGGCGATGGGCAACCGCATTCCCGAGCCGCTGCTGCGCGTGCTGCATCACATCATTCTGTCGCACCACGGCAAGCCGGAGTTCGGCGCGCAGAAGATCCCCGCGACACCCGAGGCGATCGCCATCAGCCTGCTGGACAACCTGGACGCCAAGACGCACATGGCGATCGTGCACGGCCGGGGCGAGTCGAACAAGAGCGATGCCGCGGGCGGCAACTTCACGGAAAAAATCTGGGCGCTGGAAACCCGTCTGTATCGGCCGGACCCAACGACCGTTTCTGAGGATTGAGATTTCCGGGTCGCAGATGCATGCGGAACCACGCGGCTCATCGCGGATGGTGAAGCCACGCGCCGCCCTCCTCCTGAGGGATGTGATGTCCACTCAGAAGGAGAGAGGCTGGCAGCCACGTCAGCAGCGACGCCTGCGCAGCAGTGTCAGACCGCCCATTGCAACCAGCGCGAGGCTGGCCGGTTCGGGCACGATCTGGAACGTCAGCGTGAACGCATCGGAGTCCGCCAGCGGCTGGGCGCTCAGGTCGCTGAGGTAGAGCGTGGCGGTGTAGATGTCGCCGGGGTTTGCCGGCCCCTCCACGTGGAACAGCGGGTGCCAGTGCAGGTTGGTCGGCAGGGGCGTCTGCGACGTCAGTTCCGCGAGGTTGAGCGGATCGCGCAGCACCAGGCCGGGCGACAGCTCGACGATATTCAGCGCGATGAGTCGCCCCTCCCCCAGCAGCGAGAGGAATTCATCGCTTTCATCTTCGCCGATCGCATCGAGGCCCGGCTCGTTGGCGGACCACCCGCCGATCAGTCCGCCCTCGGCAATGGGTGAGAGCTCGAAGATTTCATCGAAGTCGCCTTTCACCACCAACCGCCCCGCTGCGCTTTTGCCGACTTCGATGTCGTCGCTGTGCTGCGCCTGCGCGATGGCGGGGGTCAGCACGCAGGCGACGAGGCCAATGATGATGCTGTTTGTGATGCGATGCATGAGGGTTCCTTTCTCAAAAGAGGGTTTGTGAAAACGTTGGAATGGTTTGTCGGGATCAGAAGCCGACTTTGGGATCCCAGCGGTTGTGGACCCAGCGGATGTTGCCGGGGGTGCTGCCCGGGCCGACGTGGTAGACATCGTGGAGGTCGTGGACGCCGGCGTGGCCGTCGAGGAAGGTGTAGTTCGCGCGGTCGTTGTGTTGATCGATGGCGACCATGCGGCGCGCCTGCGCTTCGGTGTTGACCAGCCAGAGGTCGGCATGCACGTGGTCGGCGGCGGCGTACTCGCCGGTGGGCGCGAGTTCGGCGGCGAAGATGGTGTTGCTCGGCCGACCGATCGCGGTGAGCGAGCGATACGGTGCGTAGCCGGGCAGTTCGCCGGAGAGGAAGTAGTTGGAGCCGAAGCTGGTGCGACGGCGTCGGCCGGTGGTCGGTTCGGGCTCGCGGAAGTGCGGGCTTTCGTCGCTGGGGCAGATGGGCAGCAGCGTGGTGTTGCCGTAGTCCCGCAGGGTAAAGAACCAGCTTCCCTGCTCGTCGCCGTGCGATGTGGTGCCGTGGCCCATGGTGGCGGCGGGTAGTTCGTCGCGGTGGTCGTGGGCGTAGGTGAGCGTGGCGATGCTGAGCTGGCGCATGTTGCTGAGGCAGGCTGAGCCGCGGCTCACCTCGCGCGCCCGGCTGAGCGCCGGCAACAGCAGCGCGATCAGCAACGCCATGATCGCGATCACCACCAACAGTTCGATCAACGTGAAGCCGCAGCCGTGGCGCGACCCGAACCGACAGACGTTGCGCATGGCAACCGCCTTCCTTATCTGAAGCAGAAGAATCAACCGGCGGTGATGGCGCGGCAACGGGTCATCGCCTCGCGCGATGGGCCAACGCAGCACACCGCCCCGATCCCCCGGCGGGGTCGTGGGTGACAAGTCAAAGGTTGATGCGGGAATGTCAGATGTGGACAGGCGGAGCGCGCGGGCCGGCCCCGTTGAGCGTCACCGACAGCGTCGGCTGCTGTGCGGCGACGGTTGCGTGCGTGCTTTGCAGCGCAAGCGGCACGGACAGCGGCGCAGCGATAAGCGGCACGCCGGCAAAATGGTGGATCAGATGGCACAGCCCGCAGTCATCATCGACCGGGTGATGGTCGGAAGGCGTTACGGGGTGGTGCGTGTGGTGGTGGTGGTGATCGGCATGGGCACCGGTCAGGTGCGAATGACCGGCGGGGTGATGATCCGTCGCCTGGTGCGCCCATTGCACCACACCGCTCGACATGAGCAGCAGCGCGACAATACCTCCCCATGCAATACGCTTGCGGAACATCAGACCAGCCATTGTCCGTGTTGGGCGGACGGCGTCAAGACAAAGTGTTGTCAGAACGGTGTGTGTTCCCGGTATACTGCCGGCTCGTGCGTTTGCGTTTCACGGAGGAATCGCCATGTCGTCACGTGGGTGGGTTGGTCGTGCGATCGGGTGCGTGTTGATGGTGTTGGCGGGTTGTTCGACGGGGCCTCGCGCGGTGGATCGCGCTGCGGCGGTGGCCCCCGAGGAAGTGCCCGCCCCCGTTGAGGTGCAGCGGTTGGCGGAGGAGACCGTTGAGCCGGAGGACGCCGGCGGCCCGCCCGAGCTGTGCCTGGAGCTGGGGCAGTCGGTCGAGGGAAGGCCGATCGAAGCGTACATCCTCGGCAACGGGCCCGAGGTCACGCTCGTGATGGCGACGATTCACGGCAACGAGCCGGCGGGCACGCCGCTTTGCTTCTACCTGCTCGACCATTTGCGTCACCACCCGCAACTGCTCGATGGGCGGCAGGTCATCATCGTTCCCGTCGCCAACCCGGACGGCTTCGCGATGGCGCTGCGCGGCAACACGCAGGGCGTCGACCTCAACCGCAACTTCCCCGCGCCCAACCGAACCAAACGCCCCGCGCACGGCGAAGCACCGCTGAGCGAGCCCGAGGCGCTGCTCATCCACAACCTCATCCTCGAATGGCAGCCGACGCGCATCATCTCCTTCCATCAGCCGCTGGCATGCATCGATTACGACGGCCCGATCGAATCGCTCGCGCATCGGTTGGCGGAGTTGAGCGGCCTGCCGGTGAAGAAGCTGGGCAGTCGGCCGGGCTCGCTTGGCTCGTTCGCGTCGATGGAACTGAACGTGGGCGTTGTCACGTTTGAGCTGCCCCGCCGCGAACACGAAAAGCCCGCCCACGAACTTTGGGCGCGGTACGGCGAGGCGGTGATCGAGTCGATCACCTTCCGCGAAGGGGTGGAAGTCACCGCGGGCACACCCTGATGCGTGGGGATGGCCGCGGTGATGCACTTGATGCTGGGCATTGCCCGGCAGGTTGTGTGTGACCATCGCGGGCGGCTCTATAATCCTCGCCATGGCCTGGTTCTTTCTTGGCATTGCCGCGGGGGTGTTGCTCACGGTGCCGTTGGCGATGGTGGTCGCCAAGCGGACGGAGCGGCGGGTGCGTCGACTCGAGCAGCGCGCCCGCGCCAACGAACGACTGGCGGAACTGGGCACGCTCACCGGCGGGTTGGCGCACGAGATCAAAAACCCCCTCTCGACCATCGGCCTCAACCTGCAACTGGTGCAGGAGGACCTGGCCGACCTGGTGCATCAGTCGCCGCCCGGCACGCTGCCCGACGACCGCGTCAACCGACTGCAACGCCGCTTCGATTCGCTCACCCGTGAGACGCATCGGCTGCGCGACATTCTCGAAGACTTCCTGCGCTTCGCCGGGCGGATTCGCCTCGACCGCACCGCCACAAACCTCAACGAGCTGGTCGATGAACTGGTCGATTTCTTCGAGCCGCAGGCGGCGCAGGCGGGCATCACCATTCGCACGCAGCCGTACGGCAGCCCGATGGTGGTGAGCGCCGACCCGTCACTGCTGAAACAGGCGCTGCTGAACCTGCTCATCAACGCCACGCAGGCGATGCGCACCGCGCGGGAGAAGGGGAAAGTGGCACACGGCGGGGCGAACGAATTGTTCGTGCGTGTCGATCGGCATGGCGGCGATGCGCTGATCCACGTCATCGACACCGGGCCGGGCATCGACGAGCAGACGCTCGCCAAAATCTTTCAGCCTTACTTTTCCAGCAAGCCCAGCGGCACGGGCCTTGGCCTGCCCACCACGCGGCGCATTGTCGAGGAGCACGGCGGCGCGGTGCAGGTGCACACGGAACTCGGCCGGGGCACCGACTTCACCATCCTCCTGCCCATCGACCCGCCCGCCGCCGACGAAACGTGAGCGATGCGCTCAATCGATCTCCAGGCTTTCGCGCGTCTCCCGGGCAGTGTGGCTCACCGTGTCACCCGCCGCGGAAACATCCCGGCCGAACCCTTCCACGGTGTGACACCCCACAGGCAACAGCGTCACCCCCGCCAATACCAACAACATCACCCAACGTCTGATCATGGCAACCTCCGTGTCACGTGATCAATCACACAAAGTATCCACGGGCTGGGATGTTGGTTCAAACGCGGTGGATGCATCGTGCCCGCGTTCAGTCGGCGAACCAGTACCACGGGCCTGCGAGGTGTCCATTGGCACCTTCGTCGTACCAGTCGTTTCGGCCGCCCGGGCTGTAGATGAAGAAGGCGTCTTTCTCAAGATAAAGCACAACGAAGGTGGAATCTGACGTGCTCAAGTCCTCCACGTGGACCACGCGATAGATTCCGGCACGGCGGGGCAGTTGGATGACAATCGGCTGCTCCGCGGTGAGATCGTGCGCGATACGGTCCAGTTCGCCGCGTGCCGTGACAAACCCCAGATAAAGCGGCAGCTTCATGCTCAGGATGGCGGTGACGATCACCGTGGCGATGAGCAGGTGAATCTTTGCTTTGCGTCGGCTCGGCAATTCGCACAGGCCGTAGCGTCGCGCCACCTCGTCGGCGGCCGTCGCGCGCACACCATAAACGCTCCAGACGATCAGCCAGACGATGATGATGCTGGCGGCCGTGGAGGGGTAATAGAACGCGGGGTGTGTCGCCCGCCAGAGCGTGGCAAGGAACAGCACCGCCATCACCAGCGCAAATGTCCAGCCGATCGGCTTGAGGAACATTCGTGCGATCGGGCCGACCGGGTCGCCGCAGTTGACGGTAGTGGCGTCGCGCGGGTCGAACGTCCGGCCACACTCCGGGCAGACGGGTTGGGTCAATCCGCGCAGATCGTAATTGCAGTCCCAGCAGAGCCTGGAATCGGGGGCAATGCCCTGGCTGGACAGCCTGGGTGGACGAGGCACATCGGACATGACACGGTTACCGCCCTTGGATGCGTGTCCATTGTAACGGCGGATGTGTGGACGATGGCGGTGTTTGTCGAGGTGCCGCGTGTTTGTCGTACGTGATCGATGCGATGGCGCTCGATGGTGATGGCGATTCGGGCGCGGCCGAGCGACATCGACCGCGCCCCGCCTTCGCCGGATCAGCGTCGCATTTCGCGCTGGGTTTCCTCGGCGCCTTCGCTGATGCCTTCACCCGCCGCCTCGATGTCTTCCCCGGCACCTTCGATGGTGTTGCACGCCGCGGGCACAAGCAGCAGGGCGAGCATGAACAAGCCGGACGCGATTCGCTTCAACATGTCGAGTCTCCTGTGGAAAGAGGTACTTACCTCCCGAACGTAGCGTGTCGTGCAAAGCGGAATCAACGGTTACGCCACACACAGCGTCACCTTCGGAATCGCCCCGATGCCCGCACAGGGAGAATGTTGGATGGATCCCTCCATCCCTTCGTGCCTCCACGCCTTCGTGCTTCCGCCCCTTCGCCGCTCCCTCCCCCTCGCTATCATGTCCCCATGGAACGATCGAAACGACAGGTCACGCGGTTGCGGCGGTTGCGGCGGGGTCGGTTGCTGCGGGATGCGGTGACCGACGTGACGTTGCAGCCTGCGCAGTTGATCTACCCGCTGTTCGTGAGCGATGCGGATGAAGCGGTGGCGATATCCTCGATGCCCGGCATCGCGCAGTTGCCGGTGACGCAGGCGGTGGCGACGATCCGCGAACTCAGCGGACGCGGCCTGCGGCAGTTTCTGCTCTTCGGCGTGACGCCCGACAACAAAAAGGATGATGAGGGCAGCTACGCCCGATCACCCGATGCGCCGGTGAACCGCACGCTGCGCGCGGTGCGCGACGCGGGGTTGGATGTCGTGATGTATGCCGACCTCTGCCTGTGCGAGTACACGCGGCACGGGCATTGTGGGGTGCTGGAAGGGAACACACCGAGGCATGAAGGCGGGGACGTGCAGGCATCGGTCGACAACGATCGGACGCTGGCGCTGTATGCGCAGACGGCGGTGATGCAGGCGGAAAGCGGCGCGGATGTCGTCGCGCCGTCGGGCATGATGGACGGTCAGGTGGCGGCGATTCGCGCGGCACTTGACGATGCCGGTTTCGAGCAGACGCCGATCATGGCCTACAGCGTGAAGTACGCATCGAACCTGTACGGCCCGTTCCGCGAGGCGGGCGGCGGCGGCATGCGGTTTGGCGATCGGTGCGGCTACCAAATGGATTATCGACGCGGCAGGGAATGGCGCAGCGAACTGGCGACGGACCTCGCCGAAGGCGCGGACATGGTGATGGTGAAACCGGCCGGGGCGTATCTGGACATCATCCACCAGGTGCGTGAGGCGTGCGATGTGCCGGTGGCGGCGTATCACGTGAGCGGGGAATACGCGATGCTCCACGCCGCGGCGGCCAACGGCTGGCTCGACCTGAAACCCGCGGCACTGGAAGTCACCTACGCCATCCGCCGCGCCGGCGCCGACCTGATCATCACCTACTTCGCCCCTCAACTCCTCGACTGGCTGAAATGACCACGGATCACGGGGAACACTGATGAACGCTGATGAATTAACCACGAAGAACACAAAGGACACCAAGGAAGGCAAATGAAACAGGTTGGGTGAGAAATCGTGAAAGTTTTCAACTCAAGTCATTCTTAGTGCCTTTGGTGTCCCTGGTGGTTCAATCTTCAACCCATTAGCGTGTATTCGCGATCATTCGCGGTTCCGCAACCAGGGCTAAAGTTTCATGACGCAATCCGCATCCATTCTTGTCACTGGCGCTGCCGGGTTTATCGGGTCGCATTTGAGCGATCGACTGTTGGCGGAGGGGCAGCGCGTGGTGGGGGTCGACAACTTCTGCGACTTCTACGACCGTGCGCTGAAGGAGCGGAACATCGCCGATGCGAAGCGCGATAAGCGGTTCACGCTGATCGAGGCGGACATTCGCGATCGTGATGCCATGATGCGCATCGTCGCGGAGCATCGGCCGACGATCATCGTGCATCTGGCGGCGATGGCGGGGGTGCGGCCGAGCATCGAAAAGCCGGCGTACTACACCGCGGTCAATCTCGATGGCACCGTCAACCTGCTCGACGCCGCAGTTGCGCACGGCTGCGACAAATTCATCTTCGCCTCGTCCTCCAGCGTGTATGGCAACAACGACAAGGTGCCCTTCGCCGAGGAGGACCGCGTCGATCACCCCATCAGCCCCTATGCCGCAACGAAAAAAGCGGGCGAGCTGATCTGCCACACCTATCACCACGTGCACAAGCTGCCCATCGCGTGTCTGCGGTTCTTCACCGTGTTCGGCCCGCGCCAACGACCGGACCTTGCCATCAGCAAGTTCCTCCGACGCGTGCGCGATGGCAAACCCATTCCCATGTTCGGCGACGGCTCAACATGTCGCGACTACACGTTCATCGTCGACATCGTCAACGGCATCACCCGCGCGATGCAGCGCATCGATGTGACGATGGGCTATCGCGTGTGGAACCTGGGGGGATCGCACCCGGTGAGCCTGTCGCAGATGATCGAAACGATCGAACGCGTCACCGGAAAAAAGGCGGCGATCGATCAGCAGCCGATGCAGGTGGGCGATGTGTCGCGCACCTGGGCCGACCTCACACGCAGCGAATCCGAACTGGGCTACCGCCCGACGACCACGCTCGAATCCGGCATCGCTGCACAATGGGCATGGATGCGGGAGGTTGACCACGGATAAAGGCAGAACCGCGAATGAACGCTGATGGACGCTAATCAAGTGGGGAATGGAACCACCAGGGACACCAAAGACACCAGCAATTCTTTGGGTTTCTCACCCAACTTGCATCATTGCCTTCCTTGGTGTCCTCCGTGTTCTTCGTGGTTCAATCATTCGCTTGTATCAGCGTTCATTCGCGGTTCGCCTTTCAGAAGGATTTGTCGCGTTTGGTGCTGGCGGCGTCGCGGGTGAGTTGGATGAGGCGGGCGTGGGTGCCGGGCGCATCGGGGTCGTCGTTTGCGGGGCGGCGTTGGATGTAGCTGCCATCGGGTTGCATGTCCCACGCGGAGCGCTGGTCGTCGAGCATCACATCGAGAATCTGACGCAGCCTGGCCTTGAGGATCGGATCGACGATGGGCGTGACGCATTCCACGCGGTTGTTGAGGTTGCGGTACATCCAGTCGGCTGAGCCGATGTAATACTCGCCCTGCCCGGCGTTGTGGAAGTAGTAGATGCGCGAGTGTTCGAGGAAGCGGCCGATGACGCTGGAGACGCGGACGTTGTCGCTCATGCCCGGCACGCCCGGCCGCAACGAGCAGAAGCCGCGCACCACCAGATCGATGCGCACGCCGGCACAGCTCGCCTCGTAAATCTTTCGGCACATGGCGCGGTCCTCGAAGCTGTTCATCTTGGCGATGATGCGCGGCCGATCGGGATCGTCCGGATCGCCCCCGCGCGCTTTCCAGGCCGCGGCGTGTTCGATCTCGCGGTCGACCATCTGTTCGAAGCGCCGCCGCATGTTGACCGGCGCGATGAGCAGGTGTTTGAAGTCGCGTTTGAGGCTCAGGCCTGTGAGGTAATGGAACAGCTCGACCAGTTCGCCGGTGATCTCCGGCCGACAGGTAAAGAGCCCCAGGTCCGTGTAGAGCTGTGCCGTCTTGGAGTTGTAGTTGCCCGTGCCGATGTGCGCGTAGGCGCGCATGCCCTCGGCTTCGTGACGGACGATGAGCGAGGTTTTGGTGTGCGTTTTGAGCCCGACGATGCCGTATACCACGTGGACACCCGCTTTTTCGAGCATCTGCGCGACGCGGATGTTGCGCTCCTCATCGAACCGGGCCTTGATCTCGACGAGGCAGACGACCTGCTTGCCCGCCTCGGCGGCGCGGATCAACTCGGGGATGAAGGGCGATTCGGTGCTCGTGCGATAAAGCGTCTGCTTGATCGCGATGACCTTGGGGTCGTTGGCGGCGGCACGGATGAACCGCTCCACGCTTGCGCTGAACGATTCATAGGGATGATGCGCCAGCACATCACCGCCACGGATGATGCTGAAGATGTCCGCATCCTCATCCGCCAATCGTGGCGGCACCACCGGTGTGTGCGGGCGGAACTTCAACTCGGGCATGTTCAGATCGTGCACCGCCCACAGATCGGTGTAGTCGAGCTCCGCGGGCAACTGGTACACGTCGTTCGCCTCCAGTTCGAGCTGCTCCATCAGCAGCCGCACCATCGACGGGTCGGGGTTGGGCCCCACCTCCAACCGCACCGCCGCGGCGAATCGGCGATCGCGCAGCTCCTGCTCGATCAGTTCGAGCAGATCCTCCGCATCCTCCTCGTCGCGCTCGACATCGGCGTTGCGGGTGACGCGGAAGGGCATGACCGATTCGATGATCATGCCTTCGAAAAGATCATCAAGGTTGTGGCGGATGATCTGCTCGACATGGACGAAACGATAACTCGCAGGGCCTTCACCCGGCTGCGCCTGCGGGTCAATGAGCTGCACCCAACGCGGCAGAAGCTGCGGCACCTTGACGCGGGCGAACTGGATCTCCGCATCGTCCTCATCGCTTGAACCCGTCACCGATCCCGGCGCGCGCAGCCGGACGCCCAACGACATGCTCAGGTTGCTGATGAAGGGGAACGGGTGCCCCGGATCGACCGCCAACGGCGTGAGCACCGGGAAGAGGTTCTTGCGGTAATAGTCGCGCGCGATTTCGATCTCACGCTCGGTCAGCTCTTCCCATGTGAGCAGGTGAATGTTGCGCTGGGTCAGCGCGGGACGAATGACGCGAACGAAGCACTCGGCCTGCTCCTGCAGCATGTCGATGACCGCGGTGCGTACGGCGGCGAGCTGTTCCTGCGGGCTCAAACCATCGGGCGAACGGGTGATGACGCCCGCAGCAATCTGGCGCTTGATCCCGCCGATGCGCTTCTGAAAGAACTCATCGAGGTTGGAGGTGAAGATCGCCAGGTAGCCCAACCGTTCGAGCAGCGGCGTGCGTTCATCGAGCGCTTCGTGCAGCACGCGACGGTTGAACTGCAGCCAGGAGAGTTCACGGTTGACGAACATGCGTTCGGCTGGCCAGTCCTCGGTGGGCGGTTGCGGCATGGGCGCTTCGGCGGGGGGATGTCCCTGGCCGTTGCTTGGATGTGCCGAAGGTGGATGGTCGGAGCCGGCGGAGGATGGTGAGGTGGAGCGGGTCATGGAGGCGCAGCAGCCGCAAGCGAGGTTGAGAAGCGTTGTGGGTTGGCGGTCATTCCTTGCGGGTGAGAACGACCGCGTCGGTGATGCGGAGCCGGTCCATGATCGGGCCGTTCGCCGCGACGTCGAGTTCCAACGTTAGTTCGCCGGAAGTGGCGGCGAAGTTCAGTTGCATGGTGGGGTGGTCCGGATCGAAGTGGTGGCGGGCGATTTCCCGGCCGTCGAGCTGGACGATCAGGTCCAGGTCCGCCCACGCCGCCGCCGACCGCGTTGCACCCTCGTCCACATCAAGCGTTGCGGTGGCGGCCACGCGCTGCGTCCCGGGGGGCAGCTCGAACGCCACCCGCACCGGCGCATGCAGCCGCAGCGCTCCGTCACGCACCCGTGGCGGAACCGATCGGCCGAACACCTCTCCGCCCGATGCCACCTGCCAGGGCTGCTCCGCCAGTTCACGCAGTTGCACACCCCCGCCGGCGAAGTCGATGCGACGCACCTGCTCCAGCGGAATGGTCTGCAGGAGTTGCGGCCGACCCGGCAGCACGCCCGTCATCGCCAGCATGTCCGACTCGATCGTCAGGTTCGATGCCAGCAGCCGGGTGTTGTCCGAAAGCGTGATGGCGTGATGATCGGCACGCGGCTGACGCGCGTTGGCGAAGCGAATCAGCGCGACGCGGTCGAGCGGCAGCGTCGTGGCGGCATCGGCGCCGTCGACCTGCAACTGGATGCCCTTCTCATCAATGGCGAGGACGAAGCCCTCCAATTGGTCGCCGTTGCCGAGGGTGATGCGGTCGTTGGCGGCGGGTTGGCCGCTTTGCGCGGGGGCCGGGCCGGTGAACGAGAGCGTCGCGATGCGGTCGAGGTCGACTCTGGCTTCGTCGATCAGCGCCGGGTGGGTCCAGCGGATGATCTGCCCGCCTTCATCGAAGCCCGCGAGCACACCGGGCAGCCGACTGCCATCGACCAGTTCCAGCCAGGTCGTGGCGACCGCGCGGGCGGCGGCCTGAGGGTTCGCTTCCTCGGCGGCGGCATTATCAGCCTCGGCGGCGGCGGCGGCGTTGAGGGCGTTCCGACGCGCCCGCTCGATCAACGCCTGTTGCTGCGCCTGCTGGGCAAGCATGAGCTGCATACGGACTTCCGGCGGCAGATTGGGCGGCAGGTTCGCCTGATTCGTCGCCGCGCCGGCTTCCGCCTGCGCTGCCTCGGGATCATCCCCCGCAATTTGGAAAGCCACCACCTCGCCCGCCGCATTGGCATCGTCATCCGCCACGAACCGCAACTGCAGATACTGGCCCGGCATCAATGTCTGCAGCGTCCGGTTCGCATCGAACACCGACAACTGACCATCGCGCAGACTCGACACCGTCACCCGCTTCGCCTCGAGGTCCGGCCCCAGCAGCATCGCCGGCGTCACCGCCCACCCCGTCGACGCCACCACCCAAGGCCACACCACGGCAAGACCCACCACCCATCGCAGCGAATACTTCATATCACATCCCTCTCGGGAGAAATCCCTGGCGGAGAACCGCGAATAACGCGCATACACGCTAATGGGTTGACGATTGAACCACCAAGGACAC
>CAZEFM010000001.1:0-12890 GCA_964511575.1 uncultured Phycisphaeraceae bacterium | reverse complement strand
CGTGTTCTTCGTGGTTCAACATCAGCGTGCATTCGCGGTTCGGTTGCCCGTTACCGCTGGAAGATCGGCAGCAGGCGGTTGGGGACCTGCAGGATCAGCAGTGCCATGGCGGTGGCGTACTGTTCGCCGTGGCTGGAGGTCCAGTTGCCCGCGGCCTGCTGGTTGGTGATCAGCTCCTGCCGGATGTAGGGGAAATACTCCGCCCAGTGCTTGCCGCCCGCCAGGTACATCGCCTGCACGGCATAGTAGTGGCCGTAGTAGTAGTGCCCGCCGGATGCGCGGATGCTGTTGCGCGTGCGGCTGAGGTAGCCCAGCCCCTTGTCCAGCGCATCGTCCTCGTAGATCCCCGCGTAATAGAGGCTCGCCACACCGGCCGCACTGCGGGGGAAGGCCGATCCACCCGCGTTGAGCATGTAGCGGAACCCGCCATCGGCCGGGTTCTGGCACTGCCGCACATACGCCACCGCCTTGTCGATCGTTTCCTTAGGCACGCTGATGCCCGCGTTGCGTGCCGATCGCAACGCCATGATCTGGCAGATCGTCACGGAGATGTCGGCGTCGAGCGGCATGGGCTGATAGCGCCAGCCACCCTCAGCGTTCTGTGAGTTGACGATGAGCCGCACCGCTTTGACGAGCGCTTCGCGCACGCGCTGGTCGCCGGTCATGCCGTAGATCTCACCGAGGAACAGCGTGGCGAACCCGTGGCCGTACATCGGGCCGTGGGATGTGTCCGCCGCGACGAGTCCGGTTTCCTGCGCGCACTGGAGGACGAAGTTGAGTCCGCGTTCGACGTTTCGGCCATACTCCCCGCGACCGGGGATATGTCCATCGGCCATGAACGCCATGCACGCCAGCGCGGTGATGCCGGCATGTCGGCCGTAACGATCCCCGCCGAAGCTGCCATCGGGCGCCTGCGACGCGGCAAGGTACTTCAGCCCCTTCTGCACCGATTCACGCATCTCCTCGGTGATCTCGACGAAGTCGACCGCTTCCGCGCCGCGACCCTCCTCGGCGGCACGGCTCGTCGTCGGCTCAGTACCCACCAATACGCCAAACACACCCACCAGAGCGATCAGAAGTATCACTTGCCTTCGCATGCCATCCACCTTCCCGGTCGCTGAACCGTCGTGCTCTACCCCCGGCCCCAGACCCTGACCCCTCCCACTCACTTCCCCTCTTCCGCGAGCCGCTTGTAATACGCCTCGGTCAGATCGCGATAGATCGGGCTGAAGCGCTCGCCGAAGCCCTGCTGCAGTTCATCGCGCAGGCGCGGCGGAAGGCTGCCCCACTCCACCCGGTTCTCATTCATCGCCCGATCTTCATTGTCGCCCGCACGAACGTTGCCCGGTGAGAAATTGTCCTGGTTCTCGCCCGCCCCGGCCTGCTCGCCAGCCTGACCCTCGCCCTGCTGATTCTGCTGAGCGGCGGGATCGCCCGCGCCGGGGTCCTGCTGACGGGCCTGCTGCTGGCTGCCGCCTCCCCCGCCGCCACCCTGCTGCTGCTGCTGACGAGCCGTGGCAATCACCTGATCCAGCTTCGACAGGATCTCCTCCTGCTTGCGCTGCGTCGCCAACCCGGCATCGTGCTTCACGCCCAGCCGGTCCGCCACATCGTCCATGTCGCGGATCAACTGCTTGAAGAGGTCCGCCGCTTCCTCGGCTGTCAGCCGCTTCTCGACCGAACGCTCCAGAGGCGTCTTGTCCTCCGGCTCGGCGGGGGTTTCCTCGGCGGGCTGCTGCTGGCCACGCGGCAGGTTCAAAAGGTCGTCGAGCGTCGGCTGCTGATCCTCACCGTGCAACGGCGCATGCAACAGCAACGCCCCGCCCGCCACCAGCAACACCGTTTTCCATGTCCTGCGACCAGCCATCGCTGCGCTCCTGTCCATTCTCAACCGTGAACACACGGGGCAATGTTCCCCGGAATGTCGTTGTGCCCTTGGGTGCCTTTTCGTGACCGAATCTCACTGCTGCTGCAGTTTCTGGATCAGCCGCTCCGCCAGCCCGGGCAGCTCGCGCTGTTCCGTCGCCAGCTCCATCAGCGTTTCATTGGAGACGGGCTTGTCGCCGTCGCCCGCCACCCGACGGGTGCGCTCGTACACATGCTCCTGCATGCCGCGCAGCGCCTTGAGCTCCGCCACCGGCGGCACCAGCGGCGGCGTGCCACCGCCTCCACCGCCACCACCACCCTGATCGCCCTGCTGACCAGCGAAATCGTCCTCGTCCTGCGCTTCCTCGAGCGCCTTGGCCATCGTCAGCAGCGCGTTGGTGATGTAGTCCTGATCGATGACAATGCGGTCGCTGAGTTTCGCATCGCGGATCGCATCCGCCACCGCGCCGGATCGATCATCGATGCGGGCGTGAAGATGCTCAAACAGCAGCGTCTCGCTCACCTTCTCCCGAATCGCGTTCACTTCCTCACGGATGCGCGCCTGCTCGGCGGCCAGTTCGTTCAACTGCGCCCGCTGCCGACGGTTGAGGTTTTCCAACGCGACGAACTCCGCGGTGCGCTGTCGCAGCGCTTCCTCTTCCTTCGCCAGCCGTTCGTACGCCTTGCGCAGCTCATCGCGCTGCTGCGCCATCTGTTCCTGGGCCTGTTGCTGCTGCAACTCGCGCGTCAGCTTGAGCGCCTGCTCGAGCTTCTCCAGCGCAAGGGCCTCGGCCTGGACGGCGGGTTCACGATCCTGACTGCGCAGCGCGAGGATGCCCTGACCCTGCGCCTCGGCGGCCTGCACCAGCACATCGGCGACGGCGACGGTTTCACGCACATCGCGGGCCGACTGCTCCACGCTCATCGTGTTGCGACGCAACGCCGCCAACGGCTCATCCAGCCCCGTCAACTCCCGCGCTTTGTCCAGCCGCTCGATCTGAACCTTCTGCTGGGCGATGAGCTTTTCAATCGCGTCGGCGAGCTTCGCCAGCTGTCGGCGCAGCATCTCCTGCCGCCGTCGCTCGCGGTTGTTCATCTCGTTGAGCATCTGCTCCATCACGTCGATGGCTTCGTTCTGCTCGTTGCCCGCCTGCGACAGCCGGTTCTGCTGCGTGTTCTGCGCCGCCTGCTCCATGCGCTCGTTCAGGCCCTGCCGCTGCGCGATGGCGGCCGCCTCACGCAGGGACTGCGCCGTGGCCTGCGCATCGATGTTGTCACCCTGCTGCGCAATCGCCTCGGCGGTGGCGTGCATCTGGCGGATCAACTGCTCCGCCTGCGCCGCCAGCTCGCGTTCACGCTGGGCCTGATCGTTCAACGCCGCACGGTCCTCTTCACTCAACTGCTCGAGCGTTTGGCCGAGCGTGCGCGGCAGCATCTGTCGCGTGTCGCCGGCAAGGTTCTGCTGCTGCTGCAGAATGTCACGCAGCCGGGCCTGAAGCGCCTGGGCGTCGCGACCCTGATCCAACAGATTCACCAGATCCTCGAGCTTCTGCGCCACGTTCTCCTGACGCTGACGCGCCTGCACCTGATGCTGCTCCGCCTGGGCCTGGCGGTCGGCCTCGGCTTCGCGTGCGGCCTGCTGCATCTGGTCGATCGCTTCACGCGATTCCTGTTGCGCTTCGTTGAGCAGCCCCTGCGCATCGTTGAGCAGCGTTTCGAGCCCCTGCTCCTGAAAACGGTTGCGCTGCATGCGCTGCTGGAGGCGCTGCATCTGCGCGGTCTGGTCACCCAATCGACGCTGCACCTGCTGCTGACCGATGAACGCCTGATCGCCCTCGGTTTGGGCAAGGTCGGCCTGCTGCATCTGCAGCCGCACCACCTGCTGGCGCACGCCCGCCAACTCGCCGCGAATCTGCGCTTCAAGCGTGGCCGCATCGATGATGCGCAAAAGACGGGGCGTCGCCTGCATCACCTCGTGGCGCTCGCCATCCAGTTCATACACATCGTGCGCCCCGGCGTGCAGCTCAACCACATCGCCCTTGCGCAGCGTCAGCAGCGCCAGATCCAGCTCATCCGCCACCGTCAGCCGTGCATCGCGACCCGTCACCTCGGCGAGGTCCTTCCGCGTGCGCGGCTTGCCATCGGCATCGTTCGCATTCGCACCGGCGGCGGCGTCCTGCGGCGGCAGGTCCGCGTGCAACGCCACCCGCTGCACACCCACATCGTCCTGCGCCATCGCGCGGAGGTCGATCACCGCGGTGGGCAGCACCGCCTCATCGGCGGGCGGCGCGACAATCGTCACGGCCGGCGGCTTGTCCTCGATCGCTTCGATCCGGTACAGCCGCTCCGAAACGTTCGTCAGCCCGTGCTCATCCACCAACATCACCGGCGTTTCCACCGTCTCGTTCAACCGAAACGCGAAGATGATCACATCCGAATCCGCGCGCTGGGCGTTCTGCGCATCGAACGCAACCGTCGCATCCGCGCCAAGACCCGGCGCGAGCGTGCTCACCGTCACATCGCTCACGGGGATCGGCTTGTTGAGCCCCAGCTCCAGGCGAACGGTTGAACCGATCAGAGCCGCAGCGGTTGCGCGCTGGCCCGACTGCTGATCCAGTGCGATGCGCTGCGGTTCGATCAGGTCGGCGGCGTAATCCGGCGGGGTGATGTGCAGCGTGGCCGAACGCACAGCCGGACGCGCGATCAACTTAAGCTGCTGCGGTTCGGTCGCGTCGTCGCCCGCTTCAAAATAGAACTCGACAATCGCGCCGTCCGCGGAGGCGAGCTGCGCCGTTTCGATCATCGCGGGCAGATCGATCATCCGCTCGAAGCGACCCTGCCGGGCATCGGTGCCGGGAGCGCTGTCGGTGTTGGCGGCCTGATCGTTCATGAGCGCGTTGTGCCAGCGCCCCAGGTGCGCGCCGTGCACCAGCCGGTAGTTGACGCTGGTGCGCATGTTCGGCCGATACCCCTTGTCCACCGTCGCCCGCATCGGCAGCGGCTCATCGGTGGGCCAGACCGTCACGTGCACATCGCTGTTCACCTCGGTCCAGCGCGGCCACTGCGTGTCGCCCAACGGTGTCAGCCAGCGCTGCGTCGCGATCGACGCCTCAGCCGGGAACGCCGCCACCAGGCTCACCAGCACCGTCACCGCCACCACCGCCCCCGTCGCCATGCGCAGCGTGCGCTTCGGGTCGATCAATCGATGCAGCGGCACGCCGGACAGTCGCGTTTCGGCATCGTGCAGGCTCACCTCGATAAACTGCCGCATCCGCGGCGAATCGCCCGACACGGCACCGCCCGATGCGTTCCCCGACCGCGCACTGGCGAACTCGACCCCCGTGGCAAGCATGCCCGACAGTTGCGGGAAGATGCGCTCCGCCCGCAGCGCCAGCGTGCTCAACCCCGGGCGGAACCCCAGCGCTTCGATGAACTGCCCCACCAGCCAGCCGATCGCCACCACCGCCAGCGATGCGCCGATGATCAACCGACCCCATCCCGGCAGACGCAGCAGGAAGTCGACCAGTGCCAGCGCCATCACCACCGCCAGCACAACAGCCACCCACTGGCTGATGCGCTGCGCCAGCAGCATCGCCCGCGCGGTCCGCCGCAGTTGCGTAAGCTTTCGGCTGACATGTTCCATGACGACGTTCCATTTCGGCTTGCGGACTTCGGATGGACAGGCAACGCCAACCCGCCGCAATGCTTCAGACCAACCTTATTACCTTACGCCCCACCCACTCCACGGTCAGCAAAAGCAGGACCAGGATCAGGCTAACGTACGAGTCCCAAAGGGGTTCGCGAATGTCGTTGGGCGTACGCGTCTGGCGATTGGGAATCAGGCCCGCCAGTTCCTCAAGGTTCTCCAGTGCGATCACCCGCCCGCCGGTCTGCTGCGACAGCGTCGCCAGCCGATCGTGATCGGGCAGCGGCTGCCGCTTCTCATCGTCGCCGTGGTACACCTCGATCGTATCGGTCAGTTCCAGTTCCGCCATGCCCTGTTCGACCACACGCAGCCGCAGCGCGCCGGTCGTCGCCGGCTGCCACAGCGTGCGGTAGACCCGGCCGCGCGAAATCGTCATCGCGTCCCCCGCCAGGTCCTGCGCCGATGTGCCGCTGGTGGAAAAGTCCTGCAGAAGCTCGATCCGCTCGATCGGCTGGCCCTGCGGATCGTCCGCGCGGAGCACATCCACCGCGATCCGCGATGCGTTGCGCTGCATCAGGCCCGGGTCACGCACCACCAGCTCCACCACCACCGCGCGGTCACGCTCCACCCGACGGTTGGACACCATCAGCTTCGCCGGCCCGGTGTCACGCTGCAGACGGTTGGACCCGAGCATCCGCACCAACTGCACCCAGAACTGCTCGAAGTAGAACTCGCCTCGGCCGTAACGCCAACGCCAGGTCTCATCCGTCGCGATGTACAGCGACAACCCCGCGCCGTACGGCATGCGCACAATCAGCGGCGCGCCCGATTCGCTGTCCGAGCTGTCGGCAAGCAGATCGTTTTCCGGCCGACCCTCCGCCAGCACCTCGGCAATCTGCTTGAGCGGCCCCACATCCTGTGCCCAGTGCAACGCCGGCAGCGTGTCGGGCCAGGCAACCGTCATCTGCGACGCATCCGTCACGCCGCTGCCGATCGTCTGCATCCGCATCACGTTGTACACCTCCGCCAAAGGCGTCGGCTTCATCCGCAGCGCGGCCGATCCCATCAACCCGCTCAACCGCTCCACCGCGCCGGGCAACCGCATCGGCAACAGGTCCGCCAGAGGCGTCGTCTCGTAGCTGCGTGGCGTCGAGCCCGGCCCGCCGATCCACAGCAACCCCGCACCCCGCACCGCCACGTGATCGCGAAGCAGCGTCAACAGCTCCGCGCCGAAGTAGTTCGAAGGCACATCACCCAGAATCACCACGTCGAACGGCTCAAGCTCTTCCGCATCCTGCGGCAACCGCGTGATCGGCACATCGCCTTCCTGCGCAAAGTTGCGATCCGCACTGAGCAACAGCATGCTGCTCGAAATGCTCTCCTCACGCAGCAGCATGTTCTTGAGGTAGCGATACTCCCACCGCGGATAGCCTTCCACGTACAACACGCGGATCGGCCGATCCACCAGCTCGATGCTCACGAGCTCTTCGTTGTTCTCGGTGATCAGTTCCGCCACCGGCTGCGTCACCGTGCCGCCGGCATGCTCGATCTCCACCTTCCACGACACCTGGCCGACCGCTTCCGATTGAGCCGTCAGCCGCACCGGTTCCTGCAGCGATTCGGCTGGCTTCTCATCCAGCACCTGCTGCGTCTGCTCATCGATCAGTCGCACCCGCACCTGCGACAGGTCCACCTGCGCATCGGCGGGAAACACCTCGATCCACACGTTCACCGGCACGATGTCGTTCACAAACGCTTTGTCCGGCGACTCGATGTCGGCAATCGCGAAATCCAGCGGCGCGGTGTCCGCACCCAGCGGCACCGAGTAAACGCCCACGCCCTGCTGCGCCAGACGTCGCACCACATCCGCGCCCGTCGCTTCGGGGCTGCGGCCGTCGGTCAACAGCACGATCCCGCTGATCGGCCTGCCCGCCACACGCTGCAGCGCCTGATCGATTGCCGTGCGAAGCGCCGTCGTCATCCCCGAAGCCGGGCCAAGCTCCGGCACCAGCATGGTCGCCTCGTCGCTCACCGCCACCGATTCAGTCGTGGACGCCTCGCCGGTCGCTTCACCCTCGACCGCGCCCGGATTGCCGCCACCGCCCAGTTCGTACGTCGAGCTGTCAAAGCCCAGCCAAAGGATCTGGCGATGCTCGCCGCCGAGTTTCTCCGGCCCGAACAGGTCCGCGTGCTTCGACAGCGCTTCACGCAGCGCTTCGTCCCGGCTGGCCTGCCGCTGGGCAAGCGTCATGTCCTTGATGTCCAGCGAAGCACTGCGGTCCACCAGCACGATGAGGCAGTCCGGGTCGACTCGCTCCTGATTCAGCACGAGCATCGGCCCGGCAAGCAACGCCGCAATCACCACCAGCAGTGCCGCGCGAACCCCCGCCAGCGCGATCCGCGCCCAGCGTGGCCCGAGCATGCGGTGATAGCTCCACGCCGCCAGACCGATCGCCGCCAGCACGATCAGCGCCCACGCCCAGGCTGGCAACTCCGTACGCCAACCCAGTGCCGTCCGTGAATCGGACCAGCTCACATTCTGGAGCCCGAAGAGCTGATCGAAGATGGAAGCGAGTAACGTCATTGTTTGAGCCGCAGATAAACGCGGGTGTCTGTTTCTTAGTTCAAGCCCACGGGACCGGTCGATTGTTCATCGCGATGACCAACGCCACGCCGTCGTGCGGCTTTGTCCCATCGGTGTTCATCCGCGTGCATCGGCGGCTGAACGTTCAGTTCGCTCTCCTCACCACTGCCGCCATCTGTCCCACGGTGACCGGTCCGGGTGGGGCGGCGACCGCGTGGCTGAACCAGCGCGCCATCGCCGTCTCCAGCAGCACCAGCACCAGCACCGCCACCAGCAACGGCCAGCCCAGCGCCAGCCGTGTCGGTTCAGCCGTCAGCACCGCCGCGGGGTTCGATGCATCCAGCCAGTTCACCTCACCCACCGGGCTGAACCATGCTTCGAGCAGCGCCGGATCGATCTGCCGCGTGTCGCCGCCGTTGCCGTCCACATTCGCCGCCAGCAACTGCCCTGCCGTGCGCGGATCCGCCGCCCAGATGCCCGGTGCGCTCAAAGGCGAGACAGGCGACAGGCCGCCCTCGCCACGCTGCAGCATCAAACTCGCCGACGAGCCTTCTCCATCCGCTTCCAACCCGCTGATCAACTGCAGCCGCTGCGCGCCATCCCACGGCCGACCCAGCAGCGGTCGTTCACCCACGAGCCCCTCGCTCATGCGGCGCATCTGAGGCGATTCACCCAGCACGCCACGCAACGCTTCGTGCAGCATCGGAAGGAACAACGGCTTGGTCGGCAGGTTGCTCCACTCCGGGTCGAGCGCGACACCGAGCATCATCACCCGGCCATCGCCCACCGTCGCGGAAGCAAGCAGCGGCGACCGCTCCTCATCGTTCAGTCGCAGCCAGACGCTTTCCGCCGCGCCCTGGCCGCCCAGCACCGCCAGCTCCAGCCGTTGCGTCACCCGGATGGGTTTCGTCAGTGCCGACCAGTCCGCCGCCAGCAATCGCAACGGCTCAGGCACCGCGGAAAGCTCGCCTTCGGTCAGCAGCGTCCAGTAGCGATCGCCCGCCACCGGCGCCAACGGATCACCGCCGTTGCGCGGTCGGCCGGCGTGAATCGGCTCGATGCCGATCCGCCAGTTCAAGTCGAACCGCTCCACCAGCTTCGCCCCCCACACGCCGCTGGACGCTTCCGTCGTCGCGGGCACAAAGAACCACACCAGCCCGCCCTGATTCGCATAGGTCGCCAACGCCCCCCAACCCGCATCGCTCAGCAGATCGGGTCGAAGCACCATCACCGCATCGAGCGCCGTCAGACGCTGCTCCTCCACCGCAGCAGGAGGCACATCCACCACTTCCACCCGACCGGGGCCAACATCCCCCATCTCCTCGAACGGCTGAAGCGCCAACGTCAGCCACCGGCGCGGCTCAATGGTGGTCGACCCATCCAGCCCCGCGCCTGGAGCGTCGATCAACCCCACCGCCACACGATGGCGCACATCCACCACCGACCACGCCTGGTTGTCCACCGCCAGCACATCCGCAGCCGCATCACTGGCAATGCGGGCATGCAACGCAAGGGCCCGACCCCCCGCCTCACCCTCGACCGACGCCGAACGCAGTGCATCGGTCAGCGGCACATCCACATTCACCGCCGCCTCGCTCTGACCGCTCGCCCAGCGATGCTGACGCTGAACCTGGTGCGTCGTCTGACCGTCCGGCCCGATGACCGACACATCGATCGATGTCACCCGGTCGCCCGCTTCATCGGCAAAGCGACGCAGACGAAGCTCCACCGGCACCGTTGCATGCTCGCGGTCGGCAACGATCATGTGCCGACGCGGCCGAAGCGCTTCAATCTGCACGTTGCCCCGCTCATCCATCGGCTGAGCCAGAAACAGCTTGCACCGCTCGCCCAGCACCGCAAGCTCCGAAGGCGCCGGCCGCTCCAGGTTCACGCTCGCGCGGGAAAAGTCGCTCAACACGATCACGTACACCTGATCAGCACCCAACGCCCGCACCTGCGGATCGTTCAGCGAAGTGTTCACCTCCGACAGCACGCTGGGAAGGTCGGCCCGGCTGAACCGCGGCTGCATCGCCTCAATCGCCTGACGTGCACCAGCGTGATCCAGCGAGGCTGGGGCGACGACCGCTTCGCTCGGCCGGGCCGTCCGCCACACCGCCACGCGGTCGCCCACGTTCAAGCCGTTCACCACCGCCAGCGCCGCCTCACGCAACGTTTCGAAGCGCTGCTCGCCTTCGCGCTGCATCGCATGGCTGGTCAGCGAGTCGTCGATCACCAGGTGCACGATGCGACCACTGCCCGCCAGCGTGCCCAAAGCCGAACTCGCGCAGCCGCTGAGCATCGGCCCGGCAAGCGCCAGTCCCAGCACCAGCAGAATCAGGCACCGCACCGCCAGCAGCACCCACTGCTCCACCTGCAACCGCGTGCGATGCCGACGATACGCCTCCAGAAGGAACCGCATCGCCCCCCACACCTGAGGCCGACGCCGATACCGCGTCAACAGGTGAATCGCGATTGGCACCGCCATCGCCGCCGCCCCCGCCCACGCCAGGGCAGCCGTCGAAAACATCGGAGCAACTTGTGCGAGTGATAGATGCATTTATTCAGCCACAGATGAACACGGATTCACACAGATCAAGACAAGCAAACAATATTGAGTCTTACCCCTCGTCTTTTTCATCATCCGTGTCACCCGTGCGATCCGTGGTTAACCCATTCCCATACTCTTATCTGCGTTGATTTGCGTTCATCCGTGGCTCCACTGCTACTTCCGCAGCTTGCCCCGGCTCGCCATTGCTGCCCGCCGCGCCAGGAAGTGCCCCAGCGCTGCGCCCAGGTTCTGCGAGGTGTCCACCAGCAGGTAATCGAACCCGAACTGACGGGTGATGTCCTCCACCTTCTGCAGGTGTGCCTTGAGCGAGTCGAGGTACGCCTCACGCAGTGCCGCGGGGTCCAACCCCAGCTTGCCTTCGTTCTCCAGGCCGATGAAGTCGCTCGGCGAACGGAAGGGAAACGTCAGCTCCGCGTGATCGAGCGTCTGCAGCACCATCAGGTCGTGTCGCCGATGGCGCAACAGCGCGAGCCCGCGTTCGAACGCTTCGGGTGTGTCGAAAAGGTCGCTGATGAGCACCACCAGGCTGCGGCGGGCGAGCTTCGCGGTGATCTGGTCGAACAGCTTGCCCAGGTCGGTGGTGCGCTGCGTCTGTCCGCCGGCGATCAACGCATCGCGGTCCTCATCCACGTTCTCCGACGAAAGGATCTCGATGATGCTGCGCCAGTGGTCGCGGGCGTTGCTCATCCGCGTCACAGCCTGCATGTGGTCGCTGAACATCACCAGCCCGACGCGATCCTGCTGCTGCAGCGCCAGGTACGAAAGCGCCGCCGCCAGCGAGGCCGCACAGTCATATTTGCGCCACTGGCCCGCATCCTTCGCACCGGATCCCTGCCCCTTCAACGAGGTGTAACCCATCGAACCCGATGAATCGACCATGATCACCAGGTCGAGGTTCGTCTCTTTCTGATACTGCTTGATGTACAGCTTGTCCGTTCGGCCGAACACCTTCCAGTCCAGAAACCGCGTGTCGTCACCCGCCGTGTACTGACGATGTTGGGCAAACTCGACGCTGAACCCCTGAAAGGGCGAGCGATGCTGCCCCGTCATCAACCCCTCAACGATCATCCGCGCACGCAGATCAATCGGCGCAATCGCCGCCAGCGTGTCGTGTGA
The DNA here is from genome assembly GCA_964511575.1 of uncultured Phycisphaeraceae bacterium. Taxonomy (GTDB): domain Bacteria; phylum Planctomycetota; class Phycisphaerae; order Phycisphaerales; family Phycisphaeraceae; genus CALKHT01. The sequence continues at coordinate 1,109 of CAZEFM010000001.1, read as the reverse complement.
CAGGTAATCAGTCGAAAGGCCACTCATGGGGAAATCCGAAACTCGAATGCGGAAAGATGAATCAGCAGGCAACCTCCGCCTGGCGTTGTGAACTTCGACCTTCGAACTTCTTTCGTCATTCGAATTTCGTCATTCGGCATTCACATCATCGCATCACCGTTTCCATCGTTGCCGCGGTCTTCGCGTCCGTGCCGTCCACCGTCACGGTTTCAAGCAACTGATCGATCAGCTCGTCCGGCGTGATGCCTTCGGCTTCGGCGTTGAAGTTGGTGATGATGCGGTGACGCAGCACCGGATGGGCGATGCTTTGAATGTCCTGCACCGTCACGTGTGTGCGGCCGCTGAGAATCGCCCGCGCCTTACCCGCCAAAATCAGATACTGGCTGGCGCGAGGCCCGGCACCCCAGGCGAGATAACGCTTCATGAACTCCGGCCGCATGTCCGCCGCACCCTTGGCGGGCAGACGCGTCGAACGCACCAGCCGAAGCGCGTAGCGAATCACATGGTCCGCCACCGGCACATCACGCACCAGCTCCTGAATCTCCATCACCTTCTCGGCACTGAGCACGGATTGCGGCCGAGCGTCATGCCGCGATGTCGTCCGCTTCACGATGTCCAGTTCCTCCGCCTCCGTGGGATAGTCCACGCGGATCATGAACATGAAGCGGTCGAGCTGTGCCTCGGGCAGCGGATAGGTGCCTTCCTGCTCGATGGGGTTCTGCGTCGCCAGCACGAAGAACGGCTGCGGCAGCGCGTGCTGCATGCCGCCCGCCGTCACGTGATGCTCCTGCATCGCTTCGAGCAGCGCCGCCTGCGTCTTGGGCGGCGTGCGGTTGATTTCGTCCGCCAGCAGCACGTTGGTGAAAATAGGGCCCTCGACGAAGCGGAAGCTGCGGCGGCCCTGTTCATCTTCCTCCAGCACCTGCGTGCCGGTGATGTCCGACGGCATCAGGTCCGGGGTGAACTGAATCCGCTTAAACGACACGTCAAGGATGCTCGAGAGCGTGCTGACCATCAGCGTCTTGGCCAGTCCCGGGACGCCTTCTAGCAAGCAGTGGCCGCGGGTGAAAATGGCCGCCAGCAACTGTTCGACCACGTCGTCTTGGCCG